>CABUSD010000014.1:0-67216 GCA_902494165.1 uncultured Collinsella sp. | reverse complement strand
CGGCGGTCGGCCCCATGCCGTCCTCCGTCGCCAGGAGGAAGAGCTCGACCTTCTCCCTGCTGTACATGCGAACCTCCAGTCCGGACCGCCCCGCGGTCCAACTTTCTGTCCGCACCCCCGGTCGTGTGGACCCAGGCGCCTTCATTGTAGCTTTTCGCTCTGGCGAGCTTGATTTAGCAGGAGAAGTCGACGCTGTCGATGATGTCCTTGAGGGCCTTGGCGGAGGCGGTGAGCTCATGCTGCTCGTCATCGTCCAGCGGCACGGGGACGCGGCAGACAACGCCGTCGCGGCCAACGACGGTCGGCATGGAGATGGCAAGATCGGATAGGCCATACTCGCCCACCATGAGCGAGGAGACGGGCAGAACGGTCTGCTCATCGCGCATGACGGCGGTGCAGATACGCTTGACGGCCATGGCGACGCCATAGTAGGTGGCGTGCTTCTTCTCAATGATGGTGTAGGCGGAGTTCTTGACGTCCTCGGCGATACGCTTCTCGGCGGCTTCGTGCTCCAGGTGGCCGTGAAGCTCGCAGAAAGTGTTCAGCGGAACGCCGGCAACCTGAGCGCTGGACCAAGCGACAAACTCGGAGTCGCCGTGCTCACCCATGACGTAGGCCTGGACATCGCGCGGATCAACCTCGACGTGGGCACCAAGCATCTGCTGCAAACGGCCGGTGTCGAGAACGGTGCCGGAGCCGATGACATGGCCCTCGGGCAAGCCGGACATCTTGATGGCGGCGTAGGTCAGAACATCGACCGGGTTGGAGACGATGAGCAGAATACCGTCAAAGCCAGACTTCTTAATCTCGGGAATAATGGACTTAAAGATGTTGACGTTCTTGTTGACCAGGTCCAGGCGAGTCTCACCGGGCTTCTGGGCAGCGCCAGCGGTGACAACAATCATGGCGGCGTCGGCGACATCGGAATAATCGCCGGCGTAGATCTTCATCGGCTCGGCAAACGTCATGCCGTGCGCGATATCCAGGGCCTCACCCTCGGCGCGGTTCTTGTCCACGTCGATGAGGACCATTTCGGAGAACAGACCGCTCTGCATCAGCGCGAACGCCGAAGACGAACCGACGAAACCGCAGCCGACAATAGCGACCTTCTTCTCGTTAACCATTAGAAACTCCCATCTCACTCCACAAACAAGCCGCCCGGGAACGACCCGAGCGGCTTGTCGTAATCCCAATACATCCAATCGGGACTTTGATTATGCTCCTATTCGCAGCCAAAAATCGACCGTTTACCGAAATTGTTTGCAGGATTCGTAAAATAACTGCACGAAATCGGTTTCGATATATTGACGAGGCGAAATAGCTTTCTAATACAGGCCCGCCTCGCGAATGGCCTCGACAGCCAAAGCGATCTGGTCGGGCGGCAAGACCAGCGCCATGCGCACGTGTCCCTCGCCCGAAGGACCAAAGCTCGCGCCCGGCGTCACCACAACGCCGGCCTTCTCCATGAGCTCCTCGCAAAACGCCATCGAATCGGTGCGGCCACCGGGGAGCTTGGCCCACACAAACATAGAGCCATGCGCGTTGGGACGCTCCCAGCCCAGGCCCTCAAGACCGTCGCACAGGACATCGCGGCGCTCCTGGTACTTCAGACGCTGTGCCTCGACCTCATCGCGCGGGCCATTAAGGCACGCGATAGCAGCCTTCTGGATCGGGAGGAACATACCGAAGTCAATCTGGCTGCGCAGCTTGGCAAAGGCCGAGACCACGTCCTCGCGACCGACCAAAAAGCCAATGCGGGCACCGGTGACGTTAAACGACTTGGAGAGCGAGAAGAACTCCACACCCACCTCGAGCGCACCGGGATACTGCAAGAAGCTGCCACCCGGCTCGCCGTCGAACACGATGTCGGAGTACGCGTTGTCATGGACGATGAGCAGGTCGTGCTCGCGGGCGAAAGCGATGATCTCCTCGTAGACCTCGGGCGTGCCCACCGAGCCCACCGGGTTGGCGGGCAGCGACACGATCATATACTTGGCACGATCGGCAACCTCGGGATCGATACCCGCCACATAGGGCAGGTAATTGTGCTCGGCAATCAGCGGATAGTACTCGAGCTTGGCATCGGCGATCTTGGCGCCCGCCTCAAAGACCGGGTAGCACGGATCGGGAACCAAAATAGTGTCACCCGGATCGAGCAGGGCCAGGCCCAAATGACCCACGCCCTCCTGCGTGCCGTTGCACGACTGCACCATGGACGGTGTAATGCCCGAAACGCCAAAGCGGCGCTCATAGTAATCGCACACAGCCTGCTTGAGCTCGGGCAGGTCGCGCAGGGCATACTTCCACATCTCGGGATCTTGGGCTGCTTGCGTGAGTGCCTCGACCACGTGATTGTACGGCTTAAAGTCGGGCGTGCCCACGCTCATGTTGTAAATGGTCTTGCCCTGAGCCTTCAGCGCGAGCAGTTTGTTGTTGAGCGAGGCGAAGACCTCCGCGCCAAAGCGGTCGAGACGCTGCGATGCCTGCATGGTGCCACCTTTCGATATAAAAAACGCGGCGCTCCGACAAGAGCGCCGCGCGATACGGGCCATCAGATTGCAAAAGTGTAACGCTTGCAACCCCCGCATTGGTTCAATTTGGCCAACCTTAGTCAATTGGATTGAGCGCGTCGATCTGCGCAAGCCACAAACGCGAGCTGGCGTCACTCGGCATACGCCAATCGCCGCGCGGGCTGAGCGTCACCGATCCCACCTTGGGACCATCGGGCAGGCAGCTGCGCTTAAACTGTTGGGCGAAGAAACGACGGTAGAACGTACGCAGCCACGTGTGGACGGTCTTGACGTCGTAGACGCCCTCGAAACTCTTGAGCGCCATGCGGTAGATCTTGCCCGGCTCAAAGCCAAAACGCAGCAGGTAGTAGAGGAAGTAGTCGTGCAACTCATACGGGCCCACCAAATCCTCGGTCTTCTGTGCGATCTCGCCATCGCCCGTGGGCGGCAGAAGCTCGGGGGACACCGGCGTATCGAGGATATCGAGCAAGACCTCGGCAATACGCCCGCCAAAGACATCAGCCGCATAGCGCACCAGATGGCGCACAAGCGTCTTGGGCACGCTCGCGTTGACGGCGTACATGCTCATGTGGTCGCCGTTATAGGTAGCCCAGCCGAGCGCCAGCTCCGACAGGTCGCCGGTACCGATGACAAAGCCGCCAGCCTGGTTGGCCAGGTCCATCAGAATCTGCGTACGCTCGCGGGCCTGGCTGTTCTCGTAGGTCACGTCCTGCACGGCCGAATCGTGCTCAATGTCCTTGAAGTGCTGCTCCACAGCCGCGTGGATCGAAACCTCGCGGAAGCTCACACCCAGGTCGCGAGCGAGCGACTCGGCATTCGACTTGGTGCGATGCGTCGTGCCAAAACCTGGCATGGAGACCGCCGTGATACCCGTACGCGGCAGCCCCAGCGCATCGAAGGCACGCACGGTCACAAGCAGTGCCAGCGTGGAGTCCAGGCCGCCCGAAAGACCGATGACTGCAGCCTTGGTACCCGTATGGGCAAGGCGGGTCTTGAGGCCGGCGGTTTGTAGATCGAGGATGGTCTCGCAACGCTCGGCCAGGTCGCCGTGGTCGGCCGGCACAAAAGGCGCGCGGGGGAAGACACGGTCGATATCGCAGGCATCGCGCAGGACAGGCTCTTTGGCCAGCACGCCCTCAAACGAAAACTCAACGGTCGTGGCCTCCGGCGCATCGTCCGCGCGCGTCCACGTCGTCGAGCGACGGCGCTCGGCAACCAGGCGGTCAAGATCGACATCGGCCACCGCCATATCGCAGGTGAGGAGCTTCGTGGCGGCGAGCTTAGATCCGTTTTCATAGACGAGGTTCTCGCCCGCAAAGACCATATCGGTCGTGGACTCGCCCTCACTCGCGTCCGCATAGGCATAGGCGCAGTACAGGCGCGCGCTCTGGTTGGAAATGAGGCTGCGGCGGTAATCCGCCTTACCGATAATCTCGTCCGAGGCCGACGGGTTGAGGATCACCGTCGCACCGGCAAGCGCCATCTCGGTCGAAGGGGGCGCCGGCACCCACAGGTCCTCACAGACCTCAACGCCCAGCACCAGGTCCTCGGCGCCCTCATCACAGCAGCGGTAGACAAGCCCCGAACCCAGCGGAACCGGACCCTGACCGGCAAATTCAACCCACACGGGATCCGCAGGCGCCGGAGCAAACCAACGGCGCTCATAGAACTCGCCATAGTTGGGCAGATACTTCTTGGCCGTAAGGCCCAAAAGCTCGCCCGCACAGCACACGGCCGCGCAGTTGTAGATGTTTTCAGCCACCGCAACGGGCAAGCCAACGGTAAAGACGATCGGCAGCTCACGGGTTTCATCGAGGATGTGCACCAGAGCGGCCTCACAGCCATGCAGCAGCGTGCGGTTATGGAACAGATCGGCCGCGGTATAGCCGCACAAGTTAAGCTCGGGCAGCACCAGCGCGCGAACGCCGCACTCGGTAGCCTCGCGAACAGCCGCCAGCGCAACCTCGGCATTGCCCTCGACATCGGCCACGCGAATCCGCGGCGAGGCCGCCGCCACACGCAAAAAGCCATCGTTCTTATTAGCCGAAACGCAGCATTGCCTTGTTGATCTGGACACTGGAGGCCCCTTCTACCCTGAGATTCAGTCTAACGAACGTTCACATATCTCTAACTAGCCAAAGCAACCTCCCAGTTTACTGAGAGGCCAACCTGTGCTAAGAGCATGTATTTCAATAATATCTTTAATTAAAAAAGGAGAAATCGATAATCGACTTCTCCTTTAAGCGAGGCGAGTAAATTCCGAAACTAATGGCAGAATTTATCCATGTAGTCCTCAAAGTCGAACACTTCTACCACGACGCCCTCTTCCTGAAACTCTTTCAGTTGCTCCAAGAGATCTTTGTTAATAACGTCCATGCAGAAACCTCCTCTATCTAATCAATTGTAGTATATCTGCTTTCATGCAATTATCAACCAACTTGTTTAATTGCTCCTCGCTTGCCGATAGTCCCTCTTTTTTCAAAATGTCGCTCACCTCGTTCTTAGTAATCGGCTTTTCAAACAACGAAAGCAAAGCGAACGAAAAATCATTAACCGCACACATTCTATGGGTGGCACAACTCAGCAGTACTCTTAACCCCTCTTTTGAGCGTCCGACTTCTTTCACAAACGAACTTTTAACCAATTGAAAACCATTATCGTGCATTACATAATCGGCATCGATATTTGTATTCAGCAATCCATAATGCAACAGTTCTTCTATCGCCCTTGTCAGCTCGAGATCGCCCTGATCAAGGATAAGAGAAATGCTACAATCGGCCTCCAATAAACGGGCCAACTTAAGGTATACCAACTGGGAAACAGCATAGACATGATGGTATTCAGAATTATAGAAGTAGGCAAATGGCTCAACGAGCACGACAGAGGTCTTGGAATCCAGCCAGATTCGATCAGCTGGATTTAGACTAGTCAGCCGTCGCTTTACTTTGGTCAAATGTCCCTTATACCTGACAGCGTGAATAGAATCTAGGATCCAGGTCACCTCTGAAATATGAAGCCGCTGGGGCAAGTCAATTGTGTCGCTACCGTTTATGACTTCTTGCATATAAAAATCAATATGATGCTCATCAGATAAGGATTTTGCTTCATTTAAAGTTAAACCAGTGCCTGAAACATAATCCACTTCGAGGCGCAAATCCTCATATTGGGACTTCGGCATTACAGAGACACCATACTTATCGGGATGATTCCAAACATCCGACCCCATAACGAGACCAAAATTCGTAAATCCTCTCGTGGAATATGGAACACCACATACCTGTTTTGAATAATTCAAAACATTCTCTGTATAAGCTAAGGTGTTCAGAGCCTCTTCTTTAGTTTCGGTCGGAAAGCCAATCATAAAGAATAGATGAACAGGAATACCCGCATTGAGACAATCATGGATATTGCGATCAATCCAATCAACTCTCGTGTTCTTCTTCATTAGATCAAGAACTCTTTGGTTGTATGACTCGAGGCCAAACTGAATCTGCCTACATCCACTTTGGTATATCTTGTTGAAAACGTCTGTACTTAGGGTTGGAGAGAACCTCGTTTCTCCATGCCAGAAAAACGTTTTTCCCGATGCGTTTATTTCATCCGCGAGTTGCTCCATTCTTTTGCCTTCGAATGTTTCATCCACAAAAGAGAAAACTCTCGTGCCGTATTTTTCATTTAACCGACACATTATTTCAAATACTCTCGATATTGGCATCTTTCGGTAACAACCACCGGTAGCACCGGGAATGGTGCAGAAGGCGCAATGATTAAAACACTGCCTAGAGGAATAAACCGGCAATATTAACTCAGGCATGAAGTATTTAGAAAGGGCGAAGCCATCGAAATCGGGAACTGTATCGTTGATAAATGTTTGCTCAATCCGATGGTTTTTATATATCTTTCCACCTTTAGCATGGCAAAGGTTTGGAACACAGTCGAGATTGTCATCACCAGAGTCAAGAGCCTCAAGAAGACGTGCAAGCGGCTCTTCGCCGTCATACATCATTATCGAATCAATGTATTCAAAAAAGGGATGCCATTCTTTCATGCAGTCATCTGCTTAACGAGTAATGTAATTGCCGCCCAATGAGACGTGTTTAACAGATGGACATTCTTCTTTAATCAGTTTCGCTAACGTAACTGCAGAAATCAATTGGAAACAGCCGCTCACCGAAATCCCAATAAACTCGATTTTTTCCCTCTGAATACGCTTAAGAAAGGCAGTTTCATAGAAGGAAATAAACGGATTATGCAAGGTATCCGCAAGCGATTTCATTATTTCTGGTGTCGAATAATAATCATAGGGCAGATCTATGGAGTTGAACGTGTATTTAACTCCATATGAGACGTGATTTATGATATAGAGTGCATTTCTAAAAATGTTTTCAGCATATTGTCTTTCTTGTAGATTAAAGTATCTCTTCGATCTGAAAATATCTTTTGCCTCGTCAACATTAAGTGCTGACTTTTGTATCAACTCGATTGTTAATTGAACATTCGAACTAAACGAATCCTTTGATTCCCGATACCTTTTACAGCACTCTTCGACATGTCTAAAAGATAGGAGGTCATCGTAAAATTCCACGTTTAAGTCAACGATGTCAACTTTATATTGTTCAACCTCTTGAAGATATGACTTCAAAACAGGCAAGGCAAGATACGGCCCCACTGGACTCCATCCTGGGGGAAATACTAAAAGCGTTTTAGGCATATCAACGTCACATCTTTCGCAAATAATTCAATTGAAACACAACTACCATCATAATTGAAAATACACCAAGTCCTGTAACGAGAATTGAGAACATCGCGATGCTCGTGAACAGCGAAACAAGGAGTGTTGAAATAACAACAGCAACCGATTGCAAAGACTCCCTAATTGAAAACAGGCTTATCGATTCAGATTCGTCTCTCGCCAAATCCTGCAGCGATGTTATGAGAAGCACATCTTGAATGGCGTTTCCGGCACCGACGATAAAAAGGAAAATAAACGATATCCCAGACGCATAGCGATAGCCAAACGCCAGATACGCACCGAGCGCAAGATACGTCACAAAACAATATGATTTAACGCAATCGGAACCACTAATTAAACGACCATATATTGTATTTCCGAACAACAGTCCGATTGTAAGACTACTCTGAAGGAATCCGTATTGTATCGATGACGAGTCAAATTGCAATTGCGCAATAGCTGGCAAAAGAGAATTCAGAGAGCCGAATGCCACGCCACTAGAAATATCGATTAATAGGAAACCAATTGCCAAGTGCTTCGCGCTAAGATCACTAAATGCAGTCCTGTTTTTTTCATTTTTGCTTATCCCCTCTTTATCATTAACCTCGATAACCGACGGAACATCTCGCAGCAACCAGAACGACGCGGCAAAAGAAAGCGCGTCTAATGCAAGAACAGCCTCCGCCCCAAATTGAGCGACAACAAAACCGCCGGCAACTGGCCCCAGAACCATCATCAAATTCTGCAGAAACCCAAACGAATTATTAATTACGTCGCGATTGATACTATTCGTATTGGCTCTTAACAACGAGTAAAAGCAGGGCATTTCAACCGTTCGGCAAAGCGATACCGCGCACGTAATAGCAAACATACTCCATTTACTATCAACAAAAATATAGCAAACGAATAATCCCGCGCGAATTAAGTCTGCCAATCTCATGGCCTGCAGTGTCCCGATACCCATCTTCTGAGGCAGCTGCGCGAGCGCAACTGAAAACAGAGAGGGGGGCAAATCTGCAGCAGACCATCAAAGCAGTTGCAGAAACATCGTGAGTTACCTCGTAAATCAGCATTGGCAAAGCAATATTCGCACACCAATTGCCTATTTCGCTTATCCCTCTAGCAATATATAGGACCCGAACCGGACGGCTAGCTCTCAATACCGTGAACATCACGATTAACCTCGTATTTCAGGCCTCGCTCATCCCTTAATAAGAATCCATAATCAACCAAGTACCGCCTCAACACGGCATAATCAGGATAGAGCTGTGACAGCACACGATTAACCTGAAGCTCCGTATAACTTGTATTTAATTCAAAGAAAGAGACGGCCCATAGCAGCATGATTCTTTTATAGCTTTCCTTTTTTGGAATTGAAACCAGCTCGCCATTCTTGAGAAATCGTTTTTTAAAGTCTATTAGCTCATCCATTCACATCCTCCATTTCATACGCATCTAATACTAAAAATGCATACGCTTTAGGTCATCGCATTCGGCTTCTATATTCGAACTAAACTCGAACTAATCTAAATGATTTGCTCAAACACTCTTCGAAAGCTCGTTTTTCACTCTGAGTAAAATGCCCTTCCCAGTCAGTCCACGAACAGGAAGGCAACTCACAACGAGCGGAGTCGAAGCCCTCTGCCGTCGGTCGTTCAAAATGCACGATAGCCTTTTCGATATCCCCATCTGTTATCAGGTCAGAATGAACGACCTCGGTACCGTCTTCGAATGTCATATACGGGTACATCACGTAAACCACCTCACAATCGTAAATCCAGTTTAGCATCAAGCTATTGCACCAAAGACAGCAAGCCCCCCTTGATGAGTTGATGGTATCTGTTAAATGTCACGTACGATTCACATCTGGTGGGTACCCTGATGGCTACATGAAACGAAGCAGATTTACACCGGGAGGACCCCGTATGACAACCAAGTACACCGACGCGCCGCGCACGCGCGTCATGACGCCGGCATCGCTCAACAACGGCGTGCACGAGAACCATTCCATCGGACAGACCATGGCCATCGCGCCCAAAAAGGGCCTGTTTGACGACATTTCCATTCCCCAGATCATCGCCGGCGCCGCGGCTGCCGCCACGAGCGTCGCGCTTGCCTCCAAGATCGGTATCGCTGGTTCAGTAATTGGTGCCGCCGTGAGCTCGGTCATCACCGTTGTGTCATCGCAGGTCTACCGCCACTTTATCTCTGCCAGCGCCGAAGCCATCAAAGGTACGCACGCCGCCGTCGACTACCCCGCCGGCGCCTATGAGCCCGTTGAGTTTAATGCCGAGGAGCACCTGGGTGGCGCCGCGACTACGCAGGAGATGCGCCAGATTGCGGGACGCGCGACCACGGCGCGCGTCGCTCCCGACAGCCTACGCGCCAAGGCGGCGGCAGAGCGCAGCCAGACGCAAAAGAAGGTCATCGTCTTCTCAATCGCCATCGCCATCGTCGCGGTCATCGTCTGCGCCGGCGCCATCCTTATCACCACCGCCGGCGAGGGTCTGGGCGAGCGCCCCGAGCCAATCCTTTCGTCGCGCACGACCGAGAGCGATGCAAATGACAACACCCAGTCGCAAGATCAGCAGGCACAAGCGGACGGCACGCAAGACAGTTCTACCTCTACCGATTCGTCCTCGAACACCCAAAACCAATCGCAGGGCACCGATTCCTCTACGGCCAACAGTGGCACGCCGTCCGGCACGACCGACTCAAGCCAAACGGCTGACGGTTCGCAGCCGAACACGGGCAGCCAGACGAGCGACACCACGTCGGGAACGGGCACAGCAGACAGCAACAACAGCAATTCGAGTGGCACCACATCGGGTACGACATCTGACAGTTCAAGCCAAGGCACGACATCGGGCAACTAGGCGCTGCATCCCCAGATAGGCAACCTGTACAACGGGCGTGAATCGATAGCGGTTCGCGCCCGTTTGCCTTGGGTGCCGCCATGGCGAACGCTATGCGATGGTAAGATGCTTTACGTGTGTAAAGAGGAGATTTGCCATGAGCAAGACAATAGTTAGGCCCACGCTATCGCTGGGCAACCACATCTATCTGTATCGCCTACTGCGCGATGCGATTGGGTGCGGCAAGCAAACGTTTATGACGCAGGTCGAAGAGGCACTCGCCGCTGGCGACATGGCCGCTTATGACCTGGGCTTCGAGTCCACGCGCGGGCTGCTCGAGGAGCTCGATGACTGCATTAAGCTGACCGTCTTTAAGGGCGGTCGCCTGTATGCCACCGTCATCGCCAACGAGGCATGGGATGCCGCCCTTGCCAAGGGCGAGGACAAGCCCAAGGCCACCAAGGGCGCCAAGCAGTCCTACAAAAAGAAGAAGCGCGGCGAGAAGGACCTCAAGGCCGTGCGCCCCAAGCACGTTAAGCGTCCCGAGCCCGAGCCCGTGGCTGAAGCTGTGCCGGAGCCCGAGCCCGAGGCAGAGATCGAAGTCGCTATTGAGGTAACGGCAGAAGCCGAAACCGAAATCGCCGCCACGACCGATCCCAAAGTCATATCCGAGCAGGAAGCCACTGCGGAGCTCAACGAGACTCCCAAGTCGACAACCGAAGAAGTCGCTAACCAACCTGAGACGTCTGCGTTCCAAAACAGCGATGTCTTTGGCGACGAGGCTGAGGACGATCAGTCCGACGATCAAGGCGCTACCGAGTCGACGCCGGAGCCCGAGACGCCGCAGCCCGCCATCTCGCTCACGGTCGTCTATGACCCCGAGAACGCCAACGCCGGCATCACCACCATGGCATCCACGCCCATCGAAGCAAAGTCGAGCGTCGAGAATGAGAGCGCGATGCAGGTTGAGATTGAAACTGCAGCTGTAGACGCGCCCGTCACCGTGAAGCCCGCAGATTCCGCAGTTAAGCCGGAACCGGTGCCTGAGCCCGCACCCGTCATCGAATCCGTGCCCGCCTCTACTTGCGACCAAGTTCCCGCACCGGCACCGGCTTCGGTACCCGCAGCGGCCCCAACCCCCGCACCCGCAGCGCCCGCCATCCCTGAGGACTTCCCCGTCGATTTCGCAACCGAGGTCTTCTGCCCCGGCCCGCTTCTGCACCAGTTGTCGACCTATCTCCCCTACGGCGCCGACACGCTCGGCATTGTCGGCGAGTACTACTGGATCGCCCGCGAGCGCGGTACCATCGAGGCCGCGCGAAACCGCGCAAACTTCCCCCTGTGCTACACGCAGGCCGGCGAGCGCCGCGAGGTTACAGTGCGCATCCGCCGCAACACCACCGGCGGTCTCGGAGCCGCCTGGACCATCGACAAGGTCGAAGCCCCGGTCGAGTAAAAAACGGCCTCGGATAGCCAATTGACCATCCGAGGCCGTTTGAATTCAGGCCTTTTAGTTGTCATCGGTGCATATAGACACCAGAGAAGCAAGCTCATCCTCAAGTTGCGGAGCAAAGTATCTAAAAGAAACCTGCGCTCCAGTCGGTATCGACTCAATCATATTCGCAGCATTATCTGAAACTCGGTACGATGCAGTTTCACCTGTCTTCAAATCCTCTATTGAGCAGACAGCGTCTTCAGCATCAATCGACCTAAGCACGCCTTTTCCTTGTAACATCACATCGGCATGCCCGCCAGCTATTTCTAATGAACCTGAGTCTGTCGCAGTCACTTCTCCGGAACCTCCGCGCGATATCTCTTCCTTTGTTGAACAGCCCACCAATGAAGCCATCAGCACCAAAGACAGAGCTAGACGAATCGCCCTACTTCGAAAAAGTCGTTCCATAAGTCCACGCATAATAGCTCTGATCATACTTCAGGAAGGATAAAGATGAATTCCAGCCGTCCGCTATGCCAATCATCTGCCTTGTCTCTCCAGTTTTCTTACCAGTAAGTGTGGCGTAAGCCTCCGCTGTTACAGAATGGGCTGATCCGTTGTACAAACTCGCATGTAAAACATTCGGTCTATTAGAGTTAATCTCATTTTGGATGCTCGCGATAGCCGGAGAGGAGACAGTGCGGGCGATAAGAGTACTTCCTCTGCTTGCGCAGTAATTTGTAAACCCCGTTGCACAGGTTGATATCGGCGTTCCACCCAAAACAACGCCGGGAACAGTCTGTTCTTCATCGGAAAGAGCATGGGTATTGGTGTAATTCCATATCTGCATATATTGCGAAGGGTCGCTATATAAATTGGCAATGCCATACAGTTCCGCAACGTTCGAAAAAGCTGTCACCATACAAGCATAGTGGGCGGTAAGCCTCTTAATCTCGCTTTCATCATATGACATAAACTGAGAAATGGAACGAAATCCAGATACTGTGTAATCCTGCATTTGAGTTGCGTAAATTACAACATCGTTCCAGCTTGAAGGTTTATTCGATAAAACGACAGGCCGTCCTTCTATGGAAACAGCCGGGATTGTTCTTCCGCAATTTGTTGTTATTGAACCGTCCAAAGATTGCACGCCGAATTCGAATGGATTGATCATTACGACTGGGTTATTGAACGAATAAGACTCGACACCAAGATCTCCTCCCCGATCCATAGGGCTGACTAAGCCGTCTCCAAAACGATATCCCGTAAGTATTTCATCATCTGAAGCATCTAAAACCAAATAGCCCGCGGCTCTATTGGATGTCACAACCGGAACAATGTAACCAAGCGGGGACCCATCAACATCTACAAAAGGAATAGGGTCAGAAGGCGTATACGAATAGCCGAGGAGTCCCTTTATATATTTATCGGCAAGCTCTTGCGCAATTTCAGAAGTAAATTGTATCTGCTCACCATCAATATTGCCCGTCGAAGCAAAAACCTCTTTCGGACGTGCGGCTAAGGCGACAATTGAAGACGCGACAAGTTGCAGAAAACGACGACGCGAAAGCATATGTTCTTCTTTCTAGAGAAGCGACTAATAAGGTACTCCTATTCTATAATCTTTTTTGTAACGTTACAGCACTGGTTATATTTCAATTCGATTTGCTTATGTCCTTGCAACCCAATGCGGCTTTACGTTTTAAACGGAATTAGAAAATCACTCATAGCAAAAACGGGCTTTAATCCCAAAGAGATGACTTTGATTATGAATCAAACCAGCAGCTAGGGCATAGCTGCAGTGCAATTGCTACAAGAAAGGCCGCCCTTGGTGGCGGCCTTTCTACTTGCTACTAGTCACGCGTCAGCTTGCGGTGAATACGATGCGGCTGGGCTGCGTCCTCGCCCAGGCGCTCGATGCGGTTGGCCTGATAGGCCTCGAAGTTACCCTCGAACCAATACCAGTTGCCCGGATTCTCGTCGGTGCCCTCCCACGCCAGAATGTGCGTGGCGACGCGGTCCAGGAACATACGATCGTGGCTAATGACCACCGAGCAGCCCGGGAACTCGAGCAGCGCCGCCTCGAGCGAGGACAGCGTCTCGACGTCGAGGTCGTTCGTGGGCTCGTCGAGAAGCAGCAGGTTGCCGCCCTGCTTGAGCGTGAGCGCCAAGTTCAGACGGTTGCGCTCGCCGCCGGAGAGTACGCCGGCGCGCTTCTGCTGGTCCTGGCCCTTAAAGCCAAAGCTCGCCACGTACGCGCGGCTGGGGACCTCGGTCTCGCCGACCATCATGTGGTCCAGGCCATCCGAGACGACCTCCCACAGGTTCTTATCGGGGTCGATGCCGGAACGGTTCTGATCGACATAGGAGATCTTGACGGTCTCGCCCACCTCGAGCTCGCCCGAAGTCAGCGGCTCCAGGCCCACGATGGTCTTGAACAGCGTGGTCTTGCCCACACCGTTGGGGCCGATGACACCCACGATACCGTTGCGCGGCAGGGTGAACGATAGGTCGTCGATGAGCACACGGCCATCGAACTCCTTGTGCAGGTGATGAGCCTCGAGCACCTTGTTGCCCAGACGCGGGCCCACGGGGATGCGGATGTCGGTCCAGTCGAGCTTCTGGCTTGCGCGGGCCTCGGCCTCCATCTCCTCGTAACGAGCCAGACGGGCCTTGTTCTTGGCCTGGCGAGCCTTGGGCGAGCTGCGTACCCACTCGAGCTCGGCCTCCATGCGCTTGGCGAGCTTGGCGTCGCGGTTGCCCTGCGCCTCGATACGGGCGGCCTTGGTCTCCAGATACGTGGAGTAGTTGCCCTTGTAGGGATAAAGGTGACCGCGGTCGACCTCGCAGATCCACTCGGCAACGTTATCCAGGAAGTAGCGATCGTGCGTGACGGCAAGCACCGCGCCCTGGTAGTTGTGCAGGAAGTGCTCGAGCCACAGGATCGATTCGGCGTCCAGGTGGTTCGTGGGCTCGTCGAGCAGCAACAGGTCGGGAGCCTCGAGCAGCAGCTTGCACAGGGCCACGCGACGGCGCTCGCCGCCGGAAAGCACGTTGACCGGCATGTCGGAATCGGGCAGCTGCAGAGCGTCCATGGCCTGACCGAGCTTGGAATCGATATCCCAGCCGTCGGCGGCGTCGATCTCGTCCTGGAGCTTGCCCATCTCGGCCATGAGGGCATCCATGTCGCAGTCCGGGTCGCACATCTCCTCGCCGATTTTGTTGAAGCGATCGATCTTGGCAATCATGTCGCCAAATGCCATGCGCACGTTCTCGATGACGGTCTTGTCGTCGTCGAGTGGCGGCTCCTGCTGCAGGATGCCCACGGTGTAGCCGGGAGTGAGCTTGGCATCGCCATTGGAGACCTCCTCGATGCCGGCCATGATCTTGAGCAGGGTCGACTTGCCCATACCGTTGGGGCCCACGACGCCGATCTTGGCACCGGGGTAGAAGCTCAGGGTCACGTCGTCAAGGATCACCTTGTCGCCATGGGCCTTGCGAGCCTGATACATCTGGTAGATAAACTCTGCCATTTGCCTGTTCTATCCTTTCTACCTGCTGTTTCCCTATTCTTGATTCGCTTTAGTGGAAACGAAATGAGGGAACCAGCTCTGAAACGTAACGAAAAAGGGGCATGGTTGCCCACACCCCCTAATACTACCTGGGAAAAGTCCCCCGGAACATACTATGAACTGCGTACGCTAGTTTTCCGCAACCTTAACGAGCGGCTCGCTGCGATTTGCGCCACAACAGATACGAGTAGACGTAAACGGCTCCAACCGAACCAAACGCCAGAGCCGCAATCACCGCGGCGACGACTTCACTCGAAAGCACGCTGCCTGCCACGCCCATCACAATCAGGCCAATACCCAGCACCATAAAGCAGGCGCCGCCAAAACGCTGCGTACGGCGCCAGTTCTCGGGATCGGCAAGCGCCCAGGGTGTCTTGATACCGAGCGTATAGTTCTGCTTCACACGCGGCAAGTAGTTGCCTACGCCGATGAACAGCAAACCGACAACACCGGAAATCAGCACGTTAACCGAACCGACCGCCGGCACTACGCCCCAGACCGTAAGCTCTCCCAGCCAGCTTATGGCGCACATGAACAAGGTGAAGGCGATTACGAAGCCCTGGTAGAACTTGCCCGAGGTTCGATATGCCTCACCTTTGGGGTCGATGCGCGGCACCATGCAGAACATTGCGAGAAGCGCCAGAGGCAGCACGCCGAGCGCGGAGGCCATCCAACTAGGACCCCAACCGTCGACGGCGCCGTTCGCGCCCCAGTGCGTGGGAATCTGTGCAGGCAGGCTCGGCATCACCATGAGGTGCGCTACAACATTAATAGCGCAGACCACAACAAGCATGGCCCACACGCGCGACGATACCCCCGTGGCGTGCATGCCCTTGTTTTCGTTATTCATCCTTATCACCTTCCGTGTTTGTAAAGCCCATAAACCAACCGATCAAGTCCTGCATGACGGTGGTGTTTAAGCTGTAAACGATGTTTTGGCCATGACGTTCGTCGGTCACCAACCCGGCGTTTTTGAGCGTCGCCAAGTGATGGCTCAGCGACGGCTTACTGATATCGAAATGCTCGGCAAGCTCCCCCGCCGTGCAATTGCCCTCGCGCAGCAACTCCAAAATGCGCCGTCGCGTTGGATCGGCAAGCGCCTTAAAACCCTCTCCCGGCATAAGACCCCCTTTCATCATCTCTCATGACGCGCACACTATACTCGATATTTAGATGTTTGTCTAACTATCTAATACAGGAACATCTATAGAACATTCGTTCGTATTTAGCTACAATGGAAGTTGAAGCAGATGGGCCAGCTCCCTCTACCCGAGAAGGAGATGGACTATGAGTATTGACGATGTCCTGACGTTGTTATTGCTTGTAATCGCGGCTGTGGAGCTCGGCATCCACATTGGAGGTCGAATGAAATAGCCGCCCCCGCGTAATGCGAAGACGGCCACTTCTCACGCTACAAACGTGTTTGGGAGTTGGCCAACCCGCGGCAACGGGTGCCATCTGCTTCATCTTATGCGAATCACTGCCTCATTTCAACAAGCCCCTAGGGCTCAAATGGAATCGCGATAATACCTATAATGACGATAGCTAAAACACGATTCGCTTCCCCATCGGAGGATGTCTATGACCGAAACCACAGCCGCAACCCCCAACGAGACACGCGACACCAAGCTCGAGATCATCATGGGCCGCGAGGCACTCGACAAACTCGCCGCCGCCACGGTGCTGGTGCTCGGCTGCGGAGGTGTGGGCTCCAATTGCTGCGAGGCACTTGTCCGCGGCGGCATTGGTCATTTCGTCATTCTGGATAAGGACATCATCGCGCCCAGTAATATCAATCGCCAGGCCATCGCCTTTCAAAGCACCATCGGCAAGCGCAAGGTCGATGTTATGGAAGCCATGATCCACGACATCAATCCAGCCGCTACCGTCATCAAGCGCACCGAATACCTGTTGAGCGACAATATCGACGAATTTTTCGCGCGCGTTTTGGAGCAGACGGACGGCAAGCTCGACTACGTCGTCGACGCCATCGACACCATCTCGGCCAAGCTCACCATTGCCAAATATGCTCAGGACCACGACATTCGTTTGGTTAGCTCCATGGGCGGGGCCAACAAGCTCCATCCCGAGTGCCTCCGCTTTGCCGACATTTTCGATACGGTACGTGACCCCATGAGCCGCATCATGCGCAAAGAATGCAAGAAGCGCGGAATCAAGAGTCTACATGTACTGTTTAGCTGCGAGGAATCGGTTAAGACACAGCCCCGCGACCCTTCCAATATCCACGAGCGCACCGAGCTCGGAACCGCCAGCTTTATGCCGCCCATCATGGGCCAGATGATTGCCGGCGAGGTTATCCGCCAGATCAGTGGCCGCGGCACCGAGCGCGTGCGCGCCGATGGCCAGCGCTTGGACTAGCGGAGCGCGCCGAGATGGAGCCCCGGTTATTTGATGCACACTGCCATCTTGATTTAATGGCTCACCCGGACGCCGTTGCCGATGAGGCAACGGCGCTGGGCTTGGGTCTATTTGATTGCGGCGTCGATCCACGCGACTTTTCGGCCGCAAACGAGCGCGCTCGTCGCCACCCGGGCATCATCGCCGGCGTTGGGCTTCACCCCTGGTGGCTCGCCGATGGCCGCTGCGGTTTTGCCGAAGTCAATCTGCTTTGCGAAGTTGCTGCCCAAGAACGCTACATCGGCGAAGTCGGACTCGACTTTTCCGCGCGCTTTGCTGGAAGTGAGCCGCTACAAATACAGGCACTTAACCGGCTCTGCGATGCGCTCGTGCAGCATCCTCTTACCGGGCGCGTGATATCAATTCACGCCGTTCGTTCGGCAGGAGCCGTACTGGACGTCCTCGAATCGCATGGACTACTCATCCCAAACCCCGACTCCCCCGCTATCATCTTCCACTGGTTTAGCGGCACTTCGGACGAACTCACCCGCGCGCGTAATGCGGGCTGCTATTTTTCCGTCAACGAACGCATGCTCGCGACCAAGCGCTGTCGCGAATACGCACGACAGATTCCACTCGACCGCCTACTGCTCGAGACCGATGCGCCGGCCGAGCCAAACACAGAAACAAGCACGCAGTCGCTCATCAGGTCGCTCACAAGGACCTCAGAACGCATCACCTCGCTCAAAAACTGCGACGCAAAGCGCATCGAGTCGATAGTTTTAACAAATGCGCGCTCTGTTTTTGACCTTCGCTAACCCCTGGTGTGCAAAAAATGCCAAATATGAGTACTGCTACCGGAATGGATACATTTCTTTTAACTTTCCAACCGCCAGAATAATCCTCGATTGTCCGCTAATTAAAGCTTTTACAGTCATTCATCCTGCGTTTTCACAAATCTTAAACCCCTCCAGACGCTCAAATCACGTCTGAAGGGGTTGATTTTGCTGCGACTAAATTAGTCACAGTACTCATATTTGGCATTTTTTGCACACCGGGTCCCGAGGAGGCGCCTGCACCTCCCCGGGACCGCTCGGCTATTCGACGATTGGTGCTCCGTGGCCCCAAGAACCTTCCATGCCGCACACGGTCGAGGCAAACCCGGCAGCAAAGTCGAGCGCGCGCTCGATGGCCTCGGCGCCATCTTCACCACGCTTGGCGGAATCGAGATAGCACATCAAAAACGAGGTAAGGAACGAGTCGCCCGCCCCCATGGTGTCCTTCATGTCCGTTACCGGTTTAGCCAGCTGGCGGTAATAACGATCGCCGTCGTAAGCAATGCAGCCCTCGGCGCCCGCCGTAGCCGACACAAAACGCGGACCCAGGCCCTTCACCCATGCCAGACGCTCGCGAACCTCATCCTCACTCGCAGCATCCGCCGCACTAAAGAAAGCGAAATCGACGTAGGGCGCAATCTGCTCGTAGTACTCGTCGGTAGAGTCGTCCGAAAAGTCAAAAGAGACCGTGACGCCCGCAGCCTTCAACTTGGGCAGCTCGCGCTCGGTAAAGCAATAGTTGCCCGAATGAACCACATCGAACTGCTTCATGTACGAAAGGTCAAAGCGATCGAGGACATAGCGCGCATCGCCACGGATACCGCCCTCGTTGGAGCCAAGGAAGACACGGTCACCGTCAACGACGGTCACGCGAGCCGCTCCGTTCTCGCCAATCATCTGCTCGCACTTGTCAAGCTCGATACCCTCATCCTCGAGGCTTGCAATGACATGCTCGGCAGCGGCATCATTGCCAAAAATGCCCATGTATGCGGAGCGTGCGGCACCGCATTTCTTGGCATAAACGGCGAAGTTCACCGCATTGCCGCCGGGATACATGGTGTGGATATGCTCGTAGCGATCGACGACGTTGTCGCCAAATCCGAGCGCGTTAACGTTAAATGCCATGGCCTTTGCTCCTTCTAGTACTCGACAACACCCATATAGCGACGGAAATCGGGATCGTGATCAAACACCTTGCCGCGTGCAGCACGCAGCTCGCAGTTCATGGCGTAGAACAGCACCGGGTCCAGATAGGCACGGACGCTCGCCGGCACGGCTTCCATACCGTACTCCTTGGCATCGAGCACCATCAGCGTATCGGTATGCGTCTTAAGGAACGCCAGGGCGCGCTCGTCCATAGCACGGCACTCGCTGGAGCCCATCTGCAGGAAGTAAAAAACGCCATCCTGAGTAGCCTCGAAGGGGCCATGGAAGTACTCGGCAGAGTGGATGTAGCTGCAGTGCTGCCACTGCATCTCCATAAGAGAGCAGATAGCGAAACCGTAGGTCTGGCTAAAGTTGGGACCGCTGCCCAGAATATAGAAGAACTCGTGCTCCTGGCAAAGCTTGGCAAAACGATCGCCCAGCTCGGCATTTACCTTCTCACGTGCCGGGGGAAGAATCTTATCCATCTCGGCGATACCGGCATACATATCGGCAAGATCGGCGTAGCCCTCCTGCTGATCGAGCAGCTCGGCCGCAAGCGACAGCGAAATGCCAGCGGGGACCTCGGCCTGCGGCACACCCTCGCCCCATGGGTAGACCCACGTGGTCCACTTGCCGGAGTCGATCTTGGATCCAGCGTTGTCGGTCTGGGCGATCACCGTAGCGCCGGCGGCAAGGGCAATCTCGCAGCCCTCGACGACCTCCGGGGTATTGCCACTGTGGCTGCAAGCGATGACCAGGGACTTCTCGCCCAGACGACGCGGACGCATAATGTCGAATTCACGCGCGGTATAGATATACGAAGTGAAGGTGGTTGCCTCGCGCTGCAGAAGCTCATGAGCCGGGATCAAATCGATCATGGAGCCACCGCAAGCAATCCAGTAGACGCTGTCGAACTTGCCCTTCTCGGCAATTGCCTCTTTGATCAGATCGCGTGCGTTCATATCCAGTTCCTTTCTTGTTTGGGCCGCAATCAATGACGTTGGTTGCGTGGCCGATAGTTGTTTTAGTCAATCAGATATTTCTCGAATGCGGCCATGTTCTTGGCATCAGCCGCCGCCGGGTCATCGTAGTAACGGCCGTCCGTAATTTCCTGGCCCAGCATGCCGTCGAAACCATGGACGTTGAGTGTGGCAACGAAGGCGTCCATATCGTGCTTGCCATCGCCCCACACCAGATGGCCATACGGGTCACCGTCGATAAAGTGCATCTCGTGAATTGCCCCATCACCAAAGGTGGCAAACCAGTCCTCGAGCGTCTCGCCAGCAACGCCCATCGCGGTTGTATCAACCATGGGCTGTAAATACGGGCTCGCGACCTCGTCAATCATGCGCTTCGCATCGGAAACCGTCGTCACAAGGTTGCTCTCCTCGGGACGCAGGCCTTCCATCGTAAGCACCAGACCGTGCTCGCCGGCATACTCCGCCAGAATGGACAAGTGCTCGCGGCTGCGCTTCCAGGCTTCCTCGCGGTCCTCGTCCCAGTCGCCCCAGCCCGAGTTGACGGACATACGGTCGCACCCAAGTACCTCGGCAAGCTCAATGCCGTGCTTAAAGTACGCCAGGCTGCGCTGTTCATGCAGCGGCTTGCGTGCGCAGTACTGCCAAGGATAGACAACATTCTCGGGGCACAGAGTACGATACCTAAGCCCACGGTCTGCAGCCTTTTTCGCCAGGACCTCAGCCTCAAAGTAGCCCGTATGGTCGAGCGTCACATGCGGCTCTGCGCACCACAGCTCAATGGACTCAAAGCCCAAACGCTGCTGCACATCAAGGAAGTAATCGAGCGACCACATGATGTAGTGGATATTCATGCCCGCAATCTGTTCGCGGCGCAGCGTCGGCTTGGATTCAGACATCTTATGCCTCCTTATTTCGATCGAACACGATTTGTCCGTCCGACATCGTCATATCAACCGCAAGATCGCGTGCGTCGCGATAATCGAGGTCAAACACATCCCGATCGAGCACGCAGATATCGGCAAGCTTGCCGACCTCGAGCGTACCCAGCTCATCTTCGCGCATCAGATCGTACGCGCCCCCGGCAGTCCAAGCGCGCAAGAGCTCGACAAGCGTCAGCGTGTTGACCTCATTCACGGGCAGTCCGTCGGCGAAGAATCCGCCGCACGCGCTGTAGATTGACTCGCCCAGGCTCGGAATCAACAGCGGCAAATCCGTTCCACAGCACACCGTGCATCCGGAATCTTCCATGCCGCGGCGATTCCAGCTGTGCAAAAGTCGCGTCTCGCCAATTTGTCGACGCATCATCGACAGGCAATCCTCGCGCCGGTCCAGCGTCAGAATCTGCGGATAGACCTCGCAAATTCCACCTAACTTGCCAAACTCGACAAGATCGGTCGGGTCAGAGTTCTCGAGATCGGTAATCGCATGGCGGCGAAGCATCCGTCCATGCTCGTCTCGAGGCAGCGAGGCATAGAGCGCCACGGTGCGACGAACGGCGCCATCACCCTGGCAATGCAAGGAATATCGGAAGCCGTCAGCATCAATTGCACGCAGCTCGCTTTCAATCAGATCCCACTCTGGCTCCTCGACGACCGTCTTGCCGGCAGCGCCCGCATCGGCCGTATCCTCATAGGGGTCAATCATCTCGGCAAGCCCCGCCCATACGCCGCGATCGGTCATACGGTTGAAGCCAGAAAAACGAACGAACGGTCCCCGGAAGCGCTCTCGTGCCTCGCGAGCATATGCCAGATTTGCACCAGCGCCCACCGGCTGCGACATCATAGAGACGCGAACCGTCAGCTCGCCAGATTCCTCACGGCGAGCCATTTCGTCGGCAAAGCCGTAGTAGTCATCAAACGCCATCTCCTTGATGGCGGTAACGCCGCGCTCGTTAAGCATGCTCATGTAGTCCGAATACCCCGCACGTACCTCGGGCAGCGCGAGGAAATCGCTCATCATGCGCCAGATCTTCTCGGCATAGCACGCCTGGGGTGTAAAGCCGTATCGTGCACTGGCGGCAGCATTGAGAACGCAGGTCTCCGCACCCGGTGTAAAGCAGACGACAGGGATATCGCCAAAACAATCGTCAAACACAGCTGCCGTATTTGCGTTCTCGGCATCCGATGCCAACGTTTCGGGTAGGCTGTGGCCAAAAGCCGCCGCGCAATCCGGATGATCTTCTTTCCATGCACGCAAGAGCGACACGGCCTCTTTGGCATCAGCGATGCCGGACAGATCAGACCCCAACGTCCGCAGCGCCCAGCCTGTATAGAAGGTATGCACATCGATCAGGCCAGGCATGACGGTACGGTCGCCCAGATCAACTACCTCGTCCGCTTGGGTCAAATACGAAGCTACCTCACACTTGGTGCCAACCGCCTCAATTCGATTGCCACGGACCGCTACGAAACCTTCAAACGGCAGGTCCCCCGTACCGGTAAAGACGCTCTTAGACGTCAGGACCGTTAAACGATCAGACATCACAACCACCTACACCGGAAGCATGCCAGAGATTGCCGTTACGATCAGGCCAAAGACGACCATGAAAATGAAGAACTTCCAAATGGTCTTCCACCATTGGCCAAACGAAATCTTAGCCACGGCAAGGCCGGCGACCGTCATGCCCGCCACGGGACTGATGGTGTTGATGGTCTGATTAGCAAACTGGAGCGCGGTAACGGCAGCTTCGGGATTGAGGCCCATAAGCTCGGTCAGCGGACCCATGACGGGCATGGTGAGCGCCGCAAGTCCAGAACTCGAGGGAACCAGCAAAGAGAGCAGGCCAAGGACGATATACATAAACGTGGTGTAGACGGCAGCGGGTGCACCGGCGAGCGCAGTAGCGAGCGCCTGGAGGATGGTGTCGATGATCATGCCGCCCTCGGCGATGACCAGAATACCGCGAGCGATACCGATAACGATAGCAGCGTACGCAAAATCGGCGAGACCCTTAACGAACTCCTCAGCGATCGTCTGCTGGTCAAGACCGCCCAGGATACCGGCAAGCAAGCCCATGCCAAGGAACACGGCGGAAATCTCATTCATGTACCAGCCCTGGGTAACAAGACCCCAGACGATAATGCCCATACCGCAGGCAAAATCGATAAGTACGAGCTTCTGACGGGTAGTGAACTCTTCCTCGATGGAGGCATCGGTCACGGAAAACTCAACACGCTTGAGCTTGTCGTCCTCGTACGTAATGGACGACTCGGGGTTTTTCTTGACGCGCATAGCGTAGCGCATGGCCCATGCGATACCGACGGCAGTAAAGATGACCCAAGAAACGGCGCGCAGCCACAGCTGAGGATTGCCCTCGATGCCAATGATGCCCTGGGCGATCAAAACATTAAACGGGTCGATGGTCGAAGCACAATATCCCAGGTTAGGACCAAGGAAGCAGATGATGAATGCCGTCATCGAGTCATAACCGATACCCATCATGATGGGAATGAAGATGGCATAGAACGGCAGGGCTTCCTCAGACATGCCAAACGTAGTGCCGCAAATGGACAGCAACGTCATCGTAATGGGAATGATGAGGATGTCCTTGTTCTTGAGCTTTTTAATCACACGGCTCATGCCGGCATTCAAAGCGTTGGTCTTGGTGATGATTGCGAACGATCCGCCAATCAATAAGACGAACGCAACGACGTCGGCAGCCTCCTGGATGCCCTTAGTGGGCGCTTGCAGGACCGCGAAGATATCCTGACCCAGATTGATGGTCTCGCCGGTCTCGGAATCGGTGTAGTTCTTATCGACCTGTTCATAGGTTCCAGCAACGGCGACTTCGCGCTCGCCCGCCGCTGTCGAAATCGTCTTGCGCTGATACTGACCCGAGGGAACGATCCAAGTCAGGACCGCAAAGACAACGATCAGCAAGAACATGATCGTATAGACATGCGGTAATTTGAACTTAAAACGTCTGTTTGTCTTCTTCGCCTTCGTATCTGACATAGATACCTCCAAAGAACTCGAGACTGCATCGCATCTCGCTTCAACGCTTGCATAAGGCAAACGTTCTATGACGTTCTATAGATTACCAGCAGCTTTTCCCGTCATCAAGATAATTTCAAACTGATTGCCGCAACGCGGTTGAACGGTCGCGTTCGCGCCGTGAACGGTATGGAAGCGCCCGGTGAGATGATCCACCGGGCGTTTCCATTCGCAATGTCCTAGATGTCAAAAACGTAGCGAGACCCAACGATCCGCTGACGACCGATGATAAACGGCCGCCGTTGCTCATCGAAAAAGAAGGCTTCCATATAAAACAAGGGTTCGCCAACGGGAACCGCCAGCAACCGAGCGACCTCGGGCGATGCGCACGCGATCTCGAGCGTGCACGGGTCGGTAAACGCGGGCATGCGGCCAGTCTGGTTGCGCACGAACTCAAAAATGGATTGGTTAGATAGAGGCGCCGTTGATAGATAGGCGTTGTCCTCGTAAACGTATATGTTGTTCTCAAGCATGACGGGGACGCCATCGGCAGTACGCACGCGCTCAACGCAAATCAAGTCAGTTCCAACGGGAACACCAAAGAAATGTGCTTCGGTGGAATCCGCCGGCAGTATCTTTCTCGAAATGACACACGCCCCCGGTTCCATTCCGTTAACGCGGCATGCGTCCGAAAAACTCTGAACGTCATCCTTCTGGCGAATCTTGCGCTTGAGCTTGGGGGCATTGACAAACGTGCCTTTCCCCTGTCGCTTCGTTAGATAGCCCTGCTGGACGAGCTCCTCAATAGCACGTCGCACGGTAACGCGGCCAACTTTATAGCTCTCAGCCAATTCGAATTCGTTGGGTATCCGCGCGCCTGCCTTGTAGGCGCCGGAGTTGATTTCGTTTTTAATGATATCGATAACCTGTTGGTACAGCGGTATCGCTGCTTTACCGTCAGTTAGCCCTTCAGTCGGTGGCATATACCCTCTCCAAGCACGATTAAGTCTAAAGCGGGCTCAGGGGCATTCAACAAGCCCTTAAGCCCGCATTAGCTTAAAGTATGCTAGGTGTCGCACCAAAATGTTGGCTATTTACTCATCAGACCCGAAAAACGCGCAACTACCGCGCTCCTAAGAAAGCGTGAGCAGCTCCGGCAGCTGGTCGATAATCTTGTCCGCGGCATCCTGGCTAAAGCCAAAGCGTTCCTCGCGCTTGGCAATGACTGTCAGGCCGGCTCGCTTGCCAGCGGTGATGCCGGGCACCGAATCCTCAACGCAGCAGCAGCGATTCGCGGGCAGCCCCAGCAGGTCCAGCGCATGCAGGTAGATGTCGGGCTCGGGTTTGCTCTCCTTAAACTGCTCGCCGCTCACCACATACTCAAAGGCATCAGACAGCCCGCATGCGTTGAGCACTTCCTCGATGCTAACCATGGGAGACGAGCTGGCAAGCGCCACGCGAACGCCACGGCGCGGCAGCTCTCGAATCGTATCCACGGCGCCTGGGTTAATCAAAGCCTGATAGTCACGCGGACGCTTATGCGCCCACTCGTCCCAACGGGCCAACGCCTCCTCGCCAGTGAAGTGTCCCTTACCGGCGCGCTCAAACCAATCGACCAGCATATGCAGGAAGAACTGATGCGAGGTACCGACCTGCCCATTCAACTCCTCTTGAGTCAGATTAAGTCCAAGCTCCTTGGCAAACGCGGCAGTCTCGCCCAAGTAGTAATACTCGGTATCGACAATGACGCCGTCCATGTCAAAGATAACGGCGTCGAACGGAAATGCGGACACGGCACCCTCCCTAGCAAAAGGACGCCCGCAAGCAGGCGCCCGAGCCATGCATTAATCGGCGATTCTAACCCAGCAGCTTATCCAGCGCCACCGCAATGCCATCTTCGTTGTTATCGGCGGTCACCATCTGGGCTACAGCCTTAACCTCTTCGACGGCGTTACCCATGGCAACACCGGTGCCGGCCCACTCAATCATGGACTTGTCGTTCTGGCCGTCGCCAAACGATACGACCTCACTGGCATCGATGCCGAGCTTGGGCAGGGCACCCTCGAGTGCGCGGGCCTTGTCGATACCGGGCGCCGTGTACTCAAAGTACCAGTCGGCCGTAAACATGCCCGAAAGCGTCTGCTTAAAGGGCGCATACATCTCCTCGTAATGCGCCTGCAGGTAGGCCGGATCGCCCGCCGTCAGCAGCTTGTCCACGGGATAAGCATCAGCGACCTCATGCAGGCTCTCCACCTCGCGAATCTTAAGATCGCACGCATCGCGCTCGTATTTGACGATGTTTTTCTGCGAGCCGTCAGGCAGCGTGATCATGCAGTGATACGAATCCACGACATGCAAATCGCGACCGAGCGAAATCATAGGGATCACGTCAAAATTACGCAGGTGATCAATCAGACGGTGCAGCTCGTCAGCCGGCATAGCCTGGTCAAAAAGGACCTCATCGGTCTGAGCGTCGACCACATGCGCGCCATTAAAGGCAACCAGCAGACCGTCATGGTTTTGAAGGTCGAGCTCCTGCGCCAAGGCGTGCAGTCCCCATGCGGGACGGCCCGAAGCCAAGATGAGCTTAATGCCCGACTCCTGCGCCGCGAGCAGCTTCTCGCGCGTACGCGGGCTAATCACTTTCTGATCGTTGGTGAGCGTACCGTCGATATCCATCGCGATGGCTTTAATTGCCATATGTGCCTCCTTGCATCGTTTTTATCGCGCACTATCTTATCCGAGCCGGGGCACGTTCGCACGGCGCGCGTATGACGGTTGCAAAACCACCCCATTTGAAACAAAGACAAAAAAGTACTTGCAAAGACGCGTTCCGACATATAAGTTGATAAAAGACCGCCGTTGCGGTTTTAAGTAGATCGAGCATATGAAGTTTGAGTTTTAGCGTGTAAGAGAAGGAAGATCGGCAAAGTACAACCCCAAACGCAATGACAACTTAATGAGGTAACTGCCACATGTGAGGCACCCAGGGCATTGCTGTCTCGATTTTGAGCACGATGCCTTCCGCCTTGCATGGGCCGTTCCATCCCGCCCCTGCAGCAACTGCCTCACGGGCTCATTGAAAACCGCATAGCACCCCAACGTCAGCACATCACCCACGGCAAGCACATCACTCACGACAACCAACACATCAACAAACAGCACGAACATCAACCGATTGGAGAAGCTATGACAAACCACCGCGCTGAAGACGGCGATAAGAAAAGCATTCTGGATGCCCGCATTGAGCGAGCATATGCAAACGAATATGACGCCGCCTTTGCCGCCGCGACCATCAAGAACTACGCGTCGCTACCGCTCGCGACGATCTTGGCCGACCACCCTCAACTGCTGAAGCGCTGTACAAAGATCATGGGCGACCCCGACATTCGCAAGCTGACAGACCCCTATGCCCCAAAACGCGACAACGATTCGTACGTTCTTACCGTAGGCTGCCTAGCCCATATGCTTACGGCGCTCGACACGAAACTCAAGCTCGAATGGGAACCCGACGAGCGTCATGAACTCGAAAGCAAGCGGAACACCCTGCGCACCGCACTGTTCCTTCCGTTGGACGGCCTCAAGCGCTGCAACGTCGAGCTCAATACACAGGCGCGGCAAAAGCCCGGGACCACAGGGCAGAAAACTCCAAGACCCCATGCGGCCATCGTCGACCGCAACCGATATAACCGCATGACCGCGCATTTTTCTGCCGAGGGAGCAGCCATAAGGACGCTGATCGACCTGCTGTGCCTCCCGAGCATCAACGAGCTATTTGAGGGCTATCTCGCCCTTGTTCCCGCGACGGCACCCAAGTCGGTAGCAAAGATCATCGAGACCTGCAGACGCCAGTTTGAGCGCCATCGCAATGGCAGCGAGATGAACGCCAGCATCGCGCAGTACTACGCGGCTCATTACAAAAATGACGGATGTGCCCCTGTCGAGCATCAGCTGCGGCTCGCCTACACCACGCCCGCCGCAACGCTCTATCGCTTTGGAGCCCTTGGCGCTTGCGAGCCGCACGAACAGGCAGCCTGCCCCACAACCGAGCTCGATCTCAGGCTCGGACGAACCCTGTAGCCCGCCAGCCCCTCCGCGGGCAACAATCCTATTCCACAACACAACCAACAGAAAGGAGTCCTCATGGACACCAATCATTCCCCCATCATCAGCCCCCTCACCATGCGTGAATCCGCCCGAGGCATCACGCTCACCAGCATTTACGATGAGATGCTCGCCCGTCGCGAGCTCTCCGTCATGGGAAACATCGAAACCCCGATGGCCCACGACCTATGCCAGCAGATCCGCCTGCTCGATGCCACCGACCCCAGCCGCCCCATCACCATATTTGTCGCCAGCGCCGGCGGAAGCGTGCGATCGGGCCTTGCGATCTATGACGCCATGCGCCTCGCATCGTGCCCCATCCGCACCGTCTGCCTGGAATTCGCCGCGTCCATGGGCGCCGTGATCTTTATGGGCGGCGACGATCGCCGTATGGCGCCCCATGCAGAGCTCATGATTCACGACCCGCTGATCCCCCAGGGGGCAGGCGGCTCGGCACTTGCGCTGCAGGAAACCAGCCGGCGTCTCATGCAGACCCGCAAGACCCTCACGCAAATCCTCTCGGACCGCAGCGGCCTCACGCCCAAGCGCATCCAGTCCCTCACTGCAAAAGACACCTACCTTTCGGCCGAGCGCGCCGTCGAGCTCGGCTTTGCCCACGAAATCCTCTCGACCACCAAGGAGGTCGCCCATGTCTAACCTCGCCAGCCGTCTCGCCGCATCTGAGTCCGCATCGTCCACCATCCTCGCCAAGGATCGAACGCTTTCCTGCGACACCCGCCAAACGGGACTCAACAACAATGCACTTGTGATCGGCCCCTCGGGAGCCGGCAAGACCCGAAACGTCCTCAAGCCCAACCTGCTGCAAATGAACGCAAGCTACATCGTGCTCGACACCAAAGGCACGCTCTGTCGCGAAGTGGGACCCGTGCTGGCAGCCCACGGTTACCGCGTGCAATGTCTCAACTTCGCCGACCTCAACACCGTCCCGGCCCTTGCGCCCGGCATCGAGCGCTGCGGCTACAACCCCCTGAGGCACATTCGCCGCAAGGCGGACGGCAGGCCCAACCAGCAGGACATCCTCTCGGTGGCAAAGGCCATCTGCCCCATCGAGGACAACAACCAGCCTTTTTGGGATCATGCGGCGGCAAACCTGCTGTCGTGTCTTATCGCCTACGTCACCGAACAGCTACCCGCCGACGAGCAGACGATCAGCTCGGTCATCAAGCTGATCGAGCACCTGCAGGACGGTGCCACAGGTCGATTGTTTGACGACCTGATCACGACCGACCCCCAAAGCTATGCCCTCTCGCTATGGCGGCGCTACGCCATTACGCAAAATGCCGAGCGCATGCACGCGAGCATCGTCGGCATCCTTGCCGAAAAGGTCATGTGTCTGGGATTCGACGGTGCGGCACAGCTCTATCGTGAGTGCCATCAGGTGGACTTCGCTTCCATGGGACACACCCCCTGCGCCCTGTTTGTAACCGTGAGCGATATTGACCGCAATCTCGATCCGCTGACCGGCCTCTTTATTTCGCAGGCGTTTATGGGCCTCATTCGTGAGGCCGATAGGCAGCCCGACGGCAGCCTGCCCGTGCCCGTGCGCTTTATGCTCGATGACTTCGCAAATCTGCAGATCCCCCAGATCGACAACGTGCTCTCGATTATCCGAAGCCGCAACATCTGGGCAACGCTGCTGCTGCAGTCGACCAACCAGCTCGATGCGCTCTATGGCGAGGCACGCGCACGCTCCATCATGGGCAACTGCGACACGCATCTGGTGCTGGCGTTCCAGGATCCCGAGAGTGCCCGGGTGTTTTCCGACCGCGCCGACGCGCTGCCCAGCACGCTCATGGCGACGCCGATCGATCGCTCGTGGCTCTTTGTGCGCGGCTGCACTCCCGAACAGGTCGAGCGCTTTAGGCTCGAAGACCATCCGCTCTACGGGGAGCTGCCCGAGGCGCAGCGAGGCCATGCGGAGGCCGAGCTCTAGACGCAGGGCCCTCGCAGCACGCGACGCTCCGGCGAAGATCCTTAAAGGCCGTGCGCCCCGGGGCCACGGCAAAGCAAAGGGGCCCGCATCCGATGGGATACGGGCCCCTGACTATAAGGCGCGATGCGTTAACAGCAGCGACTACTTGCGGTGAGCGCGGTAGAACTCGATGAGCGCCTGGGTCGAAGCGTCCTGCTCGGCCTTGGCGGCGTCGTCATGGAAGGCTGGAGTGATCTGCTTGGCAAGCTGCTTGCCCAGCTCGACGCCCCACTGGTCGTAGGAGTCGATGCCCCAGACCGTGCCCTCGACAAACGTGATGTGCTCGTACAGGGCGATGAGCTCGCCGAGTGCGAACGGGGTCAACGTGTCGCCAAAGATCGAGGTCGTCGGACGGTTGCCCTCAAAGCAGCGGGCCGGGACGATCTGCTCGGGCGTGCCCTCGGCGCGCACCTCATCGGCCGTCTTACCAAAGGCGAGCGCCTTGGTCTGGGCCAGGAAGTTGCCCAGGAACAGCTCGTGCACGTCCTGACCGCTGTCGGTCGCAGGGTTGGCGGTATTGGCGAAAGCGATAAAGTCGGCCGGGACCACCACGGTGCCCTGGTGCAGCAGCTGGTAGAAGGCGTGCTGACCGTTGGTGCCGGGCTCGCCCCAGAAGATCTCACCGGTATCGGAGGTCACAGCGCTGCCGTCCCAGCGGACATGCTTGCCGTTGGACTCCATGGTGAGCTGCTGCAGGTAGGCCGGGAAACGGTGCAGATACTGGCAGTACGGAAGCACGGCGTGGCTCTTGGAACCGAAGAAGTTGACGTACCAGACGTTGAGCAGGCCCATCAGCGCGACGGCATTGTTCTCGAGCGGCGTGTTGCAGAAGTACTCGTCGATGGCGTGGAAGCCCTCGAGGAACTGCTGGAAGCGCTCGGGACCGAGCACGACGATCAGCGACAGGCCCACGGCAGAGTCGACGGAGTAGCGGCCGCCGACCCAATTCCAGAAACCAAAAGCGTTAGCGGGGTCGATGCCGAAGGCCTCGACCTTCTCGAGTGCGGTGGAAACAGCGACGAAGTGCTTGGCCACGGCCTCGGCGTTCTGCTCATCGGAGCCGTCGATGGCGCCCTGGGCCTTGAGCTGCTCGAGCATCCAGGTCTTGACCTCGCGGGCGTTGGTGAGGGTCTCGAGCGTGGTGAAGGTCTTGGAGACGATGATCACGAGCGTGGTCTCGGGATCCAGGCCCTTAAGCTTCTCGGCCTGGTCGTTGGGGTCGATGTTGGAGATATAGCGGCAGTCGATACCGGCGTCGGCATAGGGACGCAGAGCCTCGTAGGCCATGACCGGGCCCAGATCGGAGCCGCCGATGCCGATGGACACCAGGTGCTCGATCTTCTTGCCGGTAACGCCCTTCCACTCACCGGAGCGCACGCGCTCGGCGAAGGCATACATGCGGTCGAGGACCTCGTGCACGTCGGCGACGACATCCTGGCCGTCGACGATGAGCTGGCCCCTCTCGGTTGCGGGGCGGCGAAGCGCGGTGTGCAGGACGGCGCGGTCCTCGGTGGTGTTAATGTGCTCGCCGGAGAACATGGCGTCGCGGCGCTCCTCGAGCTTCACCTCGCGGGCAAGATCGCACAGCAGCTTGACGGTCTCATCGGTCACCAGGTTCTTCGACAGATCGAAGTGCAGGTCACCGGCGTCAAAGCTCAGCTTGTTCACGCGCTCGGCATCGGCAGCGAACCAGGCCTTGAGGTCGATACCATCGGCCTCGAGCTTCTCCTGATGAGCCTCGAGTGCCTTCCAAGCGGCAGTCGACGTAGCATCGATAGGTGCGGCAACAGTTGCCATAGAGTCCTCCTCAGCATACGGGCGCACGCCTCCATGCGCCCGGACATTCAGATGCCACTATTCTAGCGCAGGTCAAGACTACAATCAGCGAGCGTTGCCAATCGGCCCCCAAACGGCAACCGATCAAAATGGGACAGGCTTATTTTGGCAGGTCAAACGCTTTACCAACCAAAAATAACCCGTCCTTTTATGGCAAATATTAGGCCGCGGCGCAGACGCTACCGAGTAACTCACGCAGAGGAGACCCGATGCCCTCCAGCAGTTCGGGCGCGATAATGGCAAAAACGGGAACCTCGCCGGTGCCCACGACAGCAGGCACCTTGCCCTCCGAGACAATGCATCCATAAGGCACAAAGCCGTCTTCGCCGGCATCGAGCGCCGCCATGCGACGCGCGAGCTCGCGCGCAAAGCCGGCAGTATCGGCATCGCCAATCGCCAGGACAAAGTCCACGCCTTCGTCGGTCGCCAGGGCTACGGCCTCATCGACCAAATCGTCTCCCCCATCGCCCCCGACCAAGCCGCAGCGAAAAAGCACGCGTTCGAGTAGAGCTCGATCAAGCGAGCCGAGCGCCGCCGAGACGAGCTCATCGTGCGTATGTTTGTCACCGCCCAACACGACCAGCGCCTTGGTGCCACCGTAGTGAGCGACCAATCGTCCGCACCAGCGAGCCACGTCTCCATCCGCAACAAGGCGCGTCGGCATACCAAACCCATAATTGACCATCGTTTCCACAACCCTTCCGTGCGTATAGGCGGTATCAATCGTTAGGCTCATGCTACGAAGCGAGGTTTTCCGAGCTGTTTCGCACTCTTTAGAGCTGCGTTAAAACCCGATCCAACCGCACGACCATACCTACCAAAACAAACCAGTCCCTTTTTGACAGGTTTTGACGACGTCCGGACGAGCGGGTATTATCGAACAGGTATTCGATAAGAACATGTGTTTGATGAAAGGACACGGATGGCGCACGAGCAGCACACCTATATCTGCATCGACCTCAAGACGTTTTATGCCAGCGTCGAGTGCGTCGACCGTGGGCTCGATCCGCTCACCACCAACCTGGTCGTTGCCGACGAATCGCGCGGGCGCACGACCATCTGCCTCGCCATCACGCAGGCCATGAAGGACTTAGGGATTCACAATCGCTGCCGCCTATTCGAGATTCCCGATGGTATCGACTACATCACGGCCGTACCGCGCATGCAGCACTATATGGAGGTGTCGGCGCAAATCTACGGCATCTATCTGGAATACGTAAGTCCGCAAGACATTCACGTCTATTCAATCGATGAATGCTTTATCGACGTGACGCCCTATCTGGACCTCTATCACACAGATGCGGAAGGGTTCGCCTGCACGCTGCGCGACGAGGTCCTCGCGCGCACCGGCATCACGGCGACGGTCGGCATCGGCCCCAACCTATTCCAGGCCAAGGTAGCGCTCGACATTACCGCCAAGCACGTACCCAGCCGCATCGGCATACTCGACGACGAGACCTTTCGCAAGGAGATCTGGCCCCATCGTCCCATCACCGATATCTGGGGCATCGGTCCCGGCGTGGCAGCCCGCCTCGAGAAATACGGCGTCTACGATCTGATGGGCGTCGCGGCGCTCGACGAAAACCTGCTTTACGACGAGCTCGGCGTCAATGCCGAATATCTCATCGACCATGCCTTCGGGCGCGAGCCGACAACCATCGCCGATATCCAAGCCTATCGCCCGCAAGCAACTTCGACCACCACAGGACAGGTGCTCTCGAAGGGTTATGCCTACGAACAGGCCTATACCGTCTTGCGCGAGATGGTCGACAACGCCGTTTTAGACTTGGTCGATAAGCACGTGGTCTGCGACAGCATCTCGCTCTTTGTGGGCTACGCGAGCGAACGCGCCGACATACGCCGCCTCGACGCCAGCGGTACAGCGCAGTATGTGGACGGATGCGGGCACCTGCGCTCGAGCACATCGAGTATCGAACCCACCGCAACCGCCGGCCCCGAGCTCGCGCCCCGTGCGCCCAAGCCCGTCCAGCGCGATGACGAACGGCGTCGCCTGGTGCGCGAAGCGCAGGCAATCGATGGCATCTTTGTGGGAGAGCATGGCGGCAAACCGCGCGGTGGCTATGCCGCACTCTTTGCGCACTCTAACGCCTCGCGAAAGCTGAGCGAGCGTACCAATTCGTTTAAGAAGATCATGGGCTATTTCGATGAGCTCTGGGCGCAGACTGTCGATCCCAAACGACCGGTCAAGCGCATCAACCTGGGATTTGGCAACCTCATGCCCGAGGAATTTGCCACCATCGATCTATTCAGCGATATCGAGGCCGATGAGCGCGAGCGCGACCTGGCGCGCACCGTCCTGGCCGTGAAAGGCAAGTACGGCAAGAACGCGCTCGTCAAGGGATTAAGCTTTACCGCCGGCGCCACCGCGCGCGAACGCAACGAACAAGTTGGAGGACACCGTGCCTAAACCCAAACAACAGCCCGTGCGCCCGCCGACCGCCTTCGAGCGCTTGGCGGACCCCGAGGGCAGACGCCGCGCCGCCGACCCCAACCTCACTGCCAACGGTGCCGTGCGCGCCAACCGCGCCGCACAGTTTATGCCCTTTGCCGCCCTCACGGGATACTACGAACTCGTGCGCAAGCAGGAAATCACCATCGAGCCAAAACGTGAGCTCACGGAAGAAAAAGCCCTCGTGCTTTCTAAAAAACTCGAGGGTCTCAAACGTGGCGACTTGGTTCGTGTCACCTATTACGATACATACGGCTATCGCAGCCGCACCGGCATCCTCGACGAGGCGCTCCCCGCCTTCAAGCTCCTCAAGCTCCGAGACATCGCCATCGACTTCGACGGCATCCAAGACATCGAACTGCGCGGACGAGCCTAGCCAAGGAAGCGCATCCAGAGCGACGCTTACAGCGTCATGACGTAGTAGCCCGCGTCTTTCACGGCCGTCTCGAGGACATCACGATCAACCGGCTGCTTAGAGCGCACGCGTGCCGTGTGGTCCGCATACGTCACCGTTGCCCACACGCCATCCAGTGCATTGAGGGCATTGGCTACGTTCTGAGCGCAGCCGTCACAGCTCATGCCGCCGATGAGCAGCTCATCGCTATAGGGATAGTGTGACGCATCGGTATCCACCACAACAACCTTTTTGGCCTTCTTGCCGCTCGCACCATCGCTGCAACAACTCTTCCCATGTGTCGAAGCGGCAATGCGACGCAGTCCAAAAAACATGCCGACGGCAATGACGGCCAGCACGATGAGATTCGCAGGGCTGAGCAAGTCACTCATGCGTTCCCCTTTCAAGTAGCCCTATCTAGATACCCCCATGGGGTGTCCCCATCTTAACCCAAAATCATGTCTGTTCGGTCAATTAGTTTCCCTCTTCAAACTTTTTTGTTGACCATGGCTTACTTTCGTGTATAAGTTTTCCTAGGCTAACAACTGAGGACCCGAAAGGGGCATCGTGACTCGAACCATTGACATCCCAACATACCAAACGGCTGTCGTGCGCAACTGCTCCCCTACGCTCGCAGGTATCAAGCCGGCATCGCTCTTTACCTATCCCGGCGTTTACGCCAACCAAAACGGAAAACCCGGCGCCGCCCATATCGAAGGGCGACGCTCTCGCCTGCTCGCCGTCATAGCCCAATGCAACCGCGAGCTCCAGCCACTCGGGATCCATATGAGCGTTTTGGTCTGGCGCCCCTGCGGAGCGCTCATCTATGTGTACCGCCCTGCGGACCTCATGCGATACCTCTCCGACCCCCGCGCCACGACGGCGCTTGCCGCCGAAGGTTACGATGTCCACAACCTGCCCGCATCACTGGTGCATCTCGCCGCGCGCATCACGCTGGCAAGCAGCAATGCCGCAGAAAGCGCCTATGACGGCAGCGTCTGCGCACTCGCGCGAAATAGGCACTGCGATACGGGGTGCATGTGCGAGTTCCCCCACGAAATTGGCTATTTTTTGGGCTATCCCTACGAAGATGTCCATCAGTTTATCGTCCAGCACGGCGAAAACTATAAGGTCTTTGGCGCATGGGGTAGCGCGCAGAGATGTGGTGTAAGAGGCGGGGCATACCCCGCCTCTTCCCTTTCTTGAAAGGGAGGGGACACCGCCTAGAATTCGTCGTTGGAGTAATGAAGGTGACGAATGGAAGGAAAGGCGATGCCCCAAGAAGAGAGTGTACTGCGCCTCGGCCGCGACGAGGCCCTCGAGGCGGCGAGGCTTTGGCAGGAGTGCGGCGACGCGCGCGAGTTCGCGTGCAGGGTGCTGGGCGGCGTGATGAACGCGCTGATGGACTCCGAGGCCCAGCAGATGTGCGGCGCGGGCCGCAACGAGCGCAGCGACGGCAGGGAGAACAGCCGCAACGGCTACCGCCCCAGGTCGCTCAAGACCGCCGTGGGCGACGTGGAGCTCGAGATACCCAAGCTCAGGCACGGCACCTACTACCCCGAGGGCATGCTCGCGCGATGGTCGCGCGTCGACACCTCGGTGGCCGCCATCGTGCAGGAGATGTACGTGTGCGGCGTGTCCACCCGCAAGGTCGAGCGCGTGGCGTCCAAGCTGGGCATATCCTCGCTGTCGAGCTCGGAGGTCTCGAGCCTCTGCTCCGACCTCGACGCCGAGGTGGCGGAGTTCCGCCGCCGCGACCTGTCGGGCACGCCGTGCTGCTACCTGTGGCTCGACGCCACCTACATGAGCTGCAGGGTCGGCTCGTCGGTCGTCTCGCAGGGCGTCGTGACCGCGATCGGGCTGGGTGACGACGGGCGCAAGCACTTCCTGGGCTGCGACGTGGTCGACACTGAGAGCGAGGACTCCTGGGCGGCATTCCTCGGCGGGCTGCGCGAGCGCGGGCTGGCCGGAGTTCGCCTCGTGGTCTCCGACAGCCACGCCGGGCTCGTGGCCGCCGTCTCGCGCCTGTTCCAGGGCTGCGCCTGGCAGCGCTGCGTGACGCACCTGCAGCGCAACCTCCAGAGCGCCTGCTCGGGCAGGCCCGAGGACTCCAAGGCGGCCGTCAGGGACCTCGTGCACGCCGCAGTCTACCAGGACGACCCCGACCTCGCGCGCTGCGTGTGGGCCGAGGCGGCGCCCTGGGTGGCGTCGGTGTCCGCCAGGGCCGGCGAGGTCTTCGAGCAGGCCGAGGACTCCGCGCTGGCGTTCACGGCCTTCCCCAGGGCGCACTGGGCCAAGCTCCGCACCAACAACGTCCAGGAGCGCGCCAACCGCGAGATCAAGCGCCGCTACAGGGTCGTGCAGTCCTTCCCCTCGAGGGAGTCGATGCTGCGCCTGACGTGCGCGAGCCTCATGGAGACCGAGGGGCAGTGGTCCCAGCAGCGCGTGTTCTCCGAGGCCTCGGCCGCCGAGGGCTTCGCCGAGCCCGCGGACAGGCCGGCCCCGACAGAGGGGAGGCGCCGCGCGCTCGGGCGGCGCGCCAGGGAGATAGTGGACGAGATAGTCGAGAGGCGCGGTCTCAAGAAGGAGTAACATCGGGACTTGCAGCGACGGACCTCAGGACGCTCTTACACCACGTCTGCGCGCGCCACCTAGCAGCCAGTCAGGCGAGCTGACGTATTTCCACAAATGTTCAATAAAATGGGCCCCTAACGAGAGATAATCTCATTAGGAGCCCATTATTTAGTGCAAATATATGTCACTATAATGGCAACTTTACTCATATTTGGCATTTTTTTCCCACTGCCCCCTGTGTGGGGATCCGTAACGGAAAGATAGACCCATTTCAAAGCATAAAAATGGGATAGATTTTCCGCCAACAGTCGCCGGAGAAGATCCATCCCAAAAATCAGAGCGCGCTAGAACGTTCCGCCGCCGCCTCCGCCGACGCCGCCGCCTCCGCCGCCCGAGAAGCCGCCACCGCCGCCGCCGCTCGAGCTATCGGAACTCGACGCCAGCTCACGGATGGTCTCGTGATACACGTCATCGAATGAATCGAGCGGGGACTCGGTACCGTAATGATGGTAGTACCACCAGTAGCAGGGATAATTGTCATAGAAGCCGTCGGCCTCGCGCACCTCGGGCGGCACGGCCTCGGCAAGCTGACGCAGCACTTCCTTGGAAACACCCAGCGCCACGCCCATCACCAGCAGCTTGTTCCACAGCACCAGATCGCCGGGGACGGCTTCCTTTAGACGCGTGAAGTCCTCGAGCCAATGCTTAAGTGCCTTGCAGCGAGCCGCCACCTCGGCGCCCTCCGGCGTAAAGCGGCGGAACGTAAGGCCCACGCCGATACCCACCAGCACAATCGGCACCGAGATAACCGCGGCGATAATGTTCGCCTGTGCGCCATCGGTAAAGAAGATGGATCCCACGGGAACAAAGGCAATCAGGATACCAAGAACCAGGCAAAACACCATTGCGACAATGCCGTCCGAGGCAACGTACTCGCTATCGGCCAGCTTGCCCTTAACGGTGTTCTGATAGTCCTCGAGCTTGTCGCCCACGGGTGTAGCATGCTGCTTGACGTAGTGCTGCAGCTCGTCGAACGTGCGCGAGCGATCGCCGTTCTCGTCAGGCTTAGTACCGGCAAAGAAGACCTTGAGCACCATGTGGTCAATGCCCTTGGCCGACTTCCAGCCCGCATCACTCACCGTCACGCGATACGTCTGCTCTTCTTTTTCACGCCCCAACAGACCCTTCTTGGCCTTGGTCACGGTCGCCTGCTCCAGCTTGATCACACGGTCGTCAGTGAGCTTCATGAGCGTGGCGATATATGCCTGATCGGGCACTTCGTTCCAGCTCATGAGGGCCGAAAGCACGGCGGGATGGTCGACCGAAGGCACATCGCGGAAATATTCGTCCTGGAAAAGCGGCTTGGGCTTGGGCTTGCGCAGCTTGAGCACAACGATTGTGCCGGTAAAGGCCACCGCCGCGACAACACTTAGCACAGCAAGTGCATTGGCAATCATGCGAGCGTGAGCACGGCGGGCGTTGGCCTCGTCGGCCCACTCCTTCTCTTCGCTCAGGATTGTTGACATGCGCTCTTCGCCCGAGGCGGCAAGCTGCGGCACCCAGTCGCTAGGGAAGGCGATGCGTGCCTCGGCGAATTCGCCCTGATGCACGCAGGGAATGGTATAGGTGACCATGGGTTCGTCCGCATCGAGCGATACATCGCCCGTCAGCGGGCCGTGGCCCCATGCGCGGAAGTTATCGCCCTTGACGGCCGCCGTCCCGGCAGCGGCATTTGCGAAGCGCACCTCCATCTCGACGTCATCGGAATCCGCAGACCAGCCGTCACCCACAAACTTCCAGTAGAGCTCGGCGGTATCGGCCCAGTTCATGACCGCACCGGTCATGGAATAACTCACGTAGTAGATTGCGCTGTCGCCGCTCTCGTGAGGGCTGAACACCTTAATCTTTACGCCGTCACCGGTCTGCTCGACCGTGTAGACGCCAGAGTCGCCCTTGTTCGCGCTATCGACTTTGTTAAACGCGGTGTCTTCTTCCTCGACACTCAGCACGTCGACGCCCGCAGAGCCACCCTGCTGGTTGGTGCCCGTATTGATATCCCAATACACGCCGTTGATGTCGTCGTCGAAATCAAACTGGCGTCCCTCGACAACGGTCAGCGAACCGTCGGCCTCGACCGTGGTACTGATATAGGTTTGGGTCATGGAGTAGCCGTCGGCACGTGCTACGGCGGGCAACAGCAGCAGTGCGCACGCTACGAGCGCGCAAATGGAAGCAAATCGCGCAAACGGGCGGCGCTGCCGGCTGACTTTGGCGGCGAGGGTGTTCATGGGCACATCCTTTATCTGTGGTACCAACAGCGTTATTGTCCCACGTTTGCGAGCGTACGACACGACCGTCTAGGCAAGCGGGGCGTCAATTGGGACAAAAGTCACGCCCGCCGCCAGCAGCTAGTCATTGGGGACGTTCTTAAATGACTAGTCGTTTGGGACGCTCTTTGGCCGAGTCCCGCGCCAGCAATAGATACCACTTCATAGCTCCGTCACAGGTGTAGCGGCTTTGTGTGGGCGCGGCATGCGCTGATTGAGCCGCCGGCCGAGGGGGCATAAAGCAATTGAGCGAAAACGGTTTGCCCCTTTGCCGTTCGCTTGAGGATCATGTCCCCCTTTTCCGCGGAACCCCCGGCAGTTGCGAAGAGCTGCCGGGGGTTCTGTCGTCTAAGGTGCCGAGTTGATGGACAGGAACCAAAGCACCGAGCCTGCGGCCCGCTATACGCAATGCGGGGCCTCGATAACTTGCGGACCACAGTGACGCCTCCCCTTCGTGCCCCGCGCTATACTCGTCCGCATGGATATCAACGCACGCAACATAGCAACGCCCGCCGCGGACGCGCTAACGACGCAGCCCGCCTCCGTTCCCGCCCCAGTCGTGGGCCGCTTTGCCCCGTCGCCCTCGGGCCGTATGCACCTGGGCAACGTGTTCAGCTGCCTGTGCGCATGGCTTTCGGCCCGCAGCCAGGGCGGCAGCATCGTGTTGCGCATCGAGGATCTGGACGATCGCTGCAAGCGCCCGGAACTTGCCGCCCAGCTCATCGACGACCTAGCCTGGCTGGGACTGGAGTGGGACGAAGGCCCCTACTACCAGCACAATCGCCTGGATCTGTACAAGGACGCCTTGCGCCAGCTGCAAGACGCTGGTCTCACCTACCCCTGCTTTTGTACGCGCGCCGAGCTCCACACCGCAAGCGCACCACACGCCAGCGACGGCACACCCATCTACCGCGGCGCCTGCCGAGGCCTTTCTGCCGAGGAGGTTGCCCGCCGCAGTGCCCTGCGTGCTCCGGCCACGCGCCTGCGCGTGCCCACCGTCGACGACCTCGCCAGCGACGTGATCGAATTCGTGGACCGCACGTACGGAGCCCAATGCGAAGCACTCGCCACCGAGTGCGGTGACTTTTTGGTGCGCCGCAGCGATGGCGTTTTTGCCTACCAGCTAGCCGTGGTGGTCGACGACGCTGCCATGGGCGTCACCGAGGTCGTGCGCGGATGCGATCTGCTGGGCTCCACGCCCCGCCAAATCTACCTGCAGCATCTGCTGGGACTTCCCACACCGCGCTACGCGCACATTCCGCTGCTCATGTCGCCGGACAGCCGCCGCCTTTCCAAGCGCGACCGCGACCTGGACCTGGGCGAGCTCCGCACCCGCTTTGGCGCGCCCGAGGCACTGCTGGGCTGGCTCGCCGGGCAAACAGGCATCGCGCCGGACGCCACACCGCGCTCTGCCGAGCAGCTGGTCGAGCACTTTAGCTGGGATGTTATCCGCACGCATCGGGAAAACATCACTGTAACGGTCGAGTAGCCAGCCACCCCGCCCCTACGCGACATCCCAGGGCTGGAGTTCGTCGCCCAGGCGGACAATACAGTCGTAGAGCACGGTGTGGCACTCGGCTGGGTTGGCGTCACGATGAAAATGCCCGTAGTACCAGCGCTTGTAGTCCAGGTGGTCCTCCAGCTCGTCGAAAAACGTGGTGAGTCGATCGACATCGGGATAATTCCAGCCAGGTGCCGGGTAAAGCGTGGGCGAAAGCATGCGCGTGGAGCAGGTATGGGTGATCGCATAGTCGACCTTCCAACCCACGCTGTCGAGCTTTGCCCGCGCCTCCTCAAAGTTGCGCTCGTCCGGCAGCTCCTGCGGCCACCAGCTGGAATACGGAATGCGGTATTCCTTATCCACGCTCGTGGCGCCGCCCATGGTAAAGATCGTTGAGCCGTCGAGCTCAAAAACCTCACCGCGCGTCAGGCGTCGGATGGGCGAGGTGTCCGACAGACGCTGCGTCAGGCCGCCGTGCCACAGCTCCATGGGGCGCTCCGACCAGTGATCGAAACGCTCGTGGTTGCCGTCGACAAACAGCACGGTATAGGGGCGCGACTCCAGCCAGGCGATGTCGGCACATTCCTCGGCAGAGAAATCCCACGGAAAGCCAAAGTCGCCCGCGATGATGAGATAGTCGTCACTTGTCAGACCATCCCCAAGATCCCAGTCGCGAAGCTTTTGCATGTCGACACCGCCGTGAATATCGCCCGTCACATAGACCGTCATCGGATTACCACTTCCTTGTAAGTCACTAGCCCGCATTCTGCACGATCACTAAGCCAACCGTTCCAGCCCTTCCATCCTTTAGGGCTTACCCTTCGTTCTTCCATCCAAACGGGTCAAGCACCCAAAAAACCAGATCGAGCACGCCGCCGGTCATCATGGCGGCGGCAAGGGCGATGATAACGTGCAGGGAACTGACACTTCGGAGCACGTCAAATGGCCCCAAAACAGCCAGCAGCGCGACCGCTGCGCCGGCAAGGCACAGCGCGAGGCACGGCCCCGCGTCCTTGACGCACTTCTTTGCGAGATGCTTGGTGTTGTCACTCATCGATATCGAACTCCTTAGAGGGTCGCTGTTCAGATGCATGCCGCCGCGACGGAGCATGACGGCAGGGTAAGTGTCACATGTCGTGCGGACATCAATGGAGAAACCGCCTGCTTGACCAACTCTTGACGCCGTTTTGCACCGACACCCCATCCCCCGCTATCGAGGTCTAATACTTTTCCCGAGAAGTGAACGGCTGTTTCTGAACCCCTGAAACATCCGCATTTTTCGGCGGCAAAATCGTGGGATTTCAGTATTGAAACCGCGGGAAACGGCACCTTTAAAGTGTCGATGCTTCGGGGGTCCGTTTTAGCTCGTTCACTTCTCGGGAAAAGTATTAGACCTCGCTGCTAGCTATCCAGAAAGACACCTCCCCCTTCCCCACCGCCGCGCAAAAACTCATCCAACATTAATCTTGGCTCAAGAATCGCTTAATCTATAACCTGCACTATAGAGTTCGACCAAGGGCGGGGCGGCGCCGCGCAACGCAGGCCGCCGAACGCAACGCTCGCGCCCAGGCAGATCGCCCGGCGTCGCGCCCATCGAACGAAAGGACAGGTCATGGACGACCTCGAAAAAGTTGAAACCATCCGCACCAAGTGCAACGTGAGCTACACCGACGCCAAAGCCGCGCTCGACGCCGCCGACGGCAACGTTCTGGACGCCATCATTTGGCTCGAATCGCAGGGCAAGACCCAGACCACGTCGGCGCACGCCGCCACCGAGTCCGAGCCGGTCGATGAGCCCTCGGCCGAGATGGTCGCTGCGCAGGCCGCCTACGAAAAGTCGAGCGAAAAGACCGACTTCTCCAAGAAGATGGACAGCGTATGGGAGTACCTCAAAAAGCTCTTCCGCCTGAGCCTGGAGACCAAGTTTATCGCCACGCGCCGCGACGCCATCATCCTCAACATCCCCATCCTGATCCCTATCGTCGCCCTGTTTGCCTGGGGCGCTACGATATGGCTAATGCTGCTTGGCCTGTTCTTTGGCATGCGTTACCGCATCGATAGCGACGGCGACGTGCCCGGCAGTATCAACAACCTGATGGATCACGCCGCCGACGCCGCGGACGGCATCAAGCAAAATCTGAACGACGACAAGTAATCGCAGACGGGGGCACGCATGACACGAATCCTGATCGTAGAGGACGAGGAGAAAATCGCCCGCTTTGTGACGCTCGAGCTGGAGCACGAGGGCTACCAGGTTGAGCACGCCGCCGACGGCCGCACCGCCGTGGACCTGGCGCTGGAACGCGACTACGACTTGATTCTGCTCGATGTGCTGTTGCCGCAGCTCAACGGCATGGAGGTCCTGCGGCGTGTCCGCAAGCACAAGGATGTGCCGGTGATCATGGTCACCGCGCGCGATGCCGTGATGGACAAGGTTGCCGGGCTCGATGCCGGTGCCGACGATTACCTGACCAAGCCGTTTGCGATTGAGGAGCTGTTCGCACGGATCCGCGTGGCGTTGAAGCGCACGGAGGCCGTGCGGGCGGCTTCGGGCGTTGGTGGTTCCGGCGGCGGGGCGGGTATGGCGGGCAGCGCAGCCGGGAACGCCGCTGCGATGCCCCCGGCCAGCGGCGCGGCCCAGACCGCTGCCACGCCCTCCCCCGCCACGCTCACCGTTGACTCGGTCGCACTCGATCCCGACCGCCGCGAGGTTATGGTCGGCGGCTCACCCATCGTGCTGACCGCCCGCGAGTTCGACGTCCTCGCCCTGCTTATGGCGCATGCCGGCACCGTGCTCACGCGTGAGCGCATCGCGCATGAAGCGCTCGGTTACGAATACGTGGGCGACACCAACAACGTCGACGTGCACATCGCGCACCTGCGTGCCAAGATCGAGGACGCTGGCGGTGCCCGCATCATCCAAACCGTGCGCGGGGTGGGCTATGTCTGTCGCGCGTAACACCGAAACCAAGCGCGTCACCTCCATCGCCCGCGCCATCAACTGGAGCTATATGTGGCGCCGCCTGATGAGCTACGTCTGGCTCGATCTGTTGCTGGTGGTGATTGCGGCGGCGATCCTCGTCTATGGATATAACCAGACGCTGCCCGACAGCGCGTTTGCCGCAGGATGGATCCCCGGCGCCACCGTTCACGGCATGTCACTGACGCCCGCGCGCGGTTGGGACCTAGCAACACTCACCTATACCGTCGAGCTTGCGCATACCACCAAGACCTTCCCCCTCGCGCAGGACCTCGTCACGCTATGGCCTCTCTACCTTGTCGTTGTAGGCTGGCAGGTCATCAGCGTGCTCAACATGCTCGGCGGTGCCCGACGCGTACGCCGCACCATGGCACCGCTCAACGACCTGGCACTGCGCGTGGACGAGCTCGGCCGCATGCAGCTCTCCGGCGGCAAGATGGAAACGCTGGAGCAGGCCATCGAGCGAGCGAGCGTCGACTCGCCGAATGTCACCACCGGCGACGCCGACCTGGCGAGCATCGAGGTCGCACTCAACCGTCTGCTGCGTCAGATGCAAGAGGCCAAACTGCAGCAGATGCGCTTTGTCAACGACGCGAGTCACGAACTGCGCACACCCATCGCGGTGATTCAGGGCTACGTAAACATGCTCGACCGCTGGGGCAAGGACGACCCAGCCGTGCTGGCGGAGTCCATCGCCTCGCTCAAGGCCGAAAGCGAGCACATGCAGGAGCTCGTGGAACAACTGCTGTTTTTGGCACGCGGCGATGCCGGCCGCACCGCGCTGCATCGTGTGGATACCAATCTGGCAGCGCTCGTCGGAGAGGTATGCGAAGAATCGCAGATGATCGATACCGGGCACACGTATCGGCTGGCTTTTGACGCCGCATTTGCCAGCGACCCGCGCTGCGACGCGTCCGTCGATGTCGCGCTCGTAAAGCAAGCTCTGCGCGTGATTGTGCAAAACGCCGCCAAGTACTCGGGTGCAGGAACGACCGTCACGTTTGCCGTAACGCCCGATGTGGGCACGGGCGCGATCGACATAAGTGTTGAGGACGAGGGCATCGGCATGAACCAGGAATCCGCAGCTCACGCGTTTGAACGGTTCTATCGCGCCGACAACGCACGCGATGCCGGCGCGCAGGGCTCGGGCCTGGGGCTTGCCATCGCCAAGTGGATCGTCGATAGCCACGGCGGCGTCATCGGCGTGACCTCGGTCGAAGGCGTCGGCAGCCGCTTTACGATTCGCCTGCCGCGGTAGGGGCACCCGCGCGGCGGCAGCCCCTCGGCATAAAAAAGGATAGGGCCATGCGGCCCCATCCCTTTTTGCTAGCTATAAGCAGCTTGTGCGCTACTCGCGGCACAGGTGCACGGCGAAGCCGGCGAACTCGCGCTTAAAGTACACGAGCTTGGTGCCGCCGTCGGGCAGCAGCACGCGCGACTCCTCGTTAACCTCGAGCCCGCGCTCGGCAAACCACTTCTCGGCCGCATCGATGTCGTTGACGGCAAAGCCGATGTGGCCCTTGGCGCCACGACCGTTCTGCTTCATAACCTCGACCAGCGAATCATTGAAGTACGAAACCGGGGTCTCGATGACGGGTAGACCCATCATCGTCGAGAACAGCTCCGCGATCTCCAGGGCGTCTGCCGGGTCGGCGGCGTTAATGCCCACATGGGCAACGTGCATGCCAAAGAGCTCGACCGGATTGGCGTTCTGCTCATTCATACAGGCAGCGCCTACTGAGCCATGACGTCGAGAACGGCCTTCTCGGCAGCGACGCGGTTCATACCGGTCATGAAAGGCACGCCGCTCACGTACGGGCAGGTGAGGCCCTCGGGGGCAACGGTGGTGGCGATCAGCAGGTCGGCGCCCTCGTCGCAAGCGTCCTTGGCCTCGGAGATGGCGCACTGCACGATCTCATACTTGCCGGCATAGCCGTTGGCGTCGAGCATGGTGGCGACCTTCTGGGCAACGAGCGTGGAAGTAGCAGCGCCAGCACCGCAAGCCAAAACAATCTTCTTCATAGGTAATGTCTCCCTTCATGGTTTACTTTAGGTAAGTGTACCGCAGCGAGCGATGACGCTCGGCCTCGATGCGCTTTTGTGCCAGTTTGCTTGCACGCTGCGTATAATACATCTAGCACGTATTGTCATACCGCTTGTTTTACGAGCGACCGAGGAGCTCAATATGCCCGATTCCCGCACACTTTGGACCGCCGTCGTTATCATCTGCATCGCCGTGTCGGTGTTCTTTAGCGTCAAAAAACGCACCACGTTTAAACGCCTGCAGCAGCTTATGGCCGCTAAGCAGTGGGACGAGTTCGACCGCTTGCTCGACAGCAGGCTCACCAGCATGCTGTACCCGCGCTACAACCGCGACTACCTGCGCCTGAACTCCTATCTGCTGCGCGAGGACCACAAGCGCGCCGACGAGATGTTCGATTTGCTGCTGGGGCTCAACCTGCCCAAAATGCAGCGCGTCGACCTGGTAATCAAAGCTTTTAACTACTACGTTGGTCAGGAGAACCGCAAGAAGTCCAAGGAGCTGCTGCACGAGATCAAAGGCTTTGAGGGCGGCCAGGCCGAGGCAGTCGCGCACGAATGCCAACTGATGTACGACACGATGATCCTCAAGCGCCACAACGACATTCCCGAGCTGGAGCGCATGCTCGAGGAGGCCGGCGACGATAAGGTTAAGGGCTGCCGCCTGGAGTACCTGTTGGCCCTACAGTACAAGAACAAGGGCGACGAGGCCAAGTTTGCCGAGTACTTGGAAAAGTCGGGTCGGCACTCGATGGCTGTCAACGCGTAACGGGCGGCTTGTGCTAGACTTCTAGTCTCACGGGGGCGTGGCGGAATTGGCATACGCAGGAGACTTAAAATCTCTCGCCGCAAGGATTGTGGGTTCGAGTCCCACCGCCCCTACCATGTATTACTTACGAGCCCGTGTCCTCCAGGGATGCGGGCTCGTTTCTTTTGGACGCCGGTGGGACTCGAACCCGCGAGGGGGCGAGCGTCAAGCGGACGCGCAGCGTCCGCAGCGAGCCGGCGAGGGCGCCGGCAGGCGGCCGAAGCCGGTGCGGATTTGCGCAGCAAATACGCAGACGTCCCACCGCCCCTACCATACGGAACTTTCGAGCCCGTGTCCCCCAGGGATGCGGGCCCGTTTCTTTTGGACGCCGGTGAGGCTCTAAGTTGCGGTGGAATAGATCCTGTTTATATCGTTTACCAGCTTATTTAGGAACTATTTCACCGCAACTCAGAGAAGGATGGTTAAAGGGCGCTCAGGCTCGGGGTCCAGCCGATGGTGGGGATGGCGCCGTCGAGGGTCTCGTTGATGGTGGCGGCCATGCCGGCGAGTAGGCTGTTCTCGCTTACGGTGAGTGTCTTGTAGCCGCCGGCACGCATGAGTTCGCGGATTACCACGGCGCCAGCCAAGATCACGCCCGCGCGTTTGGGCTGTACACCCGGTAGCGCGGCGATGCCGTCCACGTCCAACACAGACATGCGCTCGATAGCGGCCGAGACCCGCTCCAGCGACAGCTCGCGTAGGTGCACAAATCTCGAATCGTACGGTTCCAGCTCGTGGACCAGAGCCACCAGCGTAGTCACCGTGCCGCCCACTGCGACCAGGCGCTCGGCACGCTCAAAATCGACAGGCAAGCTCTTAAAGTAGCCCGTAAACTGCTCGCCTGCCCACGTGGCAGCGGCAGTAAGCTCGCCGCGCGAGGGTGGCAGCGCCGAGAAAAACCGCTCCGTCACACGGCGACAACCGATGTCCAGCGAGCGCGTTCCTTCCAGCGCAAAGACCCCGCGCTCCGGCGCGTACACGCCCGTCGCGAGTTCCGTGGATCCGCCACCCGAATCGGCAACAATGATGCGCTCGCCGGCAAAGTCGTGCGCCACGCCAAAAAACGTCAGGCGTGCCTCGACCTCGCCCGGAATCACCTGTGGTTCGAGCCCCAGCCCGCGCAGGCCGTCCAGCAGCAGCGCGGCGTTGGACGCATCGCGCGCGGCACTCGTGCAGGTGGTGCAGACGCACGCGGCCCCAAAGGTGCGCGCCTCATCCACAAACATTCGGCACGCAGAGAGCACGCGCTCAACGGCCGCCTCGCAAAAGCGGCCCGTCGCGTCCACGCCCTCACCCAAGTCGGTAATCTCGGTATGCTTGGACGATTCCACGATCGCCCCGCCCTCGACCTGCGCTAATACCAGTCGCGACGACACCGTTCCCAGATCGATCGCCGCCACCTTATATCGTTTGCAATCTGCCATTGCCGGCTCCCCTCCGGGCGCTATTTGCCGTTGGACACGACCGTCTGACCCTCGACACCGTTAAACCCAAACAGCATGTCGAGCGCCTGGATGTACCACGGCGCGTCCTTACCGACTTCTTCGATTTCCTTGGCAACTTCGCTGGCCTTCTTGGCGTTCGAGGAATTTTTGCTCGACGAGGCATCCGAATCGTCGTCCAGGCCCTGTACTTCAATCCTCTTCTCGCCGGGCATCACCAGGCCCAAGTCCTCGGATGCCGCGTCCTTGATACCCTCCTCCGAGAGCAGCTTGTCGACGCTTTTTTGCAGGTCGTCGTTATATTGCTCGCGAATCTCGACTTGCTTGGCCAAGATGTCGCTCGAGCGTTTTGCCACATACAGGTCGCGCACGGGGAAGTACAGGCTCACGAGCGCCAGGGCGACGACAATGCCAACAAACAGCCCACGCTGGGGACCGTGGGTAAAGTCGTAAATTGCCTTGACCACTGCATTGTCGTTGGCGTAATGCATGAAGTCCGAGCCCGAAAGACGGTTCGAGGGCCTACTCGGCTTTTCATGCGTTTGAGCCGAGGAACGCTGAGTATGCTCCGAATGCGCCGGGCGCACCGAACGTGGCGGACGGTCTGTCGGCGTATTCATTTGAGCACGGGAGTGTGAGGCACTTGTCGGTCGCTGCATGGAGCGGTCGGCACCGGCGTATTCGGACCCGCCGAGCTGCACCGTGCGCGCACGGCGAGGTGACGGCTCACGCGAACCGGCGGAATAGTACCTGTTGTCGTAAATCTGATCCATGTGCGCCTTGTGCGGTTGAGGTTTGTTTGCGCTAAGTCTTTTAGTTATAGCACGAGTGCGCGCACCGCCTTCGGCGGCCCTTGCTCGACATAAAAAAGGCGCTGAGCCATATGGCCCAGCGCCCAATGGTGCTCAACAGTGCCCGACGGGAGCAAGGCGAATCCGAGTCAGCCCCGCCCCCGCACACGCCGCTTGCCTAGCGAATGTTGTAGAACGCGGCCTTGCCGGCGTAGCGCGCGCTGCCCTCGAGCTCGTCCTCGATACGGATGAGCTGGTTGTACTTGGCGATGCGATCGCTACGGCACGGGGCGCCCGACTTGATCTGGCCGGCGTTAACGCCCACGACCAGGTCGGCGATCGTGGAATCCTCGGTCTCGCCGGAGCGGTGACTCACGATGCAGGCGTAGCCGGCCTCCTTGGCGGTCTCGATGGCCTCGAGCGACTCGGTGAGCGTGCCGATCTGGTTGACCTTGACCAGAATCGCGTTGGCGGCACCCAACTCGATGCCCTTCTTGAGGCGCTCGGTGTTGGTGACGAACAGGTCGTCGCCCACCAACTGCACCTTGTTGCCAATGCGCTGGGTGAGCTCGACCCAACCGTCCCAGTCCTCCTCGGCCATGCCGTCCTCGATGGAGATGATGGGATAGGTGTCGACAAGCTTCTCCCAGTAATCGACCATCTGGGCGCTCGTGTACTCCACGCCCTCGCCCTTGAGCTCGTACATACCGGTCTCGGCGTTGTAGAACTCGGTCGAGGCCGGATCCATGGCGTACATGAAGTCGACGCCGGGCTTAAAGCCAGCCTTCTCCACGGCCTTGGTAATGTACTCGAACGGCTCGGCGTTGGTCTTGAGATTGGGCGCGAAGCCGCCCTCGTCGCCCACGCCGCCGCCCAGGCCGGCCTCGTGCAACACGCCCTTGAGGGTGTGGTAGACCTCGGCGCACCAGCGCAGGCCCTCGGCAAAGCTCGGAGCACCCACGGGCATGATCATGAACTCCTGGAAGTCAACGTTGTTGTCGGCATGAACGCCGCCGTTGAGGATGTTCATCATGGGCGTGGGCAGCAGGTGGGCGTTGACGCCACCCAGGTACTGATACAGCGACAGGCCTGCCGACTCGGCAGCGGCGCGGGCAACGGCCAGCGACACGCCCAGGATGGCGTTGGCACCGAGCTTGGTCTTGTTGGGGGTACCGTCCGCGGCAATCAGCGCGGCATCGACGGCGCGCTGGTCGAAGGCGTCGAGGCCCACGACGGCGTTAGCGCACTCGTTGTTGACGTGCTCGACGGCCTGCGAGACACCCTTACCCAGATAGCGGCCCTTGTCGCCGTCGCGCAGCTCGCAGGCTTCGAAAGCACCGGTCGAAGCGCCCGAAGGCACCATCGCGCGACCGAAGCTGCCGTCCTCGAGCACGACCTCGACCTCGACGGTGGGGTTGCCGCGACTGTCGAGCACTTCGCGACCGTAGACGTCCAAAATATCGCTCATGTTGTCTCCCTCTCACTTGGAAACGTAGTGGATGCAAGCGACCGGCTGACCGTGCACCATCGGTGCGCCTCCGTAAGTTAGCCATGTCGCACTTTTTGCATTATGCCCTAAGTTAGCCGAGGGATACACTTGATTTTCGAAAAATTTAGCGGGAACGATGAGGCGCGTCAGCCCGTCGTTCCCGCAGTCTTACTCCTCCGCCTTTGCGGCATCCCACAGGTCGTTGAGGCCGTGGGTCGAGAGCTCGGTCAGATCCACGTGGGCATCGGCCGCCATCTGCTCCATCGCGGCCCAGCGGCGGCGGAACTTTGCTGTGCTGGCACGCAGGGCGCTCTCGGCGTCGATACCCTCCTTGCGCGCGACGTTGACCAGGGCAAAGAGCAGATCGCCAAACTCCATTTCGCGCTCGGGCGAGCCAGGGGCCTCGGCCTCAAACTCGGCACGTTCCTCGGCGACCTCGTCCCACACGTCCTGGACCGTCTCCCACTCAAAGCCCACGGCAGCCGCCTTGCGTGACACCTTCTGCGCCTGCATCAGCGCCGGCAGATGCGTGGGCACGCCGTCGAGCAGGCCCTCGGGCGCGGCCTCGCCCGCCGCCACGGCCTTGTCCTTGGCGGCTTTCTCGGCAAGCTTGACCTCGTCCCAAATCTTGAGTACCTCGTCGGAGCTGTCGGCATCCGCATCGCCAAAGACGTGCGGATGGCGTCGGATGAGCTTGGCGTCGATATCGCGCGCCACGTCGGCCAGCGTAAACTCGCCGGCGTCCGCCGCAATCTGCGCATGCAGCACGACCTGCATGAGCACGTCGCCCAGCTCCTCGCGTAGGTGAACCGCGTCGTCCGCCTCGATGCAGTCGAGTGCCTCGTAGGCCTCCTCGATCATGTTCTTGCCGATGCTGCGGTGCGTCTGCTCACGGTCCCACGGGCAGCCATCGGGCTGACGCAGGCGCCAGATGGTCTGCACCAGATGCTGCAGCTCGGCCGACGCGTCGACCAGCGTGGACAGGTCGCGCGAGCCCTCGGCATTTTGCTGAGCCATATGCTGCGCCATGGCTACTCCTCCTCCATGACCACGTGGCGGAACGCACCGCCCTCGTAGATGCCGTAGCTGTGCGTGCCGTCCTTGGGAATGCTCACGCTGCCGGGGTTGAAAAGCCACAGGCCCGGGTGCGCGGCGCTCTCCTCGTTGATCTTGATGTGCGTGTGACCGTAGACGAGCGCGGAGCCCTCAGGCAGCGCGGGCGCGTGGTCGACGCTGTTGTGCATGCCGGCGCCAAAGACATGGCCGTGCGTCAAGAACAGCTCACGGCCGGTTTCGTCAAACAGCGTGGCGTAGTCAGCCATGACGGGGAAGTCGAGGACCATCTGGTCGACCTCGGCGTCGCAGTTGCCGCGCACCGCGATGATGCGGTCGGCTAGGGCGTTGAGCAGCGGAATCACGCGCTTGGGAGCATAGTCGCGCGGCAGGTCGTTGCGCGGACCGTGGTAGAGCAGGTCGCCCAGCAGCACAATGCGATCGGGCTGCTCGGACTCGATGGCGGCGCAGAGGCGCTCGGCCCAGTATGCCGAGCCGTGGATGTCGGAGGCGATGAGGTATTTCATGGGGAGATCCTTTCGAATGGGGTTGATATGGCTAGGCGCAGGATGTCGCCACCAGCCGCGTTATTCAAATCGCAGTGCCGCGCTCTGGGCCGCCCGCATCACGCGCTGGAGCGGCACATTATGCTCGCGAGCGAGACGGGCGCAGTCCTCGTACTCGGGCGCTGCACGCTCGCTGCCGTCGGGCAGGGTGGCCACTTTAACGGACACCTCGCCCCATGGCGTCGTTACGCGCTCAAAGCGGCGTGGCAGGCAAACGCGCTCCATGACCTGGCGACGAATGCCGTTGGTCGTGGTTTCCAAAAAGATAATCGTCTGCAGGCGCTCGATATCCTCGTAGGTGCAGATTACCTGCAGCTGCCAGCCGGGGCGGCCTTTCTTGCAATAGAGGGGCAGCCAGTGCACCTCGCGGGCGCCTGCCCCGCGCAGACGGTCGGCGGCGTAGGCGAGCACCTCGGGCGACGCATCGTCGATGTCGCATTCCAGCTTGACGATGGTTTCGGGTGCATCGGTCTCGCGGGACAGCGGGGATGTACTATCGCATGGCATACGGTCCGGCTCCTTTCCGCACGGGCTCGTTTTGTTCATCCAAACGCTAGCACATCGCAGGCTGCGCGAGTGTGACGGCGCGTGATGAGCGCGATTTTCCTTGTCGACAAGAAACCGACACTCCACCGCCCCGGCCAAACATGTACATCAGCCTCCAAGCATGTCATTATTTGTCGGTTTTGGAGGCTGACGTACACGTTTTGAGAGCAAGCGAGGCCGCACCACGCGCCGCGCAACCTTTCCAATCGATTTCGATCCCCGGCGTGCCCGGCGTGTTGAGAGCTGCGCCATTACAATGAAGCGGATTCGCTTGACGCAAAGGAGCCGCTATGCCCATGTGCCCGCTGGTCGATTGCCATACCCACACCTCGTTTTCGGACGGGCATGCCTCGTTTGAGGACAACGTCCGTGCCGCTGCTGCGGCCGGCTGCCGCGTCATGGTCTCGACCGACCATCTCACCCTGCCCGCCAGCATGGATGCTAACTGCGAGGTGCAGGTTACTGAGGGTGACCTCCCGGCGCATCGTCTGGCTTTTGAGGACGCTCGCAATCTTGCCGCTCAGATTGCGCCAGAACTCACCTTTATCTACGGTTTCGAATGCGATTGGTACGAGGGCTGCGAGCCTTTGGTTGAGCGCTGGTCCCAGGGCGCCGTCGTGCGCCTGGGCAGTGTGCACTGGATTGGCAACCCAGGCGATATCATGGCCGGTGCCGCGGGTACGACGGGAACGGAGGACGTCGCTCGTCCCGATACGCCCGATTCGCGCTGCGGCTGGATCGACGATGACACCAACCTGCACGTTTGGGAAAACCTGGGGGTACGCGGCGTGTGGGAGCGCTATGTCGATGACTGGTGCCGCGCCTGCGAGAGCCCGCTCAACTTTGATGTGATGGCTCACCCCGACCTGGTCATGCGCTTTTCGAAGGAAGGCTTTGCGCCCGATTTTGACCCCGCACCGTTTTGGCAGCAGATGGCAGAGTGCGCGCACGATACGGGCCGCCGCGTTGAGGTCTCGACGGCCGCACCGCGCAAGGGCTTGGGCGACTACTACCCCGCAACCGGTCTTTTGCGCTGCTTTGCCCATGCCGAAGTGCCGATCACCTTTGGCTCGGACGCGCACCGCGCCTGCGATATCTGCTGGAACATCCGCGAGGCCCAGGCGCACGCCTACGACTGCGGTTATCGAACCTTCGACATCCCCCACGCCACCGGCGAATGGGAATCCACGCCCCTCGCCTAGCCATCCCTTCATAAGTTGCGGTGAAATAGGGATTGTTTTGCTTGATGAAGCGCTTAAACAGTCCCTATTTCACCGCAACTTCCATGACCCCGTTACACCAACAAAGACTGTCCCAAACGACTAGTGGCGGCGGGCGTTGAGTTCGCCGGCCAACTCGTCGAGGGTGATACCGTAGCGCTCGAGCGTCACGAGCAGGTGGTAGACCAGGTCGCCGGCCTCGTAGCGGATATGATCGTAATCGTTATCCTTGCAGGCCATGATCACCTCGCTTGCCTCCTCGGCAAGCTTCTTGAGCAGCTCGTCCTCGACGTCGGTCAGCAGACGCGCGGTATAGCTCTCCTGCGGCGATGCATCACGACGACCGTGAATCACCTCGGCCAGACCTGTCAGCGTCTCACCGATATTTCCATCCTGAACGTTTGCGGTGCGCACACCCATGGTTCAATCCTTTCTGGTGGCCGAGCGTCTAATCGAGCGCCCGCCCTACGCGAGTTTCTTAAAGAAGCAGGTACGGTTGCCGGTATGGCAGGCCGGGCCCGGCGAGTCGACCTTGACCAGCAGCGTATCGCTATCGCAGTCGGCCCAAAGCTCCTTGACCGCCTGCATGTTGCCGCTCGTCGCGCCCTTGTTCCAGAGCTCCTGGCGGCTGCGGCTCCAAAACCACGTGGTGCCGGTCTTGAGCGTCAGCCCCACCGACTCCTCGTTCATCCAGGCAACCATAAGCACCTCGCCGGTGTCATACTGCTGAACCACACAAGGAATCAGCCCCTTGGCGTCGTATGTAAGCTTTGAAGGATCGGTTATCTCTTCCATTTCTCTCCCCAAATTCAAACTTCGCAGGTCGGCGAGGGTTGTCCAGGTGCCCGAGATTCCGAGCGACAAGCCCGACGACGCGTACTTTGGTACGCGAGGAGGGTTGGAGCCGGAAGGTCGGGTGCCTGGACAAGCCGCAGCATTAGAAGTCCAGCCTCACGGGAATACCTTGAGAGGCCATATACTCCTTCACCTGGCGAATGCTGAAGGTTCCAAAGTGAAAGACGCTCGCCGCCAGCACGGCGTCGGCCTCGCCCTCGATCACGCCCTCGGCAAAATGCTCGAGCGTACCCACGCCGCCGCTTGCGATCACCGGAATCGGCACCGCGCGCGCCACGGCACGGGTGAGTGCCAGGTCAAAGCCGGCCTTGGTGCCGTCGCGATCCATACTGGTCAGCAAGATCTCGCCGGCGCCGCGACGAGCCGCTTCCTCGGCCCACGCCACCGCGTCGATACCCGTGGCGTTGCGACCTCCCGCGGTAAAGACCTCCCACTTGTCGGCACCCGGCTCTCCGGGCAAACCGACGCGCTTGGCATCGATCGCCACGACCACGGCCTGACCGCCAAAAGCCGCGGCAGCCTGGCTAATCAGCGACGGGTCACGCACGGCCGCCGAGTTGAGCGACACCTTGTCGGCACCGGCGGCAACCATGGTCCGCATGCCCGCCAAGTCGCGAAAGCCGCCGCCCACGGTATAGGGAATAGCGAGCTCCTCGGCCGCGTGCGCCGCCATCTCGATGGTCGTCACACGGTTGTCACTCGTCGCGGTAATGTCCAAAAATACGACCTCGTCCGCACCTTCGCGATCGTAGGCGCGCGCCAGCTCCACCGGATCGCCCGCATCGCGCAAGCTCACAAAGTTGACGCCTTTGACCACACGGCCATCCTTGACGTCCAAGCAGGGAATCACGCGTTTGGTAAGCATGGGCTATTCCTCCCCTCGAGCGGCGGCCAGCGCCTGGGCCAACGTAAAGTTGCCCTCGTAGAGCGCACGACCGGTAATGGCACCTTCAATCGCGCCCTCACCCACCGCGGCCAGTGCGCGGATGTCGTCGAGCGCCGAGATGCCACCCGAAGCCACGACGGGAAAACCCGCGACCTCGGCCACATGGCGATACGCCGCCACATCGATGCCCGTCTGCATGCCATCGCGCGCGATGTCGGTATACACCAGATGCTTAAAGCCCAGCTCGGAAAGCTGCGCCACGGCATCGTCGAGCGCCACGCCCGCGCCGTCGCGCCAGCCGTTCACCTTGACCTGGCCGTCGCGCGCGGCAATGTCAGCCACCAACAGCTCGCCAAAACCTTGGGCTGCCACCTCGGCAAAACCCGGCTCAGTCACCAGCACGGTGCCCAGCGCAATGCGGCGAGCACCATAGCCGGCCAGCTCGTCGATGCGCGCGAGCGAGCGGACGCCGCCGCCTACGTCCACGGACAGACCGTCGACGCCGCAGATGGCCTTGATCGCTGCCGAGTTGGCAGCGCATGCGCCCTCGTCCTCGCCAAAGGCAGCGGACAGGTCTACGACGTGCACCCAGCTCGCGCCCTGCTCGGCAAACGAGCGGGCGACGGCCACAGGATCGTCGGAATATACCTTGCAGCGGCTGCGGTCACCACGCTCCAGGCGCACGACCTTGCCGCCGATCAGATCGATTGCGGGAAACAGGATCATCGGCCGCCCTCCTCGACGATGTTGACGAAGTTCTTAAGGATGCGCTGACCCAGCGCGGAGGATTTCTCGGGATGGAACTGGCAGCCCCACACGTTGCCATGGCGCACGATGCACGGGAAGCTCCGTGCATAGTGCGTGCGCGCCAGCACATCGGCGGCATCGGCGTCGTCGGCCACCGCATAGCTGTGGGTGAAATACATGTTGGCACCCTCGGCAAAACCGGCGAGCAGCGGGTCGGCCGCACCGGCGGGCGTCATGTGCACCTGGTCCCAGCCCACGTGCGGCACCTTCAGGCGACTCGACTCCAAGCGCGTGCACGAACCGCGCATAATGCCCAGGCCATCGACCCAGGGACCATCAGCCTGCTCGGAAGCGCTGTCGTGCACGACCACGCCCTCGTCCGCCGGCACACCCTCGTCGCCGCGCTCAAAAAACAGCTGAAGGCCCAAGCAGATGCCGAGCAGCGGAGTTCCGGCGGCGACGGCATCGAGCACCGCGTCCGCCTCGCCGCTCTGGCGCATAAAGGCGATCGCGTCACAGAACGCGCCCACACCCGGGATGACCAGGCCGTCGGCGTTGCGGATCTGCTCCGGGTCGTCCGACGTGCAGGCGACGGCACCGGCGCGCGCAAGCCCGCGCACGACGCTCGACAAGTTGCCCTTGTGGTAGTCGACCACCACGATCTTCGGTTCGCCCACGCGACCCCTCCTCCTCATCTTGTCCGAAAACCACCACAAAGGGGACAGGCACCTTTGTGGTGGTTTGTGCGATCCGTCAGCTACAGCGAGCCCTTGGTGCTGGGGATGCCCTGCACGCGGGGATCGAACTCGCAGGCGCGGCGCATCGTGCGGCCCACGGCCTTAAAGGCGGCCTCGATAATGTGATGCGAGCTGCCACCCGCCAGCTCGCGCACGTGCAGCGTGAGCTTGGCATCGCGCGCAAAGGCGCAGAAGAACTCGACGGCCAGCTCGGTATCGAAGCTGCCCACGCGCTCGGTCGGCACGGGCAGCTCGCAGTAGGCCTGCCCGCGGCCCGAAATATCAACAGCAGCCATCACAAGCGTCTCGTCCATGGCGATCGCCGCGTCGGCAAAGCGCGTAATGCCCGCCTTGTCGCCCAGCGCCTGGCAAAACGCCTCGCCCAGCACAATGCCCGTGTCCTCGACGGTGTGGTGTGCGTCGACCTCCACATCACCTACCGCATGCACCGTCAAATCGAACAGGCCATGGCGGCCAAAGGCGTTGAGCATATGGTCGAAAAACGGCACGCCGGTCGAGATATCGCACACGCCGCTCCCGTCCAGGTCGAGCTTGACGACAATATCGGTCTCGCCCGTCTTGCGGGTCACCTCGGCATAACGGCCCATCTACATCTCCTCCTTCACCAGCGCGGCAAACGCGGCCAGCACTTCGTCATTTTCCTGCGGGGTACCCACGGTAATGCGCAGGCAGTCCGCAAGCCCCGGCGCGTAGCTAAAGTCGCGCACCAAAATCGAATACTCGTCGCGCAGACGCTCGCGCACGCGCGTGGCATGCGGCGTACGCACGAGCACGAAGTTCGCTGCACTCGACCATGCCTCCACGGGCAAGCCCTCGGCAGCCATTGCGCACAAGGCACACAGCTCACGCTCGCGCTCGGATGCAACCTGTGCCACCACGGGCGTGTACGCATCGCGGGCACGCACGCAGGCAAGCGCCGCGGCCTGGCTCAGCACATTGACCGAGTAGATCTGGCGAATCGCCGCGAACACGTCGATGACCTCGGACGCCGCGATCACGTAGCCCAGACGCGTGCCGGCAGCGCCAAACGCCTTGGACAGCGTATGTAAAATCACCAGGTTGGGATGCTCGGCGATAAGGCCCTGCGCCGTGGTGGCCGCGCCAAACGAATCGTCGGCAAACTCAACGTAGGCCTCGTCGACCATCACCATGCCGGGGCACGCATCGCACAGCGCCGCGATAAAGTCGAGCGGCGCCACGTCGCCCGTGGGGTTATTGGGCGAGGTCACGATTGCCAGGTTGCACTCGGGCGCTGCCGCAAGCACGGCTGTCTGGTCGAGCTCAAAGGTCGCGGGGTCGCGCCACACGTCACGCACCTCGGTCTGGCAGAGCGACGCAAAGAACGCGTACTCGCTAAAGCACGGCGGGCAGTTGAGCAGGGTCCGTCCCACGCCGCCAAACGCCAGCAGGTAGTTATAGAGCAGCTCGTCGCCGCCGTTTCCCACGCAGACATTCTCGCGCGCCACGCCATGCCAGGCAGCAAGCTCGTCGCGCAGGTCGTTCGACATGGGATCGGGATAGCGATTGAGCGGTGTGGCAGCCAGGGCAGCGTCGACCGCCTCGCGCACGCCGGTCGGCACGGGATAGGTGTTCTCGTTGGCCGAAAGGTTGATGCGCGTAGGCGTAAAGTTGGGATCGTAGGGCTCAATACCGGCCAGGTAAGGCTGGACGAGCTCCTTCATGTGGGGCGTCAGCTCGGCCATATTAGGCCTCCTTACCAGTCGCGCCAACGCCATCCGCGCCCGCAGCCGCCAGGTCAACGCCCTCGGCAACCGTCGCCACGGCGTCGCCCGGCCAGGCGACCTTGGTCAGGTCGGCCGCGGCGAGTGACTCGGCACTCACGGCATCCTCGCCCTGCTCCAACACGCGGCGGCGCAGTGCGGCCGAAAGCGCGTGTGCCCACAGACCCTCGGCCTCGGCCAGGCGCTGCGTAGCGGGAGCGTCGGAGAGCAGGCCCTCGGGCGTATAGCAAATGACACTCGAGCGCTTGACGAACTCCTCCACCGAAAGCGGGTTGGAGAACATGGCCGTACCGCCGGTCGGCAGCGTGTGATTGGGGCCGGCAACGTAATCGCCGAGCGGCTCGGAGCTCCAAGCGCCCACAAAGATGGCGCCGGCGTTGCGAATGCCGCCGAGCAGGCCCATCGCGTCCTTGCAGTGCAGCTCAAGGTGCTCGGGCGCCACGGTGTTCACCGCTTCGACGGCGGCAGCCATGTCGGCGGCCACCACGATGGTGCCCTCATTGTCGAGTGAGGCGCGCGTGATCTCGGCGCGTGGCGACTGCGCGACCAGAATATCGATACCCGCCTCGACCTCGTGCGCAAACTGCTCGTCGCAGGTCACCAGATAGCAGGCCGCCAGCGGATCGTGCTCGGCCTGGGCCATCAGGTCGGCCGCGACCACCATGGGCTTGGCCGTGGCATCGGCCAGCACGCAGACCTCGGAGGGGCCAGCGACCATATCGATACCCACGTCACCCGAGACAATCTGTTTGGCAGCGGCGACAAAGGCGTTGCCCGGGCCGGTAATCTTGTCGACGCGCGGAATGGTCTCGGTACCGTACGCCAGTGCGGCCACGGCCTGGGCGCCGCCCACCATATAGATCTCGTCCACGCCGCCGAGCTTTGCCGCGGCGAGCGTGTAGGGGCTGATCAGGCCGTCCTTTTGCGGCGGGGTCACCATGACCACGCGTTTGACGCCGGCCACCTTGGCGGGAATGGCGTTCATAAGCACGGTGGAGGGATACTGCGCGCGACCGCCCGGCACATAGATGCCGGCCGCCGCGAGCGGGGTCACCTTAACGCCGAGCATCGTGCCGTCCGGTCGCGTAGTAAACCAGCTCTGTTCGACCTCGCGCTGGTGGAACTCGCGAATCTGGCGTGCAGCCTTTTCGAGCGCCGCGACAAAGGCGGGATCGAGGCCTTCGAGCGCGGCATCGACCTGCTCTTGCGGCAGACGGAAGCTCTGCAGCTCAACACCGTCAAAACGCTGGCAGGAATCGCGCACCGCGGCATCGCCATTGGCGCGCACGTTGGCCACGATATCGCGGGCAGCGTCGACGATGTTCTGCGGCAGCACGCCCTTGCGGTTGAGCTGGTTGGTAACGAGGCGCTCACCGGGAGCAAGCTTGATGGTCTTCATTTCGGTATCCCCTATCGGTCGAGGCTATGTTCGAAAAACGAGAGGCCGGGCGGCGGCGCCAGTCGACCCGCAGCCCGTACGTTGGGTCGCCCGTGCGTGCTCACGCTATTGTGCCGAGCCCGCGACGGGCTCAAAATGCTTGTCCTTCACGGCCGCCGCCAAGCGATCTGCCAGATTGCGCACGCGCGGATCCAAGCGAGCGGCACCCGGATTGACAAAGAAGCGGGCCGTGCAGTCCATGATGCGGCCGGTGATGACCAGGTCGTTATCGCGCAGCGTGGCGCCCGTGGCGGTAATATCCACGATACGGTCGGTCATACCGACGATGGAGCCCAGCTCGATGTTACCGTGCAGCGAGACGATATCGACATTCACGCCGCGCTCGGCATACCAAGCGCTCGCGATGCGCGGGTACTTGGTGGCCACGCGAAGCGACCCGCGGCGGGCATAGTTGCGCTCGGCCTGGCCAGCGCGCCACGCGGGCTCCGCCTCGATGAAGGTGCACAGGCCGTAGCCCAGATCGACCAGCTGCAGCAAGTTGAGGCCTGCCTCGATGAGCGAGTCCCAACCGCAGATGCCGCAATCGGCACCGCCACAGCCCACAAAGGCGGGCGCATCGCTGGGACGCACGATGACAAACTCGATATCGCCGACCGTGCCCTCACCAGCGTGTGTGTCGCGGCCGCGCACGATGAGGTGACGACCGGGATCGCGCAGCTCCGAGACATCCAAGCCCGCGGCCTCGAGCACGTCGAGCGTGTCGGCCTTGAGCGAGCCCTTGGGCACGGCAATGCGCAGCGGACCCTCGGTGCCGCGGCCCACGGCATGGTCACCATCGGAAGCAGCGTCCTCGGCCGAGGTGCGCGCAGCCTCCAGGCGCTCAAGCGAAAAGGCGAAACCCGCCGCCGGCACCTCGATGCCGTCGCCAAATGCGCCAGTAAAGATGGAGTCGTAGCGTCCGCCCGAACCGACCGGATCGGGCAAGCCGCCGGCATAGGCCTTAAAGACCAAACCCGTGTAGTAATCGAAAGAGTTCATGATGGAGAAGTCGAAGGACAGCACCTGGGCGTCCTCGGGAGCCAGGCCCTCGACCAGGGCACGCAGCTCGCGCGTGAGCGGCGCGACAATGCCCACCGCCGCCAGAAGCGCGTCGACGCGGTCGAGTACCTCAGCGCCGCCGTGCAAGCGCGGCAGCTCGCTGATGGCAGCCTTGACGGCCTCGGGCTCGGCGCTTGCCGCCACACGGGCATCGAGGCCCACAAAGTCGTTGGCGTGTACGCAACGCAATGCCTCGGCAGCCAGTTCGCGATCCTCACAGGCCGCGAGCAGTTCCTTAAACGGACGAACGCTGCCCGCAATAATGCGCGCATCGGGCAGCGCCAGCTTGCGCATGGCCTCCGCCACCAGCGAGACGATCTCGACATCGCCCGCGGTATCGCCCACACCGATAAGCTCAAAACCCAACTGCGTAAACTGACGCGAGCTGCCGGCATTGCGCTGGCACTCGCGAACCACCGGCGCCTCGTAGCGAAGGCGCAGCGGCAGATCGGCCGCGCGCATGCGGGTCGAAACCAAGCGCACGATCGGCAGCGTGTTGTCGGGACGGACCACCAGCAGGCGGCCGTCATCATCAAAGAGCTTAAACGGGGTGTCCGCAATGCGGCCACCCTCCTCGAGAGAGCCCTTGTCCTCGAGCAGCGGCGTCTCGACCGGCAGGTAATGATGCTCCCTAAAGCAGCCCTTCACCGTCAGCGCAATCTCCTCGCGCGCCTGAGCCTCCTCGGGCAATATGTCCCGGAATCCCCACGGTGTGGCCGTCATCTGGTGAGCCTCCTCATGCTGTGTTTCATATAGAACAGAAGACCGGCATAGCTCCGCCGGTCTTCTGGGTACTTTAGCATACTAGAGTGTTTGCGGGGAAAATCCATCGCAGCCGCTCACGCCGTATTCATTTGGAAACATAGGGCAGATCGCCGCAACCCAAACCCGCCTAGGCGCCAATCGCACGACGATACTCTGCCATTACCTGCGCATCGGCAGCTGCGGGGTCGGCGAAATAGCGCCCGTCATAGGTCTCGGCCGAAACAACTCCGCGATAGCCGCGCGCCACCAGCCTATCCAGGTCGGCGCGCATATCGCGGTCGCCGTCACCCCAGGCAAGATGCGTCGTGCCATCTGCCGCAACATCGACAAAATGCACGTGGGCGACATCTTCGCCAAGCAGATCGAAATAATCGTCGATGGTATCCCCTGCCACCGCCATAGCGCCCAAATCCAGACACGCCTTAAGTGCCGGATGATCAACTGCCTCGATCATGCGCTTCGTGTCGGCCGCCGAGTTCACGATCATCGACTCAACCGGCTGTAGGGCCTCGAGTACCAGTCGCACGCCGCGCTCTCCAGCGTGCTCGGCAATCGCACGCAGCATCGAGGCGCTGCGACCCCACGCGTCCTCGATCGGCTCGTTCAAAAATGCCCAGCCGCTCGAGACCATGACCTGCTCGGCTCCAAGTTCCGCCGCAATATCTACAACGTTCTTAAAGTACGCGAGTGTGCGGGCACGTGCCTCATTCCCGCGCGCCGCGATATTCCACGGCTTGGGGTTGTTCTGTTCGGGACAAAGCCCCACAATCCGAACCCCATACCGCTGTGACAGCTCCCGCACCTGCTCGAGCGAATCGTATCCATGGCAATCGACATACAGATGCATCGCTCCGGTCCAAAGCTCGCAACACGTGTAACCCGAGGCCGCTGCCGAAGAAAAGAATTCCTCAAGGTCAAAATAACGATGGCTGATATTCATGACGGCAAGCTGCGGATACTCCATCTTGTCCACCTTTCGGCAAAAGGGCGCCGCAGCACAGTGTGCGCGACGCCCCCTCTTACATTGTTCTCATTATGACGGATACTCTACTGGACACCAAGCACTCCAAAGAACGCGCCAGCGATACTCACGAGCAGGATCACGAGCATGATGAGCAGCGGATTCATCTTCTTCTTGAGCATGAGATAGACGATTCCAAACAGCCCCATCGTGACAAAGCCCGGGAAGATTCCGTTGAGCAGCTCGGCCAGCGTCTGAGCACCATCGCCCGCACCGACCATGAGCGGAATGTCCACGGTGACCATCTCCATGGTCATAGCACCGATCACCATGGCGCCCATGATGGAGGCCATCTTGACGATCGTGTCCATAATGCCCGATTCCTGGACCTTGCTGATCATGTCCGAGCCAAAGCGATATCCCACAAACGTCAGCAGGTAACGGATGATGTAGTGAGGGACGTTGAACACGAGCAGAAACAAAATCGGGCCAAGAATAGAGCCCTGCAGCGCCAGCGACGTGCCGACACCCGTTGCCAAAATTCGCAGCGTGCCCCAGTAGAAGGCATCGCCCACGCCGGACAGCGGTCCCATCAAAGCAAGCTTGACATTAGAGATCGCGCTCGTGTCAAAGCTATCGTCAGTAGCGTTGACCTCCTCCATTGCAGCGGCGATGGACATGGGGAGCGTCGAGATGTACGGCGTGACGTTATAGAGCTCCATATGGCGTTTAAGGGCGGCCTTAAAGTCCGCATCCTGCGGATACAGCTTGCGAAGAATCGGCATAAGGGCCCACATAAAGCCGATATGGCCCATACGCTCGTAGTTCCAGGAATGCTCATAGGGAATCGAGCGCCAGAACAGCTTCTTAAGGTCTGCGCGGGAAATCAGCCCGTCGTAAGAAGACTCAAACTTAAAACTCATCGAACCCACTCCCAATCGCAGGATCCTCGGTTGCCACTGCGGGCTGCTCCGCCTTTTTCTTATCACCCAAAACCGTCATCGCGACGACGATGATCGCGGCAAAGATCGCCACGCCCGTCGTGCTAATGCCAAAGTAGGCGACGAGGAAGAAGCCAGCGAAGAAGAACGGAGCCACCGTTTTGTTCATAATCATCTGCGCCAGCATCGCAAAGCCGAGTGCGGGCAAGAAGGCGGCGGCGACATCCATGCCGGTCTGAACGAAATCGGGGATGATGTTGAGCAGGCTGGCAACAGCATCGGCGCCAAAGAAGAAGGCCAGGGGAATAATCAGCAGGCCGCACCAGCTCTGCGCGTAACCGGCGATGAGCATGTTGCGCGTGATGGCCTTGGTGTCCCCGTCCTCGACGTTTTTGTCGATACGGTGCACCAGCAGCAGCATGACCGGCTGGCCCAGGGCCGTATCGAGCGCCAGGACGATCGTTGCGATGGGAATACCCAGGGTCAGGGCCGCCGAAGCGTCCGCGCCGGCCTGCATGGCAAGCGACACACCCAGAATGGTTCCGGAAATCGTATCGGGCGGGTTATACGCACCGACCGAGATGGCGCCGACCATGGCAAGCTCCATCGTGGCGCCCATGATCGTGCCAGTCACCATGTCGCCCATGACAAGGCCAACCAGAGGTCCGAGCACGATCGGGCGCTGGAGGTAGCTCGTGCCCGTCAGCCACTCGGAATAGCCCAAAAGGGCAATCAGGAAAATCAGGATTGTCTTGATAACCATGACAGCCCCTAACCGATGACCTTCGCGGCGTCAGTCTTCGCATCTGCCGGAATCATCTGAATGAACAGTTCATAGCCCTCGCCGAGCAGCTCTTTGACGTATGCCTCGTTTTCGGGCGTAAGGAACACACTCGTCGAGACCTGGCGGGCATTCTCGCTAAAGGCAACGTTGCCGAGGTTGATCTTCTTGACTCCCATCGCCTTGGCGACGGCACCGGCCTGCTGGATCGTCTCGCAAACCACGAAGAGCTTGTACTTATCGGTCACTCCGCTCTGGAGCGCCTTGACGGCGTCCTCGGTGTTTTTAACGACGACCTTGCAGCCCTCAGGCTTTGCAAGGGACAGGGCCTGTAGACGAAGCTTGTCATTGAGGACCGTGTCGCTCACCAACAGGATGCAATCGGCACCCAGAGCCGAGGTCCAGCTAACGGCAACCTGGCCGTGAAGCAGTCGATAATCTACACGAATCATCTGAATCATGATGTGCTCCCTAGTGGTTAAAACTCATCGAGCTCGGCCTGCCCCAGCAGGTCGTTGACGTACTTGACCTTGGTGTCGTCCGCCTCGACGATCTGGCGAATGGCCTCATCGATCGGGGTGGATTCGGGCACGAACAGCAGCTGAATAAGGAGCGGCAGGTTCATATTGGTCACCAGATGCGTGTTGGGACGCGTCTGGACGATCTTGGTGAACTCGTTGTTGACACTGCCGCCGAACAGGTCGGTGCAAACGACGACTTCATCGTCCGCGGCAAAGCCGTCCAGAATCGCTGCGGCCTCCTTGACCAGGTCCTCGTTTCCGTCGACATACATAGAGAGCGCATGGACGTTTTCGCGCTCGCCGGAAAGCAGGCCGATGCTCTCGACGATTCCAGACGCAAAATGAGCATGGGACGCCACGATAAACTGCCTCATTCGATTCCCCTTCCTAGCGAATTTCGGCATAAAAATGCCCGGACGCATGCGCCCGGGCAGGGTGCTTCTTAAATGAGTGGTCAACTATTAGTAGTCGAACTGGTGATAGTAACGACGGTAGTTGAGGTTGTGCTTGGTGACCGTCTCGTAGTAAGCGGCAAGGCGATCGGTGATCAGCGAGGAGAGGATCCACGGAGACACGATGACGCGGAACTCATCGTCAAGGCCGGGGATCGCGAACTCGGCGGTGTCGATGATGTTGATGTCGGTGTCGCCGGTCACGCCGCGGTTGAGGAAGGCGCGGACGCGCTCGTCGAGCTTGCGGTTCTCGTCCTCGCCCATGAACAGGAACACGGGGACGCCGGGCTCCACGAGCTCGAGGGTGCCGTGGAAGAAGTCGGCCGAGGTGATGTAGCGGGTGCGCTTCCACTGCATCTCCTCCAGGATGCACATCGAGAACAGGATCGTCTCGCCCCACAGGGCGCCCGAGCCGATGAACATGGTGTAGGGGGCCAGGGCGTACTTCTTGGCGAGCTCCTCGGCGCGCGGCTCGAAGCTCTTGCGGATGTCGACCAGGTGGGTCCAAACGTCCTTGGTCTGCTCGATGAACTTATCGAACTGCGGGAAGCAGCCGCGGCGGTTGAGCAGGCGCAGGCCGAAGCAGTCGGCGAGGTAGTAGCCCATCTCGCAGCCGCCGTTACCATGATCGGAAGCCATCTTGACGCAATTCTCGGCGCCGACAGCCTGGCCGATGAGACCCTCGGGCTTGGTCATGGCGTAGACGCGCACGCCCATGTCCTTCATCTTCTTGACGGCCTCGAGGACCTCGGGGGTGGTGCCGGACTCGGAGGCGGTGAGCACGACGGACTTCTCGGT
>CABUSD010000013.1:0-69947 GCA_902494165.1 uncultured Collinsella sp. | reverse complement strand
CGGCGGTCGGCCCCATGCCGTCCTCCGTCGCCAGGAGGAAGAGCTCGACCTTCTCCCTGCTGTACATGCGAACCTCCAGTCCGGACCGCCCCGCGGTCCAACTTTCTGTCCGCACCCCCAAACAGTCCCTATTTCACCGCAACTTATTGGTGGGGATGCGATTAGCGCTTGCGGGGGACGAGTTTGGTGCGGCGCAGGTGGATCATCTCGGCGGCGATGGAGATGGCGATCTCCTCGGGGTCCTCGGCCTCGATGGCAACGCCGATCGGAAGGTGCAGCTCGTCGATCTGGTCCTGCGTAAAGCCTTCCTGCTCCAGGCGGGCACGCACAAAGGCCGTCTTGCGGCGCGAGCCCAGACAGCCCAGGTAGGCAGGCTTGGCGCGCATGGCCTGAATCACCACGTCGATATCGGACTTGTGACCCGCCGTGGCGACGACCACCAGGTCGCGCGGGCCGATGGGGCACAGCTCGCTCAGGTTCTTGTAATCGACCAAGCGACGATCGTAGACACCGGGCACCCAATCGGGGGTCAGCGTGCCGGGGCGGTCGTCGCACGCCACGACGGCAAAGCCCGCCGCCGTGAGCACCCGCGCCGTCGCGGCGCCCACGTGGCCGCAGCCAAAGATATAGGTCAGGCCCTCGGGGCAGAGCGTCTCGATGTGCGCGGGAGGAATCTCGGAGGCGGCGTTTGTATAGGTAACCTTACTCCCCTCCTCCACCAGCGAAAGCCCGGGGCAACCCGCAATGGTGCGGCGCGATTCCTCGCCATGGTATTCAGTAGCGTCGCTTTCGAGCGCGCTTGCGATAAACGGTTCAAAGTCGATGACGAAGTCGCCGATGCGTCGATACACCAAGACGTCGGCAACCGACTGGAACAACGGTGCCTTGCTCGCATCCAGGTGCAGATAGCACAGGCAGATAGCTCCGCCGCAGATCATGCCGGTATCGGAGTTCTCGCCGCCCATGGTGTAGCGGACCAGACGCGATTTACCCCCGGCCAGCAGCTCGCGCGCCTCGTCCAGCGCAAAGAGCTCAATCTTGCCGCCGCCGATAGTGCCCGCTTGGCTACCGTCGGCAAAGACGGCCATCCAGGCGCCCGCGCCGCGCGGCGACGACCCTGCCGTGCCGGCCACGACCACCAGCTCGCACGTCTCGCCAGCACGCAGGGCGGCAAGCGCCGCATTCACAACATCGAGCTTTTCCATTGCCGCCTTCTATCCTCTAAAGACATCGGTGAGCATGGCGAGCGCCTCGAGCACGCCACCGCCGACCGACGTCGCCTTGTCCGAAATGTAGTTGATATAGCTGGCATCGCCGCGCGGATCGACATCGGCGCATTTAAAGCCCTCAGTCACCTGCACGCCGTTCGCCAAAAGCCCGCGCAGACAGCCATCGATCTGCGTGCACATGGGCGAATCGCCCGCGTAGCCAATCACGTCTCCGGCGCTCACGATGTCGCCGATCGCGCGGTCGGACCGAAACACGCCGGCGGCGGGGCTGTGGATAACGCGCTCTCTGCCATAGCCAGCGATAATGCCCGGCACGCCCGTGTTGGGTTGGGGCGAACCCTGGGTAATGACACGGCCCAGGAAATGCCCGCGCATGGTTTCGACCACGGCGTCGCAGTCAACCGGCGCGGTAAAGCCCGGCCCCACGGCGATGACGGCAGGCGCCATGTCGCGCGTGGTACCCAGGTTGCGCTTAGCCAGAATCGCGTCGACCACGGCAGCGGGTTTCAGCTCGCCGAGCATCTTGGCCTGGGGGTCCACCACCACGGCGACGTCTCCAGCCTCGGTAATTGCAAGCGCCTCTGCCGGCGTCTGTGCCAAGCGAGCGCGAATGCCCTCGACCTCGACCTCGCCCAAGCGAATAGCCTCGCAAAAACTGATTGTGCGGCGGATGCACGTGGGAACCGCGATATCGGCCATAACGACCGACACGCCGGCGCGCACCAAGCGAGCGGCGACGCCCGTGGCGATATCGCCGGCGCCGCGAACATAAACGAGCATTCCCGGGACACCTCCCTGTGCTACGGTTTGAGCAGAGCAAATGCGGTTCGACCGCTACTCTGATGATTATTTATTATCACAGTATTATACGGCGGTGAACAGATGGAAACGGTTAGCGGCAATCTTGCCTCGGCGCTCAGGATCAAGCCGGGCATTACCGCGATTATCGGCAGCGGTGGCAAGTCGACCTTGCTAAAGACGCTCGGCCTTGAGCTTATGCGCGCTGGCGGCCGCGCGCTCCTCTGCACCTCCACGCATATGTTCCCCGTCGCCGGCGTGCCGTGGGACGGGTCGAGCCGTCGCCTGGACGCCGCGCCTTGGAAGCCGGGCGCCTCGCATGTCCCCGGTTGCACCTGCGAGGCATGCGCGGGCATGAGCCGCGGAAGTATCTGCCAGGCGGGTGTTTTGGACCCGGAGACGGGCAAGCTCTCCTCCCCTGCCGAGCCGCTCGACCAGCTGGCGCAGCGCTTTGACTACGTCCTGGCCGAGGCGGACGGCAGCAAGCGGCTCCCGCTCAAGGCCCACGCCCCGTGGGAGCCGGTAATTCCCGCCGGCACGGCCAACGTCATCTGGCTCGTCGGCGCCTCAGGACTCAGCAAGCCCATCAACGAAGCCGTCCACCGCCCCGAGCTCTTTTGCGAGCGTTGCGGCTGCGAGCTCACCGACATCGCCACGCCCGAGCGCGTCGCCCAGGTGCTCAATGCCGAGATGCAGGCGCTGGAACTCAGCACCGCACGCGTCATGCTCAACCAAGTCGACACGCCCAGTGACCCCACGATGGCCGACCGCTTCGAGGTAGCTCTCGACCGTCCCATCGTCGCCACCAGCCTCAAGTAGCCGGCACTGCCCCAGCAGACCTATAAATTGCGGTGGAATAGTTCCTGAAACGGCCTATTTGGCGGCTAAACAGGAACTATTCCACCGCAACTGCGGAGGGGAATCCGGCGCCCTTCCTGTTAGCGGGGAACGTAGCGGCCGGGTTGGGCTCCGGTGGGATCGCCGTCGCGTGCCGCCAGCACGCCGTTCACAAACACGGCCTTGGCGCGGCCATGCGCCTCAAAACCCTCGAGCGGCGTGTAGTCCACGGCCTGATGCTGTGTCGCCGCGCGAATGGTCCAGCGCGCCTTTGGATCCCACACGCACACGTCGGCATCGGCACCCTCGGCAAGACAGCCCTTGCGCGGATACATGCCAAAGACGCGCGCCGGGTTCTCACTCATCAAGCGGCACAGATCCTCGGGACCCAGCTGTCCCTCAAAGCTCGTAGCGATCGCGACAGGGCGATGCTCCACACCGGGCCCGCCGTTGGGAATCGCGCGGAAGTCGTCGCGCCCGCGGTCCTTTTGCCCGTGCAGGTTAAAGCTGCAATGATCGGTCGCAATCGTATCGATCTCGCCGGCCACAAGCGCCTCGCGCAGGGCTGCACGGTCGCCGGCATGGCGCAGCGGCGGGCTCATCACATACTTGGCACCCGCAAAGCCGTCCTCGCCCTGCTCCAGATAGCAGGTGTCGTCGAGCATCAGATACTGAGGGCATGTCTCGACATAGATATTCTTCTGCCCGCGCGCCTTGGCGGCACGGATGGCCTCGAGCCCCAGCTTGGTCGAAAGGTGCACCACGTTGACCGGTGCGTCGCCGGCCAGGTGCGCCAGATACAGCAGGCGGCTCACGGCCTCGGCCTCGCACACGTCCGGACGGCTGAGCGCATGCCCCTCGGGCCCATGAATCCCCTGCTCGTACATGCGCTTCTGCAGCTCATTCACCAGCGTACCGTTCTCGCAATGCACGCATAGTATGCCGCCAATTCGCTTGAGCTCCTCGAGCACCTCGAGCGTCTCGGCATCGTCCAGGCGCAAATGATCGTAGGCAAAGTAGGTCTTAAACGACGACACGCCCGCCTCGCGCATGGCCGAAAGATCGGCGCGGTTGCATTCATTCCACTCGGCGAGTGCCATATGAAAGGCGTAGTTGGCCGTGCAGGTTCCGTCGGCGCGGCGATGCCACTCGGCCAAGGCATCGGGCATGGTCACGCCGCGATCGGCCGTCGCGTAGTCCACGATGGTCGTCGTACCGCCGCAGGCAGCCGCACGCGTACCGGTCTCAAAGCTATCGGCCGTCCAATCCATGCCAGTCCAGCACTGCATGTGCGTGTGGCCGTCGATAAAGCCGGGGAACACCCAACAGTCGGTGGCGTCCTGGACGGTATCGCCCTCGCCCGGCTCGATTGCTGCGGCAATCCGCACAATCTTGTCGCCCTCCATGGCAAGATCGGCGCGGCGAAGCCCCTGGGGCGTCACGAGCGCGCCGTTTTTGATGATGATCATGTTGCTCCTTATTGATTAATACAGTTGGCCACGCGATCAAAATACGAGCAGGCAGCGATATGCTCCGTTATGCGTTGCTGTCCCTTGGCGGTATCGACGTCCCACAGCTCGTAGGCACGCGCCTCGACCAGCACCACGTCGATACGGCTCTTGAGAATCGAGCCCCCGCCGTCCTTGCCCTCAAGACACATAAGTGCATCGAACAGTTCCGCCGGAAAGAGCACCGGGCTCGAAGGCTCACCGTTGCACGCAAGACGCACCGGATGTTTGCGGCCACGCTCGTCAAACGCGCGAACCATGGCCTCAAAAGAGCCCGCGCTCACAAGTGGCTGGTCGCCCGGCAAAAAGAGGCAACCTTTCCAGTTGCGTTCGACTCCCCACGAAAGGCCCGCACGGACGCTTTCGCTGCGCAGCTCGCCATCGTGCAGCACGCACGGGCAATGCTTGTCCTCGCAAATCTGGGCGACCTCGGGCCAACGCGTCGAAACCACGACGTCAAAGCCCCGGGGAACCGAATCGATGGTCCGGGCAATCAGCGGCTCGCCATAGATATCGGCAAGCATCTTGTTAGAGCCAAACCGCTTGCCCTCGCCCGAAGCCATAATGACGCATCCAAGTTTCATGGTGATACCTCCCCTGAAACCATCGTACCCATAACTCGCGCCGCGGGCATCCACATCGAAAGCGCTTATCCCGCACGCCCACGATACAAAAAGGGGGGCACCCCGCCGTTTGGTAGAGCGCCCCCTTTACATGGCTTACCTCAGCCCGGCTTTAGGCCTGGAGCCAACGGGCGGTGTTGCGCTCGTCGAGGGCCTTGAGGGTAGCGGCGGGATCGGCAACCTTCTGCAGGAACATCATGGCTGCGATGGCGTACGGCTTGTAGCTGGCCTCCTTGTACATGCCCACGCGGTGCATGTCGAAGACGTCGGCGTTGACCTCGCCGTGCTCGCAGGAGACACCGGAGATGTCGGCGGGCAGCGGGTGCATAAAGATGGTGTCCTGGCCGTTGGCAGTCTTCTCCATGAGCTCGGTCGTGGAGCACCAATCCTGATGCGTAGCGTTCTGAGCGAGCAGCTCCTTCTCGAGCGCAGCGATGCCGGCGTCGTCGCCCTCGGCGTACAGGTTGGTGCGCTTCTCCATGGCGGCAAACGGAGCCCAGCTCTTGGGGATCACGATGTCGGCGCCCTCGAAGGCCTCAGCCATGGTGTTGACCTGCTTAAAGGTGGTGCCGGACTCGGCGGCATAGCCCTTGGCGCGCTCGACGACCTCGGGCATGAGGTCGTAGCCCTCGGGGTGAGCCAGGGTGACGTCCATGCCAAAGCGGGGCAGCAGGCTGATCAGCGACTGCGGGCAGGACAGCGGCTTGCCGTAAGAGGGCGAATAGGCCCAGGTGACGGCAACCTTCTTGCCCTTGAGGTTCTCAAGACCGCCAAACTCGTTGATGAGGTAGAGCATGTCGGCAGAGGACTGCGTGGGGTGGTCGGAATCGGACTGCAGGGAGATGAGCGTGGGACGGTGATCCAGAACGCCGTCCTCGTAGGCCTGCTGGACAGACTCGGAGACCTCGGCCATGTAGGCGTCGCCCTTGCCGATGTACATGTCGTCGCGGATGCCGATGACGTCGGCCATGAAGGAAATCATGGTAGCGGTCTCGCGGACGGTCTCGCCGTGAGCGATCTGGGACTTCTTCTCGTCCAGGTCCTGCAGCTCAAGGCCAAGCAGGTTGGCGGCCTTAGAGAAGGAGAAGCGCGTACGGGTGGAGTTGTCGCGGAACAGCGAGACGGCCAGGCCCGAGTCGAAGATCTTGGACGAAACGTTGTTCTCACGCAGCTCGCGCAGGGCGTCGGCGACGATGTAGAGCGCCTTGAGCTCATCAGTGGTCTTGTCCCAGGTGTGCAGGAAGTCGCTGCCGTACATACCCTTAAAATCGAGGCCGTTCAGCTGCTCGACGAGCTCGGTAAACTTAGCGTCCATGTAAATGTCCTTTCTAAAGGTGAAACGATCGCAATGAGTAGATGCGCTCCGGCATGCGCGTGTGGCTAGAACATGCAGAGCGCTATGACGAGGACCCGCTACCGTCGAGGAAGCATGGGAGATAACGACCGCGGGCCCCAAGTCAACAGGAGGTGCCGGGGGCATAAACTGTCCCCGGCTCAACAAGATCGAGGAATGGGACTAGTCGATCTTGTTGTTGGTCAGACCGGCGCGGAACACGGTGGCATCGCCATCGGCCTGGCTCGGATCGTAGAGGTTCAGGGCAGCCACATACATGGCGGCAGCGGTGACCAGGTCGTCCTTGTAGGTGACCTCGTTGGGAGCGTGAGCCTGAGACTCGGCACCCGGACCAAAGCCGACGCAGGGGATGCCATAGCGGCCCTGGATGGAGACGCAGTTCGTGGAGAAGGTCCACTTGTCGCACAGCGGACGACCGGTGCGCTTGTCCATGCTGGGCTCGCAGCCGATGCGCTCGTCACCGAACATGGCCTTGTGGGCGTCGACGAGGGCCTTGACGTGCGGAGCAGTCTCCTTGTTGATCCACGTGGGGAAGTAAGCCTCGGTCTCGTAGACCTCGCCGGTCCAGGACGGACGGTCGTACATGTACATGGAGACCTTCACGTCGTCGCCGTACTTCTTGGCGGCCGGCAGGTTACGGATCTCGTCCAGGCAGGACTCCCAGGTCTCACCGGCGGTCATGCGACGGTCGATGGAGATGGCGCAGGAGTCAGCGACAGCGCAGCGGCTGGGGCTGGTGTAGAAGATCTGGCTGACGGTGCAGGTGCCGCGACCCAGGAAGCGGGCGTCCTCGAAGTGCTCGGGGTTGTACTTGGGGTCGAGCATCTTGACGAGACCCTTGATGTCGGTCGACTCGTCGCAGCCGTTGTTGTTGAGAGCGCGAACGTCGGCGATGATGTCGGCCATCTTGTAGATGGCGTTGTCGCCGCGGTCGGGAGCGGAGCCGTGGCAGGAGGTGCCGTGAACGTCGACGCGGATCTCCATGCGGCCGCGGTGACCGCGATAGATGCCGCCGTCGGTGGGCTCGGTGGAAATGACGAACTCGGGCTTAATGCCGTCCTTGTTGTAGATGTACTGCCAGCACATGCCGTCGCAGTCCTCTTCCTGGACGGTGCCGACGACCATGATCTTGTAGCCCTCGGGGATGAGGCCCATGTCCTTCATCATCTTGGCAGCGTAGGTAGCAGAAGCCATGCCACCCTCCTGGTCGGAGCCGCCGCGGCCATAGATGATCTCATCGGTCTCGTAGCCCTCATAAGGATCGGCATCCCAGTTATCGATGTTGCCGATGCCGACGGTGTCGATGTGAGAGTCGATGGCGATGATCTTGTCGCCCTCGCCCATAAAGCCCATAACGTTGCCCAGGCCGTCGACCTTGACCTCGTCATAGCCAAGGCTCTCCATCTCGGCCTTGATGCAGGCAACAACCTCACCCTCCTCGCAGGACTCAGAGGGATGGGAGATCATAGCGCGCAGGAAGCGAGTCATATCAGCACGATGGGACTCAGCAGCAGCCTTGATAGCGTCGAAATCGAGTTCTTTAGCCATTGTTCATAACCTTTCAAACGAAGGAATCTACCTGTGAGGTGGTGGAGCGATACCTATTTACTCCGCCCCAACGATTAGCAAGTGGGATATTCGCCTTCCCAAACAATGCGGCGATACTGGTCGGGATCGGTGTCGCCCTCGGTGGAGAAGCAGAGCACGGAGCTCGTCTTGTCCAGGCCGATGAGCTCCTTGAGCTCGGCGTACTCGGGATCGAGCATGAGGGTCTCGACCAGGCCGGTGGTCACAGCGCCGGACTCGCCGGAGATGACGCGCGGGTCGCCCTTCTCGGGAGCGCCCAGGGTGCGCATGCCGCGAGCGGTGACCCAGTCGGGGCAGGACACGAAGGCGGTGGTGTGGTTGCGCAGGATATCCCAGCCCAGGATGTTGGGCTCGCCGCAGCACAGGCCGGCCATGATGGAGGGCATGTCACCGTCCACGATGCGCGGATCGCCGTCGCCGGCGGCAGCGCCCTTGTACAGGCAGGCGGCAGGTGCGCACTCAACCACGACGAAGGTGGGCGGGTTATCGGGATACAGGTTGGTGAAATAGCCCACCACGGCGCCGGCGAGCGAACCCACGCCAGCCTGGACAAACACGTGCGTCGGGCGGTTGATGGCCATCTCGCGCAGCTGCTCGGCAGCCTCAGAAGCCATGGTGCCGTAACCCTCCATGATCCAGGACGGAATCTTCTCGTAGCCCTCCCAAGCGGTGTCCTGAACGATGACGCCGCGCTCGCAGGCATCGGCCTCGGCGGCGGCCATGCGCACGCACTCGTCGTAGTTGACCTCTTCGATGGTCACCGTGGCGCCCTCGGCGGCGATGTTATCGAAGCGGGGCTTGGTGGAACCCTTGGGCATGTGCACGACGGCCTTCTGGCCCAGCTTGTTGGCAGCCCATGCCACGCCGCGGCCATGGTTGCCGTCGGTGGCGGTAAAGAAGGTGGCCTGACCAAAGTCCTTGGCAAGCTGATCGGAGGTCAGGTAATCGAAGGTGCACTCGGCAACGTCCTTGCCGGTCTCGTCGGCAATGTAGTTGGCCATGGCAAACGAGCCGCCCAGGACCTTAAAGGCGTTGAGGCCAAAGCGATAGCTCTCGTCCTTAACGCACAGGTTGGACAGGCCCAGGCGCGCGGCCTGGCCATCCAGGCGGGCAAGCGGAGTGACGGTGTACTGGGGGAACGACTGGTGGAAGGCACGGGCCTTCTTCACGTGGTCGAGGCTCATGATTCCCAAGTGCTTATCATCGCTCTTGGGCATCGTGTTGCCCGCCCACTGGATCTTATCGGCCATACGGTGAACTCCTTAAGTCCTCTCTTGCCGGCCCCCGCATACGCGTTTCAGCCCATTCCCATTCATGCGACTGAACTTTTATGTGGATGCCAAACAAAAAGTTTGTTAGCACTGTTCTATCACACTTTTTGATTGGAAAACCTAACAAATTGTTTGTTGCCGTAATCGGTACTTTTTCGCTGCCGAACGGTCATGAATTGCCTTGTTGATGGATTTGTTTGCGGTCAAGTGTGGTTTATGGCATAGTGTGCCCAAACTAATTTTTAGGAAGGCACCATGACCCCCGCACAGATTGAGTTTTACAAGCGCCTCGCACACGGCCTGGCGCTCCAATTTGGCCCCAACTGCGAAGTCGTCGTCCACGATCTGGAGACCGAGGACGTGGACCACTCCATCGTAGTGATCGAAAACGGTCACGTCAGCGGGCGCAAACTGGGTGACGGCCCCAGCCATATTGTGTTTGAGTCCATGCACGAGGGCAGCACCGACGTACACGACCGCGAGCCGTACCTCACTAAAACCACCGATGGCAAGCTGCTCAAGTCCTCGACCATCTTTATCCGCAACGACGAAGGCAAGCCCGTCGGCATTTTGGGCATCAACTTTGACATTACGCTTATGAAGGCTTTTGAGCGCTCGCTCGACGCTTTCACCGGCACCGGCGGCACGGGCTATACCGAGCCCGAGCCCATTACCAAGAACATCGGCGACCTGCTCGAGGACCTGCTGCACGAGTGCGAGCAGTTTGTGGGCAAGCCCGCGGCACTCATGACCAAAGACGAGCGCATTCGTGCCATTGGCTACCTCGACCGTCGCGGCGCCTTCCTCATTTCCAAGTCGAGCGAGCGCGCCTGCGAGTTCTTTGGCATCTCCAAGTACAGCTTCTATAGCTACCTCAATGAGGCCAAGGCGGCGGCCGGCGACAAGTAGGCACTCGCCTGGATTGCCCCTCCCCTTTTGGGCGCGAGTTCTGGAAAGCACGAATCCAAGACCGAGCAGCTTGGGAAGTTCCATATAATCGATGTCATTAGTATTTCGAAAGGATGGAACAGAATGGCGTTGAGCAAGGCATCATGCACCGGTCGCGGATTGATTCCGGCAATTGGTGGACATGTGCACCGCATGTTCGATGAGGGTGAAGACGACCTGTTTTCGCTGAGCCTTGACGACGTGATGGATGATCGCCCGTGGACCGCCGACGAACTCATGAGCGGCGGGGCTCGCCCGTCAAGTCCCAATCCCGCACTTGCGCCTAAGCCCGCATCTGCGCCGACTCCTGCGCAGTCGCCTGTTTCGACGCCCGCGCCTACGCCCGCACCCACTTCGGCGCCCACGCCCGCTCCCCGCCCCGCAAGCGACCCGTCCGAGACGGCGGCATTTCTCGCTGCAGCGACGCAGGGCAAATCGGCCGACAGCACCGTTATGTACAGCGCCCAGCAGTTGCCTGTTCCTGCGGCACGCAAGCCTCCGGTCGCAAGGCTCGATGAGCCCGTTTTCCATCAGGTTGCCTACGATTCCTGGGCTGCAGCCGATCTGGATGAGACCTCTACCGGCATGCCGGCGCTCGACGTTCCAGTTAACCCGCTTTTTGCCGCCAACACGAGCGCCGCGGACTATGAGGGCGGTGCGGCATATTCCGATTATTCCGATGGCTATGCTGGCAACGGTCGCATCGAGACCGAGGATTATGGCACCGCATCGAGCGATTATCTCAACGATCCGTACGCTGCCACGCCCGCACCGGAATATGACCCGGAGGCCGCGTCCGCGCCGGCGTATACCAAAAGCACGGGCGAAGAGCGCTTCGCCGATTATTACGCCGAGGAAAAGGCGCTGCGTTTCTCGGAATTTCCGCAGGCAGTCAAGGTTGCCTTTATCGCCATTATCATTGCCCTGCTCGGTGTCATTGCGTTTGAGGGATTCCAGCTGTTCCGCGGCCCCACCCAAGCGGAGTCGGAAACCCAGCAAAAAGAGGACGATAACCAGTACCTGGACATCAACACCCTCAAGGGCGACCCCAACGACGGAGACGACGAATAACAAATGCCAAAAATTGAGGGTCGTAGACCAAATCAACCCCGTGCGCTCATTGCCGCACGGGGTTGATTTTTGTCCGCGCGCGCTGATAGACTCCATCGTGCCCGCAAGGAGCGGGCGCGTTTTATCCAGAGTCGGGGTAGAGAGTTGGCTCCACGATCCCGACGCCAACCGGCCAAGAGGCACGGTGGCCCTGCCAACATCGATGAAAGGAGTCCGTATGGACAATTTCTCTGTGCGCAGCGAGCGTAACTTCCACAACCTGGTCGTCAAACCGAATCACATGCATCTTCTGGATAAGCCAAATGGCTACGCGTCGGCCATGGTAAAGAGCAGTCTCTCCCACCAGATGCGCTTTACCGTGCAGGTGCTCGAGGAAGAGCTCTGTGCTGCTGGCAACCCACACGTACTGCAAATCAAACTGCTCGGAAATAACTCTCGTGAGCCGTCCAGCTGGATGCTCTTCGCCGACGGCGCGTGCGTTGCGGACGGATCGGGCACCTTTGCCCGCGAGTGTTTCTGCGAGGGCGCCGAGGTGTTCCTGGACCTGTGTCGCGACGCCGTGCACGCGGCCGAGCTGCACCAGTGGAGCCAGAGGGAGTACGAGCTGCTGAGCGCGGCGCGCGGGATTGCGGGGGTGTAGGTGGGCAGATAAGCCATCGGCAATTCCGAGATGGCAAGGGCCGGGAATTAGATTCCCGGCCTTTAACCTAGCACTGCTTTATAAGATCGAGCACCGCGGGAATGTCATCGGCATTACGAAGAGCAACATAGGTCGGTAGGCCTGGGCCAAATCCACCCTGCGTACGTTTGTCCTGGCACATGTCCTCTGGATCAATTAGGTCATCCACGCTCTTTGCCAGGCCGACGGCAATCCAGCCACCGTTGCTGGTCCTACCTTCTAACACGGCATGCAGTTTTCGCTTGCCCGACCTGAAGCCTACATAGTACTTGGCTATGTAGGACTCCCACGAAGGGTTACCACTCAGAACGGACTCGCGCACCTCATCGAAAAGCTTCTGGTTGAGCCCACCTTCGGCAAAGGTGGGGTGGTTCTCATGCAGAGTCCAGACAGGAGCCTCGTCAGGCTCCCCACGAGAAGGACGGTACTTGTCGACGACGTCTGCCGGAAGGTCGGGATACTTCCATATCTCGCACGCTTCTTTCGCCAGCTCGTCCGCGCGCTGCCCAATCTCTTCCTCACCCCATTTTTCATGCGAGACAATCGATTTGTTTAGGTAGAGCGGGCTGCACTTAAATCCGACGTCAGGCAGATTGAGCTTGTCCGAGAACGACCGGTTTGAGTACTCCTGGTTGTAGCCCGTCAGCGTAAGATTTCCCAAGTTGTTGCACAGCCTGTCGTGGACGTCTTCCCAGTTCTCACCAAGCGATTCCTTCCAGCCGTGCTCATCATCAATCGTCTGGGGCATGATGTGCTCGATCTGGTAATCGTCGGCTGAGATGGACTCCTTCGGGTGGTGCCAGTTCTCCATGCGTTCCAGGTAATAGCGCTTTTTAGAGAAGCGGTTGTAGCAGTCACGCGCCTTAAACTCCTCGACAAAATGCTCGTCTGTCGGAAAGTATGCGGTCATACCGCTGCTGTGGATAAGGAGCATCGCCGTAACGTACTCCTCGATATCGTCCTGCTGCTCGAGATTGCGATACATGCCGGCAAAGAAATTATTTAGGCCCGTGGTAAGTCTGCCGCAAACCGCTCGCCTGAACAGAAACGACTCGATAGTCTCGCAGATACGTAAAAACGCATTGCGGTCTAGTCCATTCCCCTCGTAAACCGAATAAAGCAACATTAAGAGGGGCCTTATCTGCTTCACGTCGAGGCTTACGATTCTGCCGAACACTCGGCGCAGTCCGTCGTCCTTCTCCTTACCAAGGAACAGACTGGCGTATCTATGTGCATACCCGCGCAGCTCCTTAAGCAGGCCCTCGGTGTCACCATCGTAGTCGTCGGCGAAATAGCGCTTAAACTCGTAGTAGGCCTCGTTCTCCTTCGGCATCCTATTGGGAACTTTAAGCCACAGCCAGTACCAGATAAATGCATTGAACTCGTCCTCGCCGCCTTTTCCGAACAAGCACTCGAGTGGATGCCAATAACCCTCATAAAGCTTGGTCTGTTCGTCGTTGGGAAGCGACATTAGAACGTAGTTACGGATGAGGTCAATGGGCGTGAGCGGCTTGCCCTTGGAGTTCATGGACTCAAATATGAGCTGGGCATTATCAACGCCAGCGGTGAGCTTAGTGTCGATGACCTGCACGCGGTTTAGCCCCGCCCAAAGCCTTGCCGGGTCAAATGATTTACCACGCATCTTCTCGCGGAAGAACGCATGGTTCTCGACAATCCGATCCGATTTTTCATCTGGCACGGGAGCCCCAGACACGATGGAGAACAGCGTCTCTTTATCGTCCTGCGAGAGCACCAGCTTGTAGCGTGCCAGACCGTTGTAGTCGTCATCGTTAAAGAGGTAATTTTTCCTCAGCGCCGAGATTTTGAGGTCGCCAAGGAAGCCAGCCTTGTCGGGGTTGCTCTCCAAATAGTCAGCCAAAGCTGCAATCATCAACGAAAACGTCGTCATGCGCTGCTGTCCGTCAATCAGAAGCACGCGCGAAATGCTCGTGGCAGAGCTCTCGGACTCGGGGATATAAAGCATTGACCCCACGAAGTGCGATACGCCATCACGACCCGCTCGCATGACGTCATCCCAAAGCACCTCGCACTCTTTTACACTCCACGAGTAAACTCGCTGGTACACGGGAATGACAAACTGCATCTTCGCCACGCCCATAAGATCGAGCAGATTCGCTTCGGTTGCTTTCATTTGCGTTTGCCCTCTCTTATTTACATCGCCTGCAATTGCTCCGTCAGTCAAAACACTGGAGATGAGATTGAGTGCAATCCGTGTGGTCAGTATCCGCAAGGACGCTGAAAGGCCAATAGTCTTTTAGCGTCCTTGTCACAAATAATACGCGCCCCCTCTCTTTTTTGCGGTACTAGACAATAACTTAAATGAGCATCGGTTATCATGGCGTTAGCGCTTACGGCCTCCTTTTGCTGGCATACGTCAGCTTAGAATCCCGACAAAGGAGGAAAAGATGAAGTACACGCCTAACGATGAGGTCGTTCTCGCCGTCATAGATGCCATTGTGACTATCGCAACCGCATACTTTAAGTATCGCGGCAACGAGACGCCCAGCAGCTAAACGACGGAAGCGCTCCGGCGCGCGGACTCTCGTTCGCGCGCCGTTTTCTTACCAAACCTGCACCCGTTCGCCGCTACGCTTTACAAAGAACACCCTAGACGGCATATTGTCGCGGTCAACTACGATGAGATCGTCCTTGCTGATAGCCTCAGTCAATTCCCGTTCACGAGCGCCACGATAGCTGTCAACTCTGACAAAAAATATCTTCGAAGAGACTAGACCGTAGTCGTCATACTCTATGACAGGTTGCTCGAAGGGCCTAACCGCTTTCACAGGATTTAGACCCTCAAACTCCAAAACAAAGTCAGTCAAAGGTATCTCGGCCAGCTTCATATATATTTCGCTATAAGAGACATGCTTCAATCCAAGCGTTTCAAGCGCCTTTTCCTTGCTTCCTGGGATAACATAACCGCCCAATAGGTAATACAGAAGCGCAATTGCATCTTGTCTAATCCTATTTACTTCACCCAAATCCGTAAAGTTATCCTTGTGGAAATAGCCATTCCTATCTTTACCTGCAAAATCCCTTATCTTGAGAAGCACAAAGTGTCTTCCCTCGTCACTAATCCGCCATGCCGTTTCATTGTCATGGAGAAGATTTGCAAGAGAGACCAAGTTCGTCGAAAACCGTTCTCTATTTGATTCGACGAATTGAACATGCCGAGTTTTTTTCGACCAGTCAAATGGTCTTCTATATTCGATCGCTCCTTTTCCTTTCGAAGGCGTGGCAATGAACAGGTTTTCCGACCCAGGCGTACCCAGCGTAGCAAGCATAAGCTCATATGAGAGTTGCTCAACCGCCTTTATATAGCCACAAACAATTGAAGTGTAATCGAACTCTCCGCCCCGCAAGAAAGACCTGCGTAGATACTCCGATGTGGTAAGACATCTAGCAAAGCCCTTTGTTCCAACAAGACAGTGTCCGAGCCCATCATCGAAAAAAGCTTTATTGAGCACTATTTGATCTTCGTCGGCAAGCCTGAACGTTGCGTGATTTGATTTAACCGTGTAGGTCGACTCAGGAAAGCCGTCAACAGTGCGATGAATCTCGTCTATCAGCGAAGCCCTGAATGGCGCCAAGCGAGGCATAGATAGGCTAGGAATGGCCTGAAGACCGATGATATCCTCCACTCTTGCAACTGCATCTCGAATGCGATAAACAAACTCATCGTAGAGAGCCTCTGGGAAGATCTTTTTGAAAAACCCGCTCGATGATATTTGGAATACGCTATCGGACCCTTCGACACACAACTCCTCGGAGCGTCGTTTTAGCTCCTCAGTCTCCGCTGCAGACCAGTCGATAACGACAATCCTGCTGATCCCCCATGAATCAACTTCCATAGCGGTAATCGAATCCGGAATTGTGTATCGATACCCTACGGTTTCGCAATTTGTTGAAATTAGAAACTCGATAGGGTTCGCCCTTTCGTGCTTCTCATTATTCAACCAAAAAACAGTCGAACCCCTCGGCCAGATAACGTCAATACCATAGAGAGCGAACAAGGATTCGAGTATTGGATTGACCATGTCATTTCTAACGGAAAACTCGATGAACTCATTAAAGAAATCGTATTCAACCTGCTCTTGCGATGGCTGAATCAGCGTCGCAAAACCGCCGATTCGTCTCCGGAGCTTTTCGCCACTCCAGCGCTCCCTGAATTTGTAAGTCGTTCGCAATGCAGAGGCAATCTGTTCGTCAATCAACGCAACTGCCTTTTCTAGTTGGGCGTCGGCATTCATCGTTCGCCTTTCGTCAAAAGTCACCGTATCGTTATTATGTCAGCGACTTCTGATGGCTGGTACGTTGCTTTCAGCAAAGTCTCTTGCGGAATTGGATACCAATTTACATTTAGATGCCCCCGTTAAGAAAGCGCACCTGAGCATCTTGCTCTGCAGGCAAAGCCGCACCGGAGTGATGCGGGGAGATGCGCGAGGTCTCATGGACCTCCCTGACGCGGCCTAGCGGAAGTGCCACCCGGCTTCCCTTCCATAACGCACGGGTAAACAAAGGGAAATAGCGCCACCCACCGCGCAAGGAAGGACGCCACCATGGATCTCACGAAAACGGCTAGAGAAATTACCCGCCTCATGCTCCCCTACCTGGCCACGCAGCAGAACCGCCAGCTCAAAAAGGTTTTATCGCACTGCCTTTTCGATGAAAGCCAATTAGCCGAAGGCGGCGACGGTGAAAGCGAATCATTCCTAGATCTATTTCTGTCTGCAAAACGCCTCGAAGGCTGCTCGGATAGGACCATCTCCTACTACGAAACCACCATCAATAAAATGCTTGAATCATTCGATACGCCAGCTTGCGACCTAGGAACCGAAGAGATTAGGTCCTATCTTTCCGACTATCAGCAAAAAGCCGGCGTCAGTCGCGTCACCGTCGACAATGTCCGAAGAATCATCTCAAGCTTCTATTCATGGCTCGAAGACGAGGACCATATCATTAAGAGCCCGGTTAGACGCATTAAAAGAGTCAAGGCTCCGCAACCCATAAAGGAAACGTATAGCGATGAAGTCGTTGAAATTCTCTGCGATAACTGCGGGTCGCCCCGAAACCTTGCCCTGATCGACCTGTTGCGCTCCACGGGCATGCGTGTGGGCGAACTTGTCTCGTTGGACAGGAGCTCCATCGACACCATCAATCGTGAGTGCATCGTACACGGCAAGGGAAATAAGGACCGCATCGTCTATTTTGACGCAAAGACTAAAGTCCATATTGAGAATTACCTGTCAACCCGAATGGACAGCTCTGAAGCACTCTTCGTGTCGAGCAAGGCGCCACACGAGAGGCTACAAATTGGCGGCGTCGAGGCGCTGCTTAGAAAACTGGGGCGCGAGCTTGATTTAGGAAGGGTCCACCCTCATAAGTTCAGAAGAACGCTTGCTACAAAGGCAATCGACAAAGGAATGCCCATCGAACAAGTCCAGGTGCTCCTTGGCCATAAAAAAATAGACACCACATTAAGGTACGCAATGGTCGACCAGCGCAACGTCAAAGCATCCCACCGTAGATACCTAACTTAAATTTCGATTTGTCGACCTGGGCGACGAAGTCGGCGAACTCCTGTTGAAGGGCGAGCGGGGGCAGAATCATGGGGAGGTTCCCCGTTTGGGTTGAGTTGATTCTGCCGCGCGTCTGACCATGCGCGTCGACCGTGGCGCGCCTCAGCATCGAAGGATGATTGATTGCGCACATAGCAAACGCTGGCATCAACCGCCTCTTGTCCGTTTCGTAATACATGCAATCCGCTTTATGAATTGACGGGATGCCAAATTCGGGAACTATGCATGCTCTTAAAATCGGGTCGCCTAGTGTGGCAATTACCACCTCTCCCGGCTTGCACTCGTAGCGTTTTAGCTTCTCGTATTTGGCGTATGAAACGAATGAGCGATCTTTTTCTGAAAAGCATCCCTGCTGGATGTTGCCAAGGCGGATGACACGAACGCCGTCATCAACATAATCGGACGACTTGAGATTTGACCCGAATGGGCCGTCGCCATATGTAATCGCAGTTTCCTTAATCGTTGAGACAGGCCATTGCTTTCCATTGGCAACGGGGTCCCCAAACATCTCGACAAATTGTGATTTACAAGCTCAGACCGTCGCTCGAACCGCTTGATTGAACGACGATGCGCAGGAGATTTACCATGACAAATATGACGGTATAATCACTAGAGCTGTAATTTCATTTTTTGAGCTCATAGGTACCTGAATGCCAGAAGAACCAATAAGCAAATCCGAGCTGGGAAACCACCTGCTCGGGGCCTGCGACATCCTGCGAGGCCCCATCAACCAAGACGAGTACAAGAGCTACATCACGCCGTTGCTCTTCTTCAAGCGGATCTCCGACGTCTACGACGAGGAAACCGCCGAGGCATTGGAGCTTTCGGATGGCGACAAGGACTTCGCCGCACTGCCCGAGAATCACAGCTTCGAGGTGCCGGAAGGCTGTCATTGGCAGGACGTCCGCAATACCGGCGCGAACGTCGGCAAAGCAATCGTTGACGCCATGGTGGGTATCGAGCGCGCTAACCCCGATACCCTCAGCGGCCTCTTCAGCAGCTTCGACGACGCGAGCTGGACGGACAAAGGCAAGCTCTCCGACGAACGCTTGAAAGACCTCATCGAGCATTTCTCTGCAAAGAAGTTCGGCAACAGTAGCTATAACGCCGACATGATGGGCGACGCCTACGAGTACCTGATCAAGAAGTTCGCCGACATGCAGAAGAAGAACGCCGGCGAGTTCTACACCCCGAGGGAGATCGTGAAGATGATGGTCTCCCTGCTCGAGCCAAAGCCCGGAGAGACCGTCTATGACCCCGCATGCGGCACGGGCGGCATGCTCATCGAGGCAGTACGTCAGATGGACAACTCGAGGCTCGCCTACGGCAAGCTCTACGGCCAGGAGAAGAACCTGAGCACGTCTGCCATAGCACGCATGAACCTCTACCTCCACGGTGCGAAGGACTTCCGCATCGCCCAGGGGGACACCCTGCGCGACCCCGCCTTCCTTGCCGGGAACATCCTCAGGTCGTTCGACTGCGTCCTCGCCAATCCCCCGTTCTCCCTTAAGAACTGGGGATCCGCAGAGTTCTCCTCGGACCCATGGGGCCGCAACATCTGGGGTGTCCCCACCGACAAGTCGGCGGACTTCGCATGGGTGCAGCATATGGTCTGCTCCATGGACGAGAAGAGCGGTCGCTGCGCTGTAGTGCTGCCCCAGGGCGCACTGTTCCACGGCGGCAAGGAGGGCGCCATCCGCAAGGAGCTGCTCAAGTCGGACAAGGTCGAGGCAGTGATCTCGCTCGCGAGCGGCGTCTTCTACAGCACCGGTGTCTCCGCCTGTGTGCTGTTCCTCCGGAATGACAAGCCTCCGGCGCATCGGGGCCGCGTCTGCATCATCGACGGTACCGAGATCTTCACCGCCCAGCGCGCGCAGAACATGATCTCGGAGGAGAACGCTCAGGAGATGCTCTCCCTCTACCATTCCTACGAACCCGTCGTAGAGAAGTGCGCCATCGCGACGCTCGATGATATAGAGCGCGAGGGTTACGTGCTCTCGGCGAACAATTACGTCGAAAGAAGGCGCGAGGAGATCGAGCCGCCGGCGGAAACCAGGAAACGTTTCTACGACCTCCTTCGCCAGACGAGGAAGTCCGAGTAGAAACTCCTTGAGCTGCTCTCAAAGGGAGGCTATGTCGATGGAGAGTAGAATCCCCCAGGAAGAGCTGAACAACCATCTATGGAACGCAGCGGTTCTGCTGCGCACCTACATCGATGCCGGCTCGTACAAGCAGTACATATTCCCGCTGCTATTCTTCAAGCGCCTCTCGGATGTTTACGACGAGGAGACCGCCGAGGCATTGGAAGCCTCTGACGGAGATGCGGAGTTCGCCGCCCTTCCCGAGAACCACAGCTTCGCAATCCCGGACGGCGCCCACTGGTGCGATATCCGTGAGGCAACGGAAAACGTCGGTAAGGCGATCGTAGGCGCCTTCCGCGCCATCGAGACGGCCAACGGCTCCAAGTTGCGTGGCATCTTCGGCGACGCCGCCTGGACTAACAAGAAACGACTTCCCGACCGCCTGCTCAAGGACCTCATCGAACACTTCAGCGCCAAGACACTTTCCATAGCCAACTGTCCCGAGGACGAGCTCGGCCAGGGCTACGAGTACCTCATCAAGAAGTTCGCAGACGACTCAGGGCACACGGCACAGGAGTTCTACACCAATCGCACGGTCGTCCATCTGATGACCGAGATCCTCCAACCCAAACCGGGCGAGTCCATCTATGACCCCACCTGCGGCAGCGCCGGCATGCTCATCTCCTCCATCGCCCACCTCAAACAGCACGGAGAGGAATGGCGCAACGTTCACGCCTACGGACAGGAGATCAACCAGCTATCCTCCGCCATCGGACGCATGAACCTATTCCTGCACGGCGTCGAGGACTTCGAGATTGCAAACGACGACACGCTGCGGCACCCAGCCTTCCTCGAGGCGGGAAAGCTACGCACCTTCGATATGGTGCTCGCTAACCCTCCCTATTCGATCAAGCAATGGGACCGCGAGGCATTCGCGTCGGACCCCTACGGCCGCAACTTCCTCGGCACCCCGCCGCAGGGGCGGGCCGACTATGCCTTCATACAGCATATCCTCAAGAGCATGGACCCAAGGAGTGGAAGGTGCGCCATTCTTCTTCCCCATGGCGTACTCTTCCGCAACGAGGAATCGGAGATGCGCGAAAGGCTCGTAAGAAGCGATCTCGTTGAGGCGGTCATCGGACTCGGCGCAAACCTCTTCTTCAACTCGCCCATGGAGGCCTGCATCCTCATCTGCCGCAGCGAGAAAGCGCCGAATCGAAGCAAGAAAATACTGTTCGTAGACGCCTCTGCCGAGGTAACCCGCAAGAACGCGCAAAGCTACCTTGAGCCTCAACACATCAAGAGAATCGTCGATGCCTACCGATCTGACGAGGACATCGAAGGTTTCTCATCCCACGCATCGTTTAGTGAGCTCGAAGACAACGCCTTCTCGCTCTCCATCCCTCTGTACGTGAAGCCCTCCAATGATGAAAATGCTGACGATAGAAGCATCGAGGAGACGGTAGAAAGCTGGAGAGCCGCCTCCACAGAGGCCGCGTCCCTGCTCGATAATATTGCTGCAAAATTGCATGAAAACGATGGTGAGTAACATGACCCACGTTTGCCTGGGCGATGTGGCCCGCGAAATAAAACAGAAGGTCCCTGCTGGGCAAGAGCTGCCGACGGTCGGCCTTGAGCATCTAGACCCTGGCGAGGTCGAACTCGCCCATTGGGACGAAGGTGCCGAGACCACCTTCACTAAGGCTTTCTCAAAGGGGCAGGTGCTGTTCGGGCGTCGCAGGGCCTACCTGCGTAAAGCAGCCGTCGCCCCATTCGACGGAATCTGCTCCGGAGACATCATCGTCATCGCCCCCAAGGACAACCTCTCTCCGAGGCTGCTCCCGTTCATCATCCAGAACGACGCCCTATTCGAGCACGCCGTCACCAATTCGGCAGGCTCCCTCTCGCCAAGAGTCAAGTGGCAGAGCCTTTCGCAATTTGAATTCGAGCTTCCCAGCATCGCTAAGCAAGAAGATCTTGCCGACATACTCTGGACCGCACAAGAAACGAGGTCTCACTACAGGCAGCTGCTTACAGCCTGCGATGACGTCGTCAAATCACAATTTAGCTACTGGAGGTGTGCGGCATGACAAGGTATAGATTCGACCAGATAGCCGAGAACAGCACCGCCAAGAAGAAACCCGAGGAAAGCGATCGCGACCGGTATGTTGGGTTGGAACACCTTGATCCGGGCACTCTTGAGGTGACCCGTTGGGGCGCCGAGGTTACTCCCAAGGGCGACAAGCTGCTCATGAAGAAAGGCGATGTCCTGTTCGGCCGCCGAAGGGCCTATCAGAAGAAGGTCGGCATAGCACCCTTCGATGGCATCTTCTCGGCTCACGGGATGGTGCTGCGCCCGAAGGCCGATGTCGTCGATCCGATGTTCTTCCCGTTTTTCATCAGCTCCGACATATTCCTTGACGAGGCAATACGGGTTTCCGTCGGCTCTCTTTCGCCGACGGCAAACTGGAAAGATCTTCGGACCTTGGAATTTGACTTGCCCTCGCCGGGAAAACAACGCGAGCTTGCCGGCATCCTCTCGGAAGCCGAGAGCCTCAAGGGGCATTATTGTAAGATGCTCACGACCTGCGACGACGTCGTCAAATCACAATTTGCCTGCCGGAGGTGTGCGGCATGACGAGATATCTTTTGGGCGATCTCGTTCACAACTGCAAAGAGAAAGTCGATCGCGATAACAACCCCTATGAGTATTTTGTCGCCGGGGATCATATGGAGACGGAACGCCCCAGGCTAACCATGCGAGGGCGCTTCGACGAGGCGGACGTAGGCCCTGCCTTCATTAGGCTTTTCAGGCCCGGCCAGGTTCTTTATGGCTCGAGGCGTACCTATCTCAAAAAAGTTTCCGTAGCGGACTTTGAGGGTGTGACGTCCAACGTGACTTTTGTTCTCGAAACGAAAGACGAGGAGGTGCTGCCTCAGAGGCTTCTTCCCTTCTTGCTGTTGTCCGACCGCTTCACAAGCTATTCCATTGGCAAGTCGAAGGGTTCAACCAACCCGTACGTTCTATTCTCGGATCTCGCAGATTTTGAGGTTGACCTTCCCGGGCCTGTAAGAGTTGCCGAGATTGCAGACGTCATGTGCGCTGCCGAGCAGGTTAAGGAGAATTATCGGAGTGTACTCGCAGTCTGCGACGACGTCGTCAAATCACAATTTGTCGAGATGTTTGGTGGACCCGATCCAACAGAAAGCGATTGTCCTACAGTTACAATCGGGGAGCTCGCGGCTGATATACGGTACGGGACTTCAAAGAAGGCTTCTGATAGTGGCGAATTTAAATACCTCCGCATGAACAATATGACCGACGATGGAAGGCTTGATCTCTCCGATCTTAAGTACATCGATCTTTCGGGTGCGGAGCTTGAGAACGCAAAAGATGTAAGAGGAGATTTGCTTTTCAATAGGACAAATAGCCGCGAAAAGGTAGGCAAGACCTGCGTATTCAATAAGAACGAGCCCATGGTAATCGCAGGATATATTGTCAGGGTTAGATTCGATGAGCGTGTAGAGCCCGGCTATGTGTCGGCGTTCTTGAACAGCAGCTACGGCAAAGGTCTTCTTCGCAAGATGGCCAAAGGAGCCGTTGGTCAGGCCAACATTAGCGCAAAAGAAATGGCCAAAATCGAACTTCCCTTGCCGCCGATTGAGCTTCAACGTTCCTTCTTGGACTTCGCCGCCTCGGTCGACAAATCGAAATTTGCCGTACAGCAGGCACTCGACGAATTGAATGCGACGACGAAGAAAATCTTGAACCAGGAGTTAGGACTCGGAGATGTTTAACGAGGACAACACCATCGAGCAAATGAGCGTCGAGGCGCTTGCCAGCCTTGGCTGGAGATACGTGGCTGCCGAAGACCTCCCGCGCCGCCATGCCGACGTCATGGTCGAGCCCATGGTCAAGGACGCCCTCATCAGGCTTAACCCGGAGATCGCAGAAGACCCCGATCGCGCCGACGAGATCATCTACCGACTCAGGGCCCTCATTCAGTCCACAAGTCCGCAGAACCTGGTCTCCACCAACGAGCGGTTCAAAAAGCTCGTCATCGAGGAGAACTCATTCCCCTACGGCAAAGACGGCCGCATGGTCCCCATCCGCTTCTTTGGCACGGCGGCGGACGGCGATCTTGACAAAAACGAGTACATCGTCACCAACCAGTGGGTCTACCCCCAGGAGCAGGGCGGCAAGCGCCTCGACCTCGTCCTCCTTGTCAATGGATTTCCGCTCGTCATCGGCGAGTTCAAGACCCCGGTGCGCGATTCGATAACCTGGCTCGACGGCGCTGGCGACATCGCTAAATATGAGAAGAGCATCCCGCAGATGTTCGTCTGTAGCGCCATCAACTTCGCCAGCGAAGGAAAATGCTATCGCTACGGGTCGGTGAACATGCCTCCCGAGATGTGGGGACCCTGGCATGAGGGCGACAAGAAGAGCGAGGGCACACTTGCCGACGTCAAGAGAAGCATGGCGTCCATGCTAACCCCCACGAACGTCATAGACATCTTCCAGTTCTTCACGCTCTTCGCCACCGACAAGAAGCATCGACGCATCAAGCTGATCTGTCGCTACCAACAGTTCGAGGGCGCGAACCTCATCGTGGACCGCGTCCGCGCAGGATACCCGAAGCGTGGCCTCATTTGGCATTTCCAGGGCTCAGGAAAGTCACTGCTCATGGTATTCGCCGCCCAGAAGCTGCGCATGGTCCCCGAACTCAAGAACCCGACCGTCGTCATCGTGGATGACCGAATCGACCTCGAGACCCAGATCACGGGGACCTTTAACGCATCCGATATCCCCAACCTCGCAAGCGCCGGCAGCAAGGAGGAGCTTGAGTCCTTCTTCAAGCAGGACATGAGAAAGATCCTCATCACCACCATCTTCAAATTCGGCGAGGTTGCGGGGATTCTCAACGAGCGCGAGAACATCATCCTCATGGTCGACGAGGCGCACCGCACCCAAGAGGGCGACCTCGGCGAGAAGATGCGACTCGCCTTGCCAAACGCCTTCTTCTTCGGCTTGACCGGCACGCCCATCAACCGAACCGACAAGAACACGTTCCACACCTTCGGTGCCAAAGAGGACAAGTCCGGCTACATGAGCCGCTATTCCTTCGCCGACTCCATCCGCGACCACGCCACATTGCCGCTCCATTTTGAAACCGTTCCCGTCGAGCTCCACGTCAACCAAGAGGTCGTGAACGCCGCCTTTGACGAAATGACCCGAGACCTCAGCAAAGAGGACAAGGCGGAACTCACCAGGCGCGTCAAGATCGAGTCCGTCATGAAGGCCCCCGACCGCATCCACAAGGTATGCGAGCACATCGCCAGGCACTTCAAGTCAAAGGTTGAGCCAGACGGCTTCAAGGCGCAGGTAGTCTGCTACGACCGAGAGTGCTGCCTGCTGTATAAGGAGGAGCTCGACAAGCTCTTGGGCGCTGATGCAGTCACCATCGTCATGGACACGAACAACGACAAGGAAGACCGCTACAAGGCATACCGTCGAGATCGCGATGCCGAAGAAAAGCTCCTTGACCGTTTCCGCGACCCGGACGATCCGCTCAAGATTCTCATCGTCACTGCAAAGCTGCTCACGGGGTTCGATGCGCCCATCCTGCAAACTCAGTACCTCGACAAGCCCTTGCGCGACCACACGCTGTTGCAGGCAATCTGTCGAACCAACCGCGTCTACAACGACAAGAAGACATTCGGTCTCATTGTCGACTATATCGGCCTCTTCGACAACGTCGCCAAGTCTCTGCACTTCGACGAGGCCGAGGTGCAGAAGGTTATAACCAACATCGACGAGGTAAAGGCCGAGCTACCCGGGCTTATGCATTGCTGTCTCGAGTACTTCTCAACGGTCAGAGACCGCCGCAGCGCAGATTGGGAGTCCCTTCTCGAAGCTCAACAATGCCTGCCAACGACAAAGGTGAAAGACCAGTTTGGGGCCGACTTCTCGGTCTTGAACAAAGCGTGGGAAGCCCTTTCGCCCGACCCATGTCTCAATCCCTACAAGCCCGATTTCATCTGGCTCTCGCAGGTCTACGATTCCGTGAGACCGGTAGACAATCGCGGGAAGCTCATCTGGGCAGCGCTCGGGCCCAAGACAATCGAGCTCGTGCACGAGAACATCACCGTCGAGAGAGTCCGAGACGATGACGACATCCTTGAACTCGACGAGGACATGATCGAACACTTCATCAACGACAAGAGCAATACCGAGAAGATCACGCGTAAGCTGGAGATAGATCTCGTCGCCCGAATCCACAGGCACGATAAGAATGGCAAGTTTCAGAAGCTCGGCGAGCGCCTGGAGGACCTGAGGGAACGTCACGAGCAAGGTCTCATCAACAGCGTCGAGTTCCTCAAGATGCTCATCGACCTCGCCAAAGAAGCACGAGCCGCCGAAAAGGAAGTCGTGCCCGAGGAAGAGGAGGACAAGGGCAAGGCGGCCCTCACAGAGCTCTTTAACGGCATCAAGAACGGCGACACGCCTATCATCGTCGAGAACATCGTCAATGACATTGACGAGATCGTTAAGATAACTCGCTTCGACGGCTGGCAAGCTACCACGGCAGGCGTCAAAGAGGTCAAGAAGCAGCTCCGTGCCATTCTATGGATGCGCTACAAGCTCAAAGACCAGGCTCTTTTTGATAAGGCGTATTCGTATATCGAACTCTACTATTAGATAACAGAAGACAGACTTCTAGGGACGTTCCGCATTAACCATTTCATAGGATGTGGAGCGTCCCAATTTGAACGAGTAACGTCTTGCGATGGGCAAATGTTGCAGTCCCAATGGCTCGACAACCCTTTCATAGTCTGGTGTTTAAGTCTTCACTAGAAGCCATCCACACTTTGTAGTTAATTGATTCCTTCTTCGCAGGCGAAAACGACAATGATGTCCGCCCCCTACCTCCCCTCCGCTTTCAGCTTCAGCAGCAGGTCGCCCAGCTCGGGACACTTGCTGGAAAGGTGCGTCTGAGCTCGCTCGCCCATCCCCCACCGCTGGCGGATCTCCTGGGCGTGCGGACTCACATGATAGTCCCCGTCCATCATCTGCTTGAGCAGCTTGGCGGTCACGCGCGCATCGGCTAGGGCGCTGTGGGCATGGCCCGTCGACTCGTCAAACTCGATACCAAACCACGTCGCCGCGTCGCCCAACGAGACGTGCCCATGGCTGCCAACGTCCATGATCGAGGTGTAAAACGCCTGCAAGTCGGCCCAGTCCGTAGGAAATGAGGAAAGGTCGATGCGCTTTGCCTGGCACTCGGTCAAAAGCTGTCGGCGGTCCGCCCCGCTCCAGCAAACCACCTGAGCGGAGTAGCGACCGATCCAATCGCCGAGCCTTTTAATCACCACGTAGAGCGGATCGGCCATCGCAGTGTCCACGGCCGATATCCCCGTGAGCTCGCGGACGGGATACGCAACACCTTCGGCATATTCCGTCTGCACAAACTGCGAGAACTCGCCCATCACGTTGCCGCGGTAATCGAGCTTGACGGCGCCGATCTCGATAATCTCGTTGCGCAGCCCGCGGCGCTGGCGCTGTCTTGGCACCGGAGCGAACTCAAAGTCGAGCACGATCTGGCGCGCAAAGTTCGTCGTATCGATAGCCGAGATACACGGCGTCTTTTCAGCTGACACGGTTAGGGCCTTTCTCCGTCAACTGCCGCTTGCTACATAGGCGGCTACATTGCCGTAAGGATAGGCGCCCGTGCGGACATGAAAGCGGGGCGCAATACCATGCGCTGGTCGCACGCCATGCAGACGGCCCCAAGAGAATCGCCCGCTCTATTCAAATGCATGAAAAAGATTTAGGCCCGGTGACTTGAATCAGCGGTCATCCCGGGCCCATCAGAGCTCGTAGAGCTCTTGGTTGCTTTGGTCTCGCTCTTCACGGCGCTTATCGAACTTTCCGAGGCACTCAAGCAGCATTCGAAGCATAACAAGTCGCTGCCATTAAGGCGCTGACCTCTTGACCAAGCAACGGCGCTGCCCAGCTATCACCCTTGGGCCGCCGTCAACTTTATTCTATCCGCGAGCATCTGGTTTACCAAATGGATTTTCGGTAAAGGAAGCACGGCACGCCCGCAAAACCACTACGCCCCAAGTGCCGCCATGGGAATCACCGCCACGCCGTCGTCGCGTGTGTAGGCAATGCTCCCCTTTCCAACCACGACCGCCAAAAACGCCGGCGCGGCATTCTGGGCGGCAGGATTGGAGAGCACTTTCCTCTCCAGCGCCTTGAGATTTCTCGCTCCATCGTCTGCTTTCGCATCACTCAGCTTGACCTCGATGGCTCCCCAGCGCCCGTCGTGCTCAACGATCAGATCGACCTCAAGGCCCTTCTCATCTCGGAAATAATGGACACTGTTGTCGACACCGCCGTAGGTGGAAAGGAACACGCGCATGTCGCGCAGGACGAGATTCTCAAAGAGCATCCCCAGCGTTTGCATATCGCCAAGCAGCCGCTCAGGGGTAGCCCCCAGCAACGCCGCCGCAAGTGACGGGTCACAGAAGTAGCGCTTGGGGCGCACGCGAACGCGGGCCTTCGAGCGCATGGGCGGCTCCCATCCGCACAGGTCCTCGGTCAGCTTGAGCCTGTTGAAGAGGTCCAAGTACGCAGCGATGGTCCTCTCGTCGGGGCCCGCCTCACCGTACGAGGCGTCCTTTACGAGCGTCTTGTACGTGACAGCCTGGCTCTCGTTCATGGCAAGAGCTCGCAAAAGGCCGTGTGCAAGCTCGGGCGACATGCCCTCGTCCAGCACGTTGACGTCGAGCACCGAGTGCACGTACTGGCTTGCCGTCTCTCGCGCAAGATCTTCCGAAAGCCCAAGATTTGCAGGCCAACCGCCCCTGCAGCACCAGCGGGCGACGTCATCCACCGTGCTCTCGCGACGCTGAGGGGCAAAATCCTCGCCCTTAAAGAGGCTTGCCAGTGACACGAGCGGCTCGCCGTCGCCCGACTCACACAGGGCCATGGGGCGCATTGACAGACGGGCGATCCTACCCGTGCCGGAATGACGAACATGGCTGCGCTCCTCGCTTTTGAGCGCGGTCGAGCCCGTGAGCAAAAGTGTCCCCCGTTCGTTGCCGCTCGCGTCCACGAAACGCCGGGCGGCATCCCAAACCTCGGGCACCTCCTGCCATTCATCGACCAGGTGTGGCGCATCGCCGATGAGCGCCAGGCTTGGGTCGACCTCTGCCGCCGCACGCTGCGCAGGCTCATCGAGCCTGGAGACGCTCGCCGAGCGAGAGAGCGCCGTCCAGGTCTTGCCGCACCATTTGGGGCCGTTGATCTCCACACAGCCAAACGCCCGCATAAGGGTGTCGAGGCGCTCCTCTATGAGCCGGGGCCTATATCCCTTTTGGGTCAATCTCTTTGGTGCATCCACAGACGGCCGTCCCTCTCTATCACGCGATATGCGAAATTACGCCATTCTCAATGCTGATTTTACGCTACTTTCAATGTAGTTTTTACGCCATGACAGATGTAGTTTTTACGCCATTTTCATTGAAGGTTTTACGCTTGGCATCCTTAGCGCGACGCTCGCTCAACCCCTGACCACCGGATTGCCCGAATTCCGGGATGCTGTCTCCGCTCCAAACAAAAGGCCCCAGCTCGCGATGGAGCCGGGGCCAAAGGCGCAGCGTATGTAGTTGATGCTGAGCGCGAACGGCCCGTCAGCAATGGTCGTCCGCGCCCTACCCTACCCGCGGTGACGGGCGCGGCTGTAGGGCGTATCCACCATGGGCAGATCCGGACGCAGCTTGCCGTCGAATGCGCGATAGGCGTTCTGCACGGCGGGCGCCGTGGGGATCGTTGCGATCTCGCCGATGCCCTTGCCGCCGTATGCCACGGGCAACAGCTCGTCCTTCTCCACGTAGATGGCGTGGATATTCGGGATCTCGGGCGCACGGAACAGCCCGAGCGTGCCGTACCTGGCCTGGGGTACGCAGTCCTTGAGCGGCCAGTCCTCGGTAAGCGCATAGCCCATACCCATGAGCACGCCGCCTTCAATCTGGCCCTGGATGGAGATGGGGTTGACCACCTTGCCGGAATCGTGCGCAGCATAGACCTCGCTCACGCGGCCGTCATCGTCCAGAATGACCACATGCGTGGCAAAACCGTAGCAGATGTGGCTCTTGGGGTTGGGAACATCCGCGCCCAGCTTGTCGGTCGGCTCCAGATACACGTAGCCAAACTCGCACCCCTCGAGCGCCTTGATGGCGGCCGCAGGATCCTGAGGATGCATGCCCTGGCCGGCGACGAGTTCCTGCGTGTGCAGCTGATAGGCGCGACCGTCGTCGTACTCGATCTTGACGCCGTCGCCATGCGCGCTCACGGGAGTATCGGGTGCAGGCTTGCCGGCCTCGATGTCAAGCATGGCATCGCGCAGCAGGAAGGCGGCACCGCGCACGGCCTCGCCGGTCACGACCGTCTGACGCGAGCCAGACGTGGTGCCGGAGTCGGGAGCGTTCTCGGTGGAGCACTCGCCATTGGCGATGCAGCGAAGCGGCAGACCGCAGGCCTCGGCAACGTCTTGCAAAAAGACGGTGTTACAGCCCTGGCCGATGTCGGACGTGGCGGCGTAGACCACGGCGCGGCCATCCTCGATGCGGATCTTGCAGCGGCCGGCATCGGGCAGGCCCACGCCCACGCCGGCGTTCTTCATGGCGCAGGCGATACCGGCGTGTCCGGGATGCGCGTAGTAGGCATCCTTGACCTCGAGCAGCGTCTCCTTCAGCGCCGTGGAACAGTCGGCAATCTGGCCGTTGGGCAAAACTTCGCCCGGCTCGATGGCGTTACGGTAGCGGATCTCCCACGGATCCAGGCCGACCTTCTCGGCCAGCAGGTCGATCAGGCTCTCGAGCGCAAACTCGGACTGGCAAACGCCAAAGCCTCGGTACGCACCGGCGGGCGGGTTGTTGGTGTAGTAGCCAAAGCCGCGAATGTCGGTATTCTGGTACTTGTAGGGGCCGACGGCATGCGTACAGGCGCGCTCGAGCACCGGGCCGCACAGCGACGCGTAGGCGCCGGTATCAAAGTTGATCTCGCAATCCAGGCCGGTAAAGTTGCCCTCGGCGTCGCAGCCCAGCGTAAAGGTGCCGTCCATGGCGTGGCGCTTGGGATGGAACGCGAGCGACTCGGCACGCGTGAGCTTGCACTTCACGGGACGCTGGAACTTATATGCGGCGAGCGCGGCCAGATGCTGGATGGACACGTCCTCCTTGCCGCCAAAGCCGCCGCCCACGAGCATGGTCTCGACGACCACGCGCTCGGGCTCGCTATCCCAGCCAAACATGTGGGCGCACTCTTTACGCGTGTCGTAGGCGCCCTGGTCGGTCGACTGCACCTTGACGCCGTTCTTGTACGGGAAGGCGACGGCGCACTCGGGCTCCAAGAAAGCATGCTCGGTAAAGGGCGTAGTAAAGCGCTGCGTCACGGTGAACGCGCTCTCCGCCAGCGCCTTGGCGGCGTCGCCACGCGTCACATGGCGGCTCTGGCACACGTTGTCCTTGAGCTCCACCGTGTTGCCAAAGGCAAAGAAACTGTCATGCAGGCGCGGGGCGTCGGCAGACCTGGCCTCGGCGATGCTGCGCACGGGCTCCAGCGGCTCGTAATCGATCTTTACGAGCTTCTTGGCCTTCTCGAGCGTCGCCTCGTCCTCGGCAACCACCAGCGCGATGGCGTCGCCCACGCAGCGGGTGATATCGCCCCGGGCGATCATGACGTCCCAGTCCTGGATAAGGTGGCCGACCTGGTTGACCGGCACGTCCTCGGCTCGCAGGATGCCCACCACACCGGGCAGGGCCTCGGCCTTGGAGGTGTCGATGGAGAGCACGCGGGCGCGCGGATACTTGGAGCGAACGGCGCTGGCATAGGTCAGGCCCGGCTGATCGAGCTCGTCGATGTCGTCGGGATACTTGCCCTCGCCGAGCACCTTCTTGCGCACGTCGATACGGAAGGCGCGCTTGCCCACGCCGTAGTCATCGCCGCGCTCCAGGTCCTCGTCGATCTGCTTTTCGCCGCGGAGCACCGCAGCGGCCAGCGAGATGCCCTCGATAATCTTTTTGTAGCCGGTGCAGCGACAGACGTTACCGCGAATGGCGTACTTGATCTGCTCCTCGGTGGGCTCGGGGTCCTCGGCGATGAGCGCCGCACCCGCCATGACCATGCCGGGAATGCAAAAACCGCACTGCACGGCGCCCACGGCGCCAAAGGCGTACACAAAGGCCTCGCGCACGTCCTCGGGCAGGCCCTCGACGGTCACGATGTTGCGGCCGGCGGCAAGAGCGGTGGTCAGCACGCACGCCTTGACGGCCGCACCGTCCACATGAATGGTGCAGGTGCCGCAGGCGCCCTCGGAGCAGCCGTCCTTGGCGGAGTGAATGTGCAGGTCGTCGCGCAGATAGCGCAGCAGTGGCTTGTTCTGAGTCGTCGTGCACTCGACGCCGTTAACGGTAAAAGTGAATTCCTGTGCCATGGTGATTCCCTTCTACACGCCGGCGGCGATGCCGGTGCGGTCGTGGATGGCGCCATGCGGGCAGACGACGGCGCACATGCCGCACGACAGGCAGTCCACGCCGTCGATATGGGCGCAGTTGTCCTCGATGCGGATAGCGCCGGCAGGGCACTTTTTGGCGCACATACCGCAACCGATGCAGCTCGTGTCGCAGACCTTGCGCGCAATGGCGCCCTTATCGGTGTTGTTGCAGCGCACCAGAATGTTCTGGTAGCCGGGGACGAAGGCAATCACGCGCTGCGGGCACGCCATGCCGCACAGGCCACAGCCCGTGCACTTGGAGCGGTCCACGCGGGCGATGCCATCGACCAGCGCAATGGCGCCGTGGGGGCAGGCCGTGACGCAGGCGCCACAGCCAATGCAGCCTTCGCTGCAGTGGGCGTCGCCGCCTGCGGAGGCGCAACCGCTTCCGCAGGCAACGTAGGCCACGTTATGTTGAATGGATTTGGCCATAAGAGACTCGCCTATTTCTTAAGAAGGTACGAATAGTTGTCGCGCACAGCCCTGATGGTCAGGCGGACGGCCTCGGGAAGACCGGTGTTGACGGCATCGACCGAGACGGTGCGGACCGTGCCGGCGACGCGAACCTTAAAGTGGTCCTCGTCCACGGCCAGGAAGCCCTCGTTCTCGGAGTTCTCCATGTCCTCCTCGCTCCAGAACAGGGTGAGCTTGTCCTTGTAGGGACGACCCTCCTGGTAAGGGCAGAACACGGCGCAGTTGCCGCACTCATTGCACATGCCGTCGACATGGACGACCTGATGCTTGGCCAGGCCCGGCACCTTAATTGCCACGTTGGCGCGGTTGGGGCACACGTCGCAGCAGACCTCGCACACCGAGCCGCAGCCCAGGCAGCGGGTCTTGGTGCAGTTGCGCTTGTCGCGGCACAGCGACCCCTTGCGCTCGTAGCAAGTGTCCTCGCGGCCGGCCTGCTCGTTGCAGTCGGCGTACTTGTTAAAGTCCACGTCGGCGATGGCACGGGCGACCTCGGCGGCATCGGCGATAGCCTCGACCACGGTGGCAGGACCGCGGCGGCAGTCGCCCGCAGCCCAGACGCCCTCGACGCCGGTGGAGGTAGCGGCAAGGCGGCCGCGACGGTCGTGCTCGACGCCCGCGGCATCGTACAGGCTGGCGTCGATGCCCTCGCCCACGGCGCAGATCACCGTGGTGGCGGGAAGCTCAACAGTCTCGCCCGTGGCGACGGGGCTGCGGCGGCCGCTTGCATCCGGCTCGCCAAGCTCCATAACATCGCAGGTCAGCACGGCGCCGTTGAGTGCCTTAGGTGCCAGCAGCTCGCAGAACTCAACGCCGTCGGCAAGAGCAAGATCGAGCTCTTCCTCATCGGCGGGCATCTGCTTCTTGGTGCGGCGGTAGACCAGGCGCACGTTCTTCACGCCGGCCAGGCGCTTGGCCACGCGGGCCGCGTCCATGGCGGTGTTGCCGGCGCCAATGACCACGACGTCCTCGCCCAGCTCGAGCTTCTCGCCCTTCTTGGCGGCCTCGAGGAACTCCAGCACGTCGAGCTCGGCGCCCTCGCCCAGGCCCGCAGAGCCGGGCATCCAGGCACCGGTGGCCACGACCACGTCGGTAAAGCCCTGGTCCTTGAGCTCGTCAATGGAATCAACGCGAGCGTTGAGCTGCACCTTGGCGCCAAAGGCTAGGCAGAGCTCGGCATCGTGGGAGATATCGTCGCTCGCGATACGGAACTCGGGAATCACGTGACGGACCACGCCGCCGAGCGAATCGCGGGCCTCAAAGATGGTGACGGGCACGCCGGCACGCGTCAGGAAGAACGCCGTCGCCAGGCCGGCCGGGCCGCCGCCGATAACGGCAACGTTGCGCTCGCCGTCGTTGGCGATGGCCTGGGCGCGCAGCTTGGGCAGCACGGCGGTCATGGCCTCGCGGGCGGCCTTGAGCTTGCTGGCGCGAATCTGGGCGCCCTCGGGCTCGTAGAACGCACGCTCGCAGGCACGGCCGCAGGGATGCGGGCAGATGGTGCCGGTAATGAACGGCAGGGCGTTGCGCTCGATGATGATGTTGAGCGCGTCCTCGTAGCGGCCCTCGTCAACAGCCGCCAGATAGGCGGGAATATCCTGCTGGATGGGGCAGCTCGTGCGGCACGGCGTGGTAAAGCAGTCGGAAAGCGGGCTCTTGCCGGCGACCTTGCGGTCGGGCAGCGGGCGCAGCGGCTTCTTGTAGAGCGGGTTGGTGAGCGAGTCGGTCTGGATTGCGGTCACGGCCTCGAGCGAGACGCCCGCGAACGGCTTGCCATCCAGGTCGGTAAACTCGCCGGCCATCTGGCTAAAGCGCTCGTAGCCACCGGGCTTGAGCACGTCGGTCGCCAGGGTAACGGGCCAAATGCCGGCATCGTACAGGGCGCGGATGTTGTAGACCGTGGCACCGCCGGAGTAGCTGATGCGCAGTTTGCCATCGAACTGCTCGGTAATGCGGCGGGCGGCCTCGATGGTCAGCGAGAACAGCGAACGGCCCGACATGTACATCTCGGTGGAGGGCAGCTCGTTCCTCGTCACATCGACAGGGAAGGTATTGGTCAGCTTGACGCCAAACTCCAGGCCGCGCTCGGCGCACAGGGCAATCAGGCGCTCGAACATAGGCACGGCGTCGGCCCATTGCAGGTCCTCGCGGAAGTGCGTGTCATCGAAGACGATGTAGTCAAAGCCCAGCTCGTTGAGGCGCTGGCGGGCAAACTCATAGCCCAGCAGTGTGGGGTTGCACTTGATGTAGGTGTTGAGGCCCTTCTCGGTGATCAGATAGGTCGCGATGCGTTCGATCTCGGCCGGCGGGCAGCCGTGCAGGGTAGACTCGGTGATGGAGTTGGAGACGCGTGCCGGGATGGACTCGACGAACGCGGCGTCGACATGCTCAAACTTGTCCAGGTTGGCGAGCGCCCATGCGCGGCACTCGTTCCAGACGTCGGAGCCGCTGGCGTCCTTCATGCCCTCGATGTAGGCGTCGACCTTGGGGCTCTTGATGCCCTCCAGGTCATAACCCACGGACATGTTGAAGACAAAGCCGTCCGGGCTGCCCAGGCCGTACTCGCGAGCGATCAGGTGGCAGGCAAACCATGCCTTCACGTACTCGGCAAAGGCCTGCGGAACCTCGAGCTCGGTCGACCACTCGCAGTTGTAGCACTCGTCCTGCGCCACGATGCAGGGCTTGTTCACACACTTGGAGAGCTCCTCGCCGTCCATAACCTGAACGGTCTTAAGCTCAAAGAAGCGGGAACCAGCCACATAAGAGGCCACGATGTTCTGGGCCAGCTGCGTGTTGGGACCGGCGGCCGGGCCAAACGGAGTCTCGATGCGCTCGTCAAAAATGGGAAGCGCACCCTCCTGGTTGGTCGTGACCATCTTGCGCACGCCAAAGACGGCGCCCTGAGTCTTGTGCTCCTCGATGATCCAGTTCATCAGCTGCGAAAACGGGATCGGCCTCATGATGTCGCTCATAATGAGCTCCTCTCTGTAACGCCCGGCGAGACCGCGCGGCGGGCGCAAATACGGTGTAGCGCTAGCACAGCGCCGGCGACCCCGCGGAGGCCGCCTATACGCGCGTCGGATGCGGCGAAACATCCGACGCGCGTGAATCTACTTGTAATTAGTAGGCGCGATCGTTGAGCGTGCTCCAGAGCTTCTTGGACTCAGCCATGGTCCACGCGTTGATCTTGTCCTCATCAATCCCAACGAACTCGCGATCCTTGTACAGGACGCGGCCGTTGATGATGGTGGTGCGGCAGTTTTTGCCCATCATGCCAAAGAGCATGTGGCCGTCGATGTTCTCCTCGCTCAGCGGCGTAAAGGGCTTGTAGTCCATGACGATGACGTCGGCGGCAGCGCCGGCCTCGAGCACACCGAGCTTGCGATCGAAGTACTTGCTCGCCATCTTGGCGTTGTTCTCGAACAGCATGGTCATGGCCTCGCACCAGCCCACGTTGGGCATGGCGGCGTTGTGGCGCTGAATGATCAGGAAGACCTTAAGGCTCTCGAGCATATCGTGGGTGTAGGCGTCGGTACCCATGCACACAGGAATGCCGCGGCGGAAGAATTCGAGCACGGGGGCGCAGCCCACGGCGTTGCCCATATTGGATTCGGGGTTGTTGACGAGCCAGGTGCCGGACTCCTTGACGATATCCATCTCGGCAGGCGTCACGTGGATGCAGTGGCCGAGCATGGTGTCGGGACCCAGCAGGTTGTGCTGCAGCAGGCGCTCGACGGGGCTGATACCACCGCGGTTGAGGCGGGAATCCCACACGTCGTTCATGCCCTCGCACACGTGGATGTGGAAGCCGGTCAGGCCGTTGTTGGCCTCGGCCATCTTATCCATGGTCTCGTCCGACAGCGTAAAGGTAGCATGTCCGCCAAACATGGCGGCGATCATGTGGTTGTCGTTATCGCGACGCTCTTTGGCGGCCCACTGGGCAAACTCGGCGTTCTCGGCAATGGCCTGGTCGCATTTTTCCTGGCCGCGGCGATCAGAGACCTCGTAGCACAGGCACGAACGCATGCCCAGCTCCTGAGCTGCGTCCTTAATGGTGAAGAGGCTTCCCGGGATCTCGCAGAAGCTCGCATGGTGATCGAAGATTGTGGTGACGCCATCGCGGATGGAGTCAAGAATCGTGGCATAGGCGCTGGCCTTGGTGCCGTCGAGCGTCAGGTTGTCATCGATCTTCCACCACTGCTGCTCAAGATTCTCCAGGAAGTTGGTGGGGTTGCAGCCCTTAATGGCAAGGCCGCGGGCCAGACCCGAGTAGATGTGGGTGTGGCAGTTGATAAGTCCGGGCATGATGAGGTTACCCTGGGCGTCGACGTACTCGGCATCCGGGTACTTGGCCTTGAGCTCGCACTCGGGACCTACTTCGACGATCGTATCTCCGTCAATGGCGACCGCACCGTTTGGAATGAACGGGGTCTGAGCGTTGCGAGTAAAGACGGAACCGTTAGCGACCAGAAGCATGGATGCTCCCTTCAACATCAGGGGCGGGGTTTGACACCTCTGACATGGCGGAGTGCGAAGCGCCGGCCTACACCGGAAACGGGCCCTCTCCCGTCAACGCTTCACCAAAGGGACAAACCCTTTGAAGTGCGGCTTGGCGCCGCATGGCGTCGGCGGACGAGGCGATGCGTCCGCCGACGAATAGCGCCGAATTGGTTACTTCTTGCTCTCGGGCAAGACCAGATCCACGGCAGCGTCCTTGGCAGCATCGATGTGCTGAGCCACGACCGGCGTCTGCGGAAGGATCAGGTTAAGGACAATGGCCATGATGGCGGTGGGGGTTACGGCATTGGAGCCGATGACGGTGGACACCCAGGCGGGCATACCCTCGCCGGCAAGGCAACCGCTGGCCATCCAGATACCCAGGCCAAAGACGACGGAGGTGCCGACGATAGTGGTAGTGCGCTGCGTGAGGCCCTCGCGGGTGAACATGCGCACGCCGTTCATGGTGATGGTGCCAAAGACGCCGACGGTCGCGCCGCCGATGACGGGCTGCGGGATAGCGGAAAGGACGGCAGAGAGCTGCGGGAACAGACCGGCGATGGCAAAGACGGCCGCGATGATCACAAAGACCCACTTGTTGACGACCTTGTTGGAGCAGATGATGCCCACGTTCTGGCCAAGGGCGCTGGTGGGAAGACCGCCCAGCAGGCCGCCGACCATAGAGGTAAGGCCCTGGGACACGATGGCGCCGGAGAGCTCGCGCTCGGTGGGCATACGGTCGATGGAGCCCAGGCAGGCGGCGGAGACGTCACCGATAACCTGGATAGCAACCATGGGGAACACGACGGCGAGGGTAATGCAGACCTCGGGATCAAACTCGAGCGCGTAGGGCATGAGCTTGGGAAGGGCGAAGACCTGAGCGGTGGCGACGCTGGAGAAGTCGATCATGCCAAAGGGGATGGAGACGATCATGCCAACGATCATGCCAAAGAACACGGATCCCAGCTTGAGCGTGCCCTTGCCAAAGTTGGCGAGCGCAAAGACCACGGCGAAGGTGATAAGAGCGACGCACCAGGCCTGCGGGGTGCCCCATAGCGGCGTACCCATACCGCCGGCCATATACTTGACGGCCGTGGGATACAGCGAAACGCCGATGGAGAAGATGACCGTACCGGTCACGACGGGCGGGAACAGCCACTTGATCTTGCTGTAGGCCAGACCAAAGAGGACCGCGACGGCGCCGCCGACGATCTCGCCGCCCAGCAGAGCGCCAAAGCTAAAGCCCGAGGCACCCATGGCCTGGAGGGCCGGGAGGAACGCGAACGAAACGCCCATGACGATGGGCAGGCCGCCGCCGATGCGACGGAAGGGAGCGAAGGCCTGAAGGGCCGTGTCGATTGCCGAAAGAATGAGCGCGACCTGGATGATGTCGGTGCTCTGCTGGCTATTAAAGCCGTAGACGCCAGCCATGATGACAGCCGGGGTGATGATACCGGCAAACGAAGCCAGTACGTGCTGAAGGGCACACGGGATCATTTCCTTAACGGGAGGCATGCCTTCACGAGTGAACAGGGCTTCAGTGCCGTTCGTAACCGTCTCCTGGGTCATTTGACCACCAATCCTCGAAATAGTTGTTTTCGCATCTAACGCTCTATTGTGACGCAGTGCGGGGTTGAGGTTGTGCCTTCGTTGCATATCGTATTAAAGATGATTCTCATTCTCAATAATAATTTTTTGTTATCATACTATTCTTGAGCTGAGACAATACATTTCCGCAGGTCAAGAAAGTGTCTGGTCAAAATAACATCTAACTTTTCTTTTGGTCGACCGTTTACCGCCAAATTCCTACCGTTCGTCTGTATTACGCAATGTACCTGCGAATATGCGAGATGAGGAATGGCGTGTTACCATGAGAAAAAATTGTTATGAACATTTCCGATTTCACCCCAAGGAGTTGCCCGTGAACGAGACCGTACGTCGCTTTTTGCCGATGGTCGATTTCCTGGAGCAGATACTCGGTAAGAACAGCGAAATCGTGCTGCACGATTTCTCGGATCCCGACCACGCCATCGTCGATATTCGCAACGGCATCGTGAGCGGCCGCAAGGTCGGCGGCCCCGCCACCGATCTGGCACTCAAGATCATACACGACGCCAAGTATCGCGACCTGCCGTTTATTACGGGCTACGAGGGGCGCGGTGCCGGTGGCAAGACGCTGGAGTCGGCGACGTACTTTATCCGCGAGAATGACGAGATCGTCGGTATGCTCTGCGTCAACACCGACCTCTCGACCGTGCGCTCCATCAACGCCATGGCGCAGCAGCTCATGGCATGCTTCGACGCTGTGCCCAGGCAGGCGGAGCCTGCGTCTATCGAAGTCGAAAGTCTTTCGGAGTCTACACAGGAGCTCATCGACCGCAGCATTACCGAGTTGCTGAGCGCGCGCGGGCTGGATGTAGCGTCGCTTGGTCAGAGCGACCGCGTGGACGTCATTCGCCACCTCAACGGCAACGGGGTGTTCATGCTCAAGGGAGCCGTGGCCTGCGCCGCCACCGCGCTGGGCATCTCGGAGCCCAGCGTCTACCGCTACCTGCAAAAAGTCCGCAAGGAAGGCTAACCCGCTGATTCCTTGGGAGCGGAGGAAAACGGATCATTTTTGTCGCATCGCTTGACAAAAGACCCTGCAGCTCGCACTGCAGGGTCTTTTTGCATGTCATGTTTAGTTGTTGCCAACGCCTTAGAGAGCGGCGACGACCTCGATCTCAACCAGACCGCCGGCCGGAAGGGCGGCAACCTGGAAAGCGCTGCGCGCGGGGAACGGGGCCTCGAACTTGGAGGCGTAGATCTCGTTCACGGCAGCGAAGTCGGCGATGTCGGCCAGGTAGACCGTGGTCTTGACGACATCGGCAAAGGTGGCGCCGGCAGCGGTCAGCAGAGCCTCGACGTTAGCAAGGGACTGCTTGGCCTGGGCCTCGACGCCCTCGGGCAGCTTGCCGGTTGCGGGGTCGATGCCCAGCTGGCCGGACAGGAACACCATGTTGCCGGTCTGGATACCGGGGGAATACGGGCCGATGGCTGCGGGTGCGTTATCGGAAGACACGACGGTCTTGCTCATGTTTTTCTCCTTACGATCAATTGAGAGAGCGTGAGCGCGGTGTTCACACCGGGAGGCACAGTTCGGTCTGAACACCGCGCTTGATTGGGATAGTACTCAAGGTTTCTGTTTGATGCAAGAATATTATCAGCTTGCGAGAATATTTTATCGCCCAACGGTTTCCCCGAACCGCTGAACGGTTCTCACGTGGAGCAGCCAGTCCAAGCTGCTGAAGACTTTGTCCTGCTTAGGCTGCGGGCATCGTCCATCGCAGCGACGCCACTATACTTTTGAATATCTGAGCATTTTGAAAGGCAGGATATGACCGCAACCGCCAGCCGAACCACTAACCGCAGGCCCGAGCTTTTGGCCCCCGCCGGAGGCCCGGAGCCCTTTGCCGCCGCGCTCGCCGCCGGGGCAGACGCCATCTACTGCGGCATGGGCAGCTTCAACGCCCGCCGCAAGGCAACCAACTTTACCGACGAGGCCTTTGAGCAAGCCTGCCGCGCCGCGCATCTAGCCGGGTCGCGCGTCTACGTCACGGTCAACATCGTCATCAAGCAGTCCGAGATGGGCGATGCACTGCAGCTCATTCATCGCTGCTCCACGCTGGGCGCCGATGCCTTCATTATCCAGGACTGGGGTCTGTTCTTTGAGGTCAAGCGCACCATGCCCGGCATCGAGACACATATCTCGACCCAGGCGAACATCCACGACGACCGCGGAACCCTTTGGTGCCGTGAGCAGGGCGCCGACCGCGTGACTCTCTCGCGCGAGCTCTCCATCGACGAAATCGCCGCCATTCACGACGCCGCGCCCGATGTGGACCTTGAGGTCTTCAGCCATGGCGCCATCTGCTTTTGCTACTCGGGCCTATGCCTGCTCTCGAGTTTTGCCATGGCGGGCCGCTCGGCCAACCGCGGCATGTGCGCTCAGCCCTGTCGCCTGCCTTACGAGCTGATCAACGAGAACGGCCGCTCGCTCTCCCCCGCCGGTCGCGGGCGCGCGCTGTGCCCGCGCGACACCAACACGTCGCAGCTTGTTCGCCGTCTGTATGACGCCGGCGCCGCATCGCTCAAGCTCGAGGGCCGCATGAAGGCCCCCGATTACGTGTATTCCATCGTCGACGTGTACCGTCATCAGATTGATGACATGCTTGCCGATGTTTCGACCTCTAAGGATGAGGATGCCGCCCGCCAGCGCCAGCTCAAGCGCTGCTTTAATCGCGACTTTACGCACGCCTACCAGGATGGCACCTCTGGCGACGAGATGATGAGCTACGAGCGCTCCAACAACCGCGGCCAGATTGTGGGCACGGTGCTGGGCAGTCGCCTGGCCAACCGCGATGTACGCGGACTCAAGCCCGACGATCGCCGTCGCCGCGCCGCCATCGCCCGCATTGAGCTGTTTGAGCCCGTGGGCAAGGGCGACCTGCTGGAGCTTCGCCACGATAACGAATTTGACCAGTTCCTGACCACCATTGCCGCCGATGATGCCGCCGCGGGCGACATCATCGAATGCCGCGTGCCCCGCAGCATGCCCGAGGGTTGCCGCGTCCGCGTGATTCGCAGTCAGCGTGCCATCGACGCCGCCGGCGCCGCGCTCAAGCGCGATGTGCTGCGCCGCCGCGCCGTAGACGTGTCCGTTGTGGCGCGTCTGGGCGAGCCGTTTGCCGTTGCGCTCACCTGTTGCGACGATCCTTCGCTTACGGCCACGGCCACGGGCTTTACCGTCGAGGCTGCCAAGACCCGCGCCGTCGAGGCATCCGATCTGGTTGAGCACGTCGGGCGCATGGGCTCCTCTCCCTTTGAGGCCGCAAGCTTTGACGTTTCGCTCGACGCCGGCTGCGGTATGGGCTTTTCCGCCGTGCACAAGGTGCGCGCCGCCGCTTGTAAGGCGCTGGAAGAGGCCATTCTGGCACCGTACGAGGAGCGCGCGAAAACGCTCGAGCTGCCGGCGATTGTAACCAGTGATTCCCGCCCCGCGCCCGAGCACTACCGCGATGAGCCGCAGATCTGCGCCACCGTCACCTCGCTCGAGGCCGCCGAAGCCGCTCGCGCCGAGGGTGCAACGCGCATCTATATGACCACCGACGCGCTCGATGCGGCCGAGCTCTCCCCCGCCGATGCATTTGAGCAGGGCATCGTACCCGTGCTCGACGAGGTCTGCCGCGCCGTTGACCACGTACGCGTCGACCCGTGGGTTGTTGCCGGCGCCACGGTCGCTATTGGCAACATCTCTGAGCTTGCCCTGGCCGCCCAGGTTGGCGCCACGGCCGAGATTCGCTCTTGCCTGCCGGTGCACAACACGCCCTGCATGGAGGCGCTTGCCGAGCGCGGAGCCAGTGCGTTTTGGCTCTCGCCCGAGATCACGCTCGACGAGATTGTCTCGCTCGGCGCCGCCGCGCCCGCGGCTCTGGGCATCACCGTCTTTGGCCGCCCGCGCGTTATGACGAGCGAGCACTGCATCCTGCAGGTGGCCAATGGCTGCATCCACGATTGCGCCAACTGCCGCCTGCGCGCCCGCAAGCTGTCGCTCAAGAATATCGACGGCAAGGTCATGCCCGTGCGCACCGACATCCATGGCCGCTCTCGCTTGTACGATGCCTACCCCATCGACCTTACGCCGCAGGTACCGCAGTTGCTCGACGCCGGCGTCCGTCGTCTTATGGTCGACGGAACCTTGCTCGAGGCCGATGAGATTGGCCGTGCCGTCGCTCGCGTCCGTCGCGCCGTCGAGGCAGCTCAAGCCGGCCGCAAGCCCGCCGCCCGTCTGCGCGGAGCAACCTCGGGCTGCATGTTTGTGGGAATCAGTTAACCGAAAGGCTTACACGTGAACGAAGAACCTCAAGTCCTCTACTGCGACGCCTGGCTCATGGCCATCGACAAGCCCGCCGGCATGATCGTCCACGGCGACGGCACCGGCGAGCGCACGCTCACCGACTACGCCAGCGACCTGCTGCTGGCGATGGGCGACGGCTTTGCCGCGACCGACATGCAGCCGCTCAATCGCCTGGACCGTGACACCACCGGCGTGGTGCTGTTCTCGCTCGACAAGCAGACGCAGCCCGCCTTTGACCAGATGATTATCGACCACGCTTTCGAAAAGCACTACCTGGCGCTGGCCGAGGGCAAGATCGACTGGAACGAGAAGCTCATCGACAAGCCCATCGCCCGCGATCGCCACGATAGCCGCAAGATGCGTGTCGGCGCCAGCGGCAAGCCGTCACAGACGCGCGTGAAGGTGCTCAAGCGCCTTAAGAGCCGCCGAGGCCTGCCCGCGCGTTCGTATATCGATGTCGAGCTACTCACCGGCCGCAAGCACCAGATCCGCGTGCACCTGGCAAGCGAGCGCCATCCCCTGGTTGGCGACGACCTGTACGGCACGCCGCGTCCTTGTGGCCTCATGCTTCACGCCCACAGCGTGTCCTTCACGCATCCCGTAACCGGCGAGCACATCCACATCGAAGCCCCCTGCCCCTGGGAGCCCTAAACCACCACAATGGGGACAGGCGCCTTCGCGGTGGTTTTGCCGCAATGGTTCAACCGCGGTCCCAAAACGTCTCGATCTGTAACAGTTAGAACCCATTTTCCGGTCTATCTGTTACAGATCGAGACATTCGAATCCCCCTCAAGGGAAAATCTCGATCTGTAACAGTAACTCGGCAAAATCGGTCCCAGATGTTACAGATTGAGACAAAGGAACGGCGCGGTTCGGAAGTATCTCAATCTGCAACACCTAGCCCACTTTTAACGGTCCAGTTGTTACAGACGTAGACAAAACCGGTAGACAACGAAAGCGGCAACGCCCGTGATGGACGTTGCCGCTTTTCTATTGAGAAAACTACTCGGTTTCCATTTCTAACCACCACAATGGGGACAGGCAGCTTTGTGGTGGCTTTGGCCTTAGCCCGTCCCCTGCTGTTAGACCGTGATGACGTTGTCCATTGCCCGGTACTTGGCGGGGACCTCGCCTGCGGTAATAATCGTTGCGTCGCGGAAGTCCGCGAACTTGACGGGCGCCACCATGCCAAATTTACTGGCGTCCGAGATTACGAAGCGTTTGGCCGTATGGCGCATCGAGATACGCTTTACTTGCGCTTCCTCGATATCGGGCGCCGTGAAGCCCTGCTCGGCGGCAATGCCGTTAGAACCCCAAAAGCCACAGTTGAAGTTATAGCGGTCCAGGGTTGCCAAGGCATCGGGTCCGACGAGCGCCTCGGTCTCTGGCTTGAGCTCGCCGCCCAGCACAACGGTGCGCATGCCGCGCAAAGCGAGGTGCTGAGCGTGGAGCACGGAATCAGTCACATAGGTGACGCCCTCAAGGCGCGGAAGATGCTCGATGAGCTTGAGGGTCGTGGAGCCCGAATCGATATACACAAAGCTATCGGGCTCCACAAGCGCCGCCGCACGGGCGCAGATACGCTCCTTGTCGTCGTTATGGAGATCGCTGCGCTCGCTGATCGTTAGGTCGCGCGTCACGTGCGCGCGCTCAAGACTCGTCGCCCCACCGTGGACCTTGGCGATGCGGTGTGCGCGGTCGAGCGCCTGCAGGTCGCGCCGAATGGTAGACGCCGTCACGCCCAGGGTATCGGCAAGCTCTGGCACAGTAACCGAGCCAGCCTGCTGCACCATCGACACAATCGCATTGAGCCTATCTTCCGCTAGCATCGCTTACTCCTCCTCGGGGTACACGACTCCCCAATCGGCGCGAAGCTTGGTCATCAGCTCCATAACATCAGAAGCATAGCCCAGAAGCTCGCACTTCGAATCATCGCCGGCAACGGCCTTCTCAAGATCGGCCATCTCGTAGCACAGAGCGTATGCCTCGGTGCCAGCGTGGACCTCCTCACGGTGACCGTCTGCAGTCCACACGATGGTCGCGTGATCGGCACGCGGATAATCGTTGACCTCGATATAGCACTTGTCGAAGCTAATGACCGAACGCTTGGGCTGCTTGGAGTGGAGCGTAAGGCTCACCACGCCCAGCTGCTGTTCGGCGTTACGGCAGACAATGCCGCCCGCAACGTCGACACCGGTCTCACAGGTGTTGCCCAGCGAGACAACCTCAGCGGGCTGGCTCGTCATAAAGAGACGCATGACGGAGAGCGCATACACGCCAATGTCGAGCATGGCGCCACCGGCAAGGCTACGGTTGTAGAAGCGGTTGGTCAGGTCGCCGTACTCCTTATAGCTGCCAAAGTTGAGCTGAGCGAGATTCATGCGGCCGAACTCGCCGACATCCATGCGACGACGCAGCTCCTGATACAAGGGCATGTGAAGCACCGTGGTGGCGTCCATAAGGACGACGTTGTGATCACCGGCAATGGCGCGGGCCTCGTCGAGCTCGGCGGAATTGAGGGTGATGGCCTTTTCGCAGAGCACATGTTTGCCGGCTGCCAGAGCGGATCGCAAGTAGGTGATGTGAGTGTTGTGCGGCGTGGTGATATAGACTGCGTCAATGTTCGGATCGGCATAGAGGTCCTCGGCCGTTTCATAGACCTTCTCGATGCCATACTGCTCGGCAAAGGCCTGGGCCTTGGACAGCGTACGGTTGGCGACACCCGCGAGCTTGCGGCCGGCAAGGGCGAGGGACTGGGCCATTTGGTTGGCGATAACGCCGCAACCGATCACAGCCCAGCGAAGCTCAGGTGCCGTAAAGATGTCGTTAGGGAACGGCTTGTCCTGAACCGAAGCAAACGCTGCCTTTGCTGCTGCCGCGGAGTCGAGTGGAACCTGTTTGGAATCTGCCATCATGTGCCTCCTGAGTCATCGAAGGTTCTTCATTTCTAACAGCCCTATATTCGCACAATTACGCGCGTATTTGCTCGTATTTGCGTGTCTATTCGCTTTTCAGTCACTATTTAGCCATAGTTTGCACATGTTTGCGCCGTTACACGCATTCTCGCGCTATTATATGCGCATAAATGCGCGTGCGACAATCCTTGCGAAACATAAAGGGGCGGAACAATAAAGCCCTAAAAGACAGAGCAGACTGTATTACTTCACCCCTCTGGGGGCATCAGACATCAAAGGACCGTCCCAAACTGCCGGCACCTGGGGAACGTCCCTATGTGCCGGCACCTAGGGAAAGTCCCTAAGCGCCGCTTTCGTTGAAGCCCATCCCAGACGGCCAGATATATTGATCTAAAGACTGCCCCCATAGGCTAGTCGTTTAAGAACGTCCCAAACGACTAGGCATTTAAGTCTGTCCCCAATGAGTGCAAACACTCATTTAAGTCTGTCCCCAATGAGTAGGAATAGAAAAAGGCCCGGGTGCCGTGGGGCATCCGGGCCTTTGCTAGCAACTTAACTGTTGCGGGCAGCTTAGAACTTGTGGCCGCACTTCTTGCAGACGCGCAGCTTGTTCTTGCCGTCCTTCTCGTGACCGACGCGGGTAACCTTACCGCACTCGGGGCAGACGAGATTGACGTTGGAGGCATCGATGGGAGCCTCCTGCGAAACGATGCCGCCCTGCTGGTTGGCAGCGTTGGGCTTGACGGCCTTCTTGACGACCGAAACGCCCTCGACAACGACCTTGTTCTCGGCGGGGAGAGCACGCAGGACAACGCCCTGCTTGCCGCGATCCTTACCAGAGAGAACCTGGACCTTATCGCCCTTCTTGATATACATATATCTCCCCTAACTACAGGGTCTCGGGAGCGAGCGAGACGATCTTCATGTACTTCTTGTCACGAAGCTCGCGAGCGACGGGCCCGAAGATACGGGTGCCGACGGGCGAACCATCGTTGTTGATGACAACGCAGGCGTTCTCATCAAAGCGAATGTAGGAGCCATCCTTGCGGCGGATCTCCTTAACGGTGCGAACGACGACGCAACGGACAACGTCCTTCTTCTTGACGTTGGCGCCAGGGGTAGCCTCCTGGACAGCACCGATGAACACATCGCCGATGCCTGCATAACGACGCTTGGAACCGCCAAGCACCTTGATGCAGCGAATCTTGCGAGCGCCGGAGTTGTCGGCGACGTTCAGCATGGTTTGCATCTGAATCATGGTAGATGTTCCTCCGAACTAAGAACCGAAGAGAGGTGCGCAGCCTTTATACGGCCCGTGGTATGCAAGCCAGGCATACGCACATCTTCGGAAACGTACAAGTCGTAAGAGCGACTGCTTATTTAGCGCGCTCGACGACCTCGATGAGGCGCCAACGCTTCATCTTGGACATAGGACGGGTCTCCATAACGCGGACGGTGTCGCCCACGCCAGCCGTGCACTCCTCGTCGTGAGCGTGCAGCTTCTTGGAGCTGGTCATCATCTTGCCGTACTTAGGGTGACGCTTGCGCTCGGTGATGGTGACAACAATGGTCTTGGCACCGGAGACGGAGGTAACGACACCCGTACGGACCTTACGCGAGTTACGCGAATCAGTCATGTTCTCTCCTTAGGTCCTACTCGGCGACAGCGGACTTCTCCGCTGCGATCTCGCGGGCGCGCTGCTCCGTGAGGACGCGAGCGATGTCCTTCTTCACGGTGTTGACGCGAGCGGTGTTGTCCAGCTGGCTAGTGGCCATCTGGAAACGAAGGTTAAAGAGCTCGGCGCGCATTTCCTTCAGCTTCTCAACGAGCTGAGCGTCCGAGAGCTCACGAATCTCTGCGGGCTTCATTAGTTCTCCTCCTTGGCGGCGGCGGCGTCCTCAGCAGCCCACTTGGCCTCGAGAGCGGCCTCCTCAGCCATCTCCTTCTCGATGCGCTGCTCAGCGTTCTTGGCAGCAACAATCTTGGTCTTGATGGGAAGCTTGTGCTGTGCAAGACGCAGAGCCTCGCGAGCGACCTCCTCGGGCACGCCCTTGACCTCGAACATGATGCGGCCGGGCTTGACGACGGCCACCCACTCCTCGGGGTTACCCTTACCAGAACCCATGCGGGTCTCGGCAGGCTTCTTGGTGATGGGCTTATCGGGGAAGATCGTGATGTAGACACGACCGCCACGCTTCATGTAGCGGGTCATGGCAATACGAGCGGCCTCGATCTGACGGTTGGTGATCCAATGGGCCTCGAGAGCCTGGATACCAAACTCGCCGAAATGCAGCTCGGTATTACCCTTGGCCTGGCCCTTCATGGAGCCACGCTGCACCTTGCGGTGAAGAATACGCTTAGGGGCAAGCACTACTGACCCCTCCTCTCGGAGTTACGACGACGAGGACGGGAAGAGCCCTCGAGTGCAGGGTTGGGAACAGGCTGGCCCGGGAGCTTCTCGCCCAGGTAAATCCAGACCTTCACGCCGCAAGCGCCCATGGTGGTGCTGGCGACAGCCGTGCCGTAGTCGATCTTGGCACGGAGGGTGTGCAGAGGCACGCGACCCTCGCGGTACCACTCACGACGGCCCATCTCGGCACCGCCGAGACGACCGGAGCACTGGATACGGATGCCCTTAGCGCCGGCCTTGCGGGCGGACTGGACAGCCTTGCGCATAGCGCGACGGAAGGCAACGCGGCCCTCGAGCTGCTCGGCGATAGACTGAGCAACGAGGTTGGCGTCAAGCTCGGGGCGCTTGATCTCGACAACGTCGACAGAGAGCTGGCCCTTGGAGACGCCAGCGACCTTCTCGAGCTCGGTGCGGAGGGTATCGATCTCGGCACCCTTCTTACCGATGACAACGCCGGGGCGAGCGGTGAGGATGATGACCTTCACCTTGTCGCCAGCGCGCTCGATCTCGACGCGGGAGACAGCTGCGCGGGAAAGACGCTTCTCGAGGTACTTGCGAATCTCGAGATCGTTACCGAGGGTCTTAGCGTAATCCTTCTCTGCGAACCAGCGGGAGCGCCAGTTCTCGGTGATGCCAAGACGGAAGCCGGTGGGGTAGACTTTCTGACCCATACAGCTTTACGCCTCCTTTCGAGGAGCAACGACGACGGTGATGTGGGAAGTACGCTTCAGAATGCGAGAAGCGGAACCCTTGGCGCGGGGACGGATGCGCTTAAGCGTCGGACCCTCGTCAACATAGGCAGCGGCGACAACCAGGTTGTCGGCACGCAGACCGTTGTTGTTCTCGGCGTTCGCAACGGCGGAACGGAGAACCTTCTCGACATCCACGGCGACGGCGCGGTCGCAGAAGTGGAGGATGTCGAAGGCCTGAGCGACAGGCTTGCGGCGGATCAGATCGACCACCAGGCGGGCCTTGCTGGGGGAAACACGCACGTACTTAGCGACGGCGCGAACCTCGGTGGCCTCAGTTTCAATAGACTTAGTTGCCATTTACGGTTAACCCCCTATTTGGCCTTGTGGCCACGGAACGTACGAGTCGGCGCGAACTCGCCGAGCTTGTGACCAACCATGGACTCGGTAACATACACGGGCACATGCTTGCGGCCGTCGTGGACGGCGATGGTGTGACCAACCATCTCGGGGAAGATGGTGGACGCGCGGGACCAGGTCTTCACGACGTCCTTCTTGCCAGCCTCGTTCATCGCGGTGATACGCGAGAGAAGGCGAGTCTCCACGAACGGGCCCTTTTTGAGACTTCTGCTCATAAGTGCTTTCTCCTAAAACTCGGTATCCGAAATTACTTCTTACGGCGACGAATGATGTGCTGGTTCGAGACCTTCTTCTTCTTGCGCGTACGAAGGCCCTTCGTCGGCTTACCCCAGGGGGTAACGGAGGGACGACCAGAGGTGTGGTTCTTGCCCTCGCCACCGCCGTGCGGGTGGTCGACAGGGTTCATGACGGTACCGCGGACGGTCGGGCGCACGTTCATGTGACGCTTACGGCCGGCCTTGCCGATGACGATGTTGGAGTGATCGGCGTTGCCGACCTCACCGACGGTGGCGCGGCAGGTAACGAGGATGCGGCGCATCTCGGAGGAAGGCATACGGACGATAGCGTACTTGCCCTCCTTACCCATCAGCTGGCAGGAGTTACCGGCGGAACGGGCGATAGCAGCGCCCTTGCCCGGCTGGAACTCGACGGCGTGGATGAGCGTACCGACGGGGATGTCGGCGAGGGGCAGAGCGTTGCCCGGCTTGATGTCGGCGTCAGAACCGGACATGATGGTCTGACCGACCTCGAGGCCCTTGGGGGCCAGGATGTAGCGCTTCTCACCGTCAGCGTAGTGCAGCAGAGCGATGCGAGCGGAACGGTTCGGATCGTACTCGATCGTGGCAACCTTGGCGGGCACGCCGTCCTTGTTGCGCTTGAAGTCGATCACGCGGTAACGACGCTTCACGCCGCCGCCCTGGTGGCGGGTGGTGATGCGGCCGTTGTTGTTACGACCGGCCTTCTTGGGCAGGGGCTCGAGAAGAGACTTCTCGGGCTTGGTGCAGGTGATCTCGGAGAAGTCGGAGATCGTCTGCCAACGCCTACCAGCGGAGGTCGGCTTAAGGTGCTTTACAGCCATTACAATCCCTTTCAATAGGAATCCGTTAGCCATCGCAGACAGGGATTCGAGGTTCTGCCTCGGGTGCGATGACACCGGACGTATACACGGTTCCGGGCGTGTCCATTTTATACGCCCAAAACCTTGAGCTCCCGCCTCCCCTATTTGGGAGGCATGAGCTCACTCAACAGCAGCGAGTCTTAGGCCTGGTTGCCAAAGACCTCGATGGTGTCGCCCTCGGCCAGCGTGACGATGGCCTTCTTCCAAGAACGGGTCTTGCCGGCGACATAGCGCACGCGCTTGGTCTTGGGCTTGACCGTCAGGGTGTTCACGCGAACGACCTTGACGCCGAAAATCTCCTCGACAGCGTCCTTGATCTGATACTTGTTAGCATCCTTGGCGACCTCGAACGTGTACTTGTTCAGCTCCATGCCGGAGAAGGAACGCTCGGACACGATCGGACGGATGATGATCTCGTGGGCGGTCATTTATGCAAGCACCTCCCCGAAGTGAGCGGCGATGTCGGCGGGCATCAGCACAGCGTTGTTGTTGACGAGATCGTAGGTGTTGGCCTCGTCAGCGGTGATGATGAACGTCTTGGGAATGTTGCGGAACGACAGGTAGGCGTTGACGTCCTCATCGCGAACGATGATGGTCAGACGCTTGCCCTCAAGGCCGAGAGCCTTGAGCATGGCGACGGCAGCCTTGGTGGAAGGCTTCTCGAAGCCGTAGTCGTCGACGAGCACGAGCTCGCCATCGGCCAGCTTGGCGGACAGCGCAGAGCGCATAGCCAGCTTGACCTCCTTGTTGTTCATACGCTTAGCGTAGGAACGGGGCTTGGGGGCGAAGACAACGCCACCGTGACGCCACTGGGCAGCACGGATGGAACCCTGGCGGGCACGGCCGGTGCCCTTCTGACGCCAAGGCTTCTTGCCGCCACCGGAAACCTCAGAGCGGCCCTTAGCGGACTGGGTGCCCTGACGCCAAGAGGCCATCTGGCACTTGACGATGTGGTGCATAACGTGGATGTTCGGCTCGATGCCGTACACCTCAGCGGCGAGCTCGGCCTCGGCGACCTTCTTGCCCTCGCTGTTCTTTACTTCAAACTTTGCCATTTAAGTGTTCTCCTTGGTATGACGCTGGGCTAAATGGGCTGGGCCCTTAGGCCATACGGATGGCGACGAGACCATTCTTGGCACCCGGGACAGCGCCCTTGACCAAGATGAGGTTCTGCTCGGCATCGATGCGGACAACGGAAAGGTTCTTGACGGTAACGCGCTCGTTACCCATGTGACCGGCCATCTTGACGCCCTTGAGGACGCGCGCAGGATAGGCGCACTGACCGATAGAACCGGGGTGACGCTGGAAGTGAGAACCATGCGTCATAGGACCGCGGCGCTGACCCCAGCGCTTGATGCGACCCTGGAAGCCCTTACCCTTGGAGGTACCGATGACGTCGACCTTCTCGACATCAGCGAAATCAGCGACGGTGACGACCTCGCCGACCTTGTGCTCCTCGCCGTTCTCGACGCGGACCTCACGAAGGAAGCGGACAGGCTCGACGCCAGCCTTGGCGAAGTGACCAGCCATGGGCTTGTTCACGTTCTTGGCCTTGATGTCGCCGAAACCGATCTGGACGGCGTCATAGCCGTCGGTTGCCTGAGTTTTAACCTGCGAGACAGCGCAGGGGCCAGCCTGGATGACCGTGACGGGAACGACGTTGTCGTCCTCGTCCCAAACCTGGGTCATGCCAATCTTGCGGCCGAGAATCATGCTGATCAAGATATGATCCCAACTCTCGCGTGGTCTTGGGACAATGCGTACACCACCGAGCGTACGCCCCTAGAGGACCACTACTTACACGACGTGCTCCCCAGCCTTGTATTTCGCCCGGACTACCTGACAACCCTATTAAGCAGGCATTTTGTCCAGCCAGAATACTCCCCTGGTTTCACACAGCTGTTTAGTATACACGGCTGCGGGCGTATCCATCGAGATTCATATTTCACTCACATTGTTTACGCAGGTAAAGTGCGTGGCACGTTCCCAGTGTGCGGCGGAGGGGGCGGGCCTGAGACATATTAAGGTTGCTGCTCTACAGTCCTGCTCACGACGGAGAGCACATTAAGTGCTCTCCTGTTCGTGCGGAACTCGCGACAACCTTAATATGTCTCAGGCCCGCCCCCTCCGCCGCACACTGGGAACGCCACGTTGATGTCTGCTTAACTCTGCTCGCTCAGACTAATGACTTTGTTGGGGGTCCACTATTTGCTGGAGGGTGAACTTACATTGATGAGGCTCGCCTTCTGCTTGTGGCTTTGCCTCATCGAAATCGAAAATCATGATGGCGCAGTTGGGGAGTTTTGCTGGGAGCTCGAAGCCCTCTGGGGCTGCAGCCTTGATGAATTGGCGGCTGGCGCTGCCGTGGCTTACTGCTAGGAGGGTTTCGGTGTCCTCGGAGTCCATGAGATTAGTGAGGGTGCCTACCATGCGTTCTTGCAGTGCGCGGCTTCCTTCTCCTCCGAAGGGGACCAGATCCTCGCCTGGATCCCAGACGTCGGTGGGCAGAGCGTCGTGCGGGCCTTCTTCGAAGGTGCCGTAGCAGCGCTCGATGATGCCTTCGCAGGGCTCGGCTGCTGCGTCCGGGCCGAGGAGCTCGCATGCGACGAGACTTGCCGTGTCCATGGCTCGGCCTAAGGGTGATGAGACCACTTTGTCGGGGACGACGCCGTGGGCTTTGAGCCATGCGGCTGCCATCCCGGCTTGCTGACGGCCTAAGTCGGTGAGCGGTGAATCGCAGCGGCCCTGGACCAGCTTTTTGACGTTGAACTCCGTCTGACCGTGGCGGAGTAGATACAGCTTCTTCATGCTCTCCCCTTCTGCATAACCTGCTTTGCCGGCATAGCCTTACTCGTGGGTATGCCCTACGTAGTCTTCGTCGATCGTAATCTTGGCAATCGACTTGGGATATTCCGATTCGACCCGTTGTGTCAGCGCGTGCTTTACGTCTTCGGCACTCATCTGCAGATCCGAGGGACGCACGCAGTCAAAGATCACGTTGGTGTGCGTAGGACCCGGCACGCAGCGCAGGTCATGAATCGAGAGGCGGCTATCGATCTCCTGGGCCATGACGTGAATGCGCAAGCGCATGCTCGCCACCTTTGGATCGTCGGTCACGATGGGGTCGTAGTGAAGCGTGACGATCATGCCGTCCTCGTCCCTAAACGACTGCTCGATGTTATCGAGCGTGTCGTGACTTTCCATCGGGCTGGCCTCGGCTGCCATCTCAGCGTGAGCGCTTGCGAACTTCCTGCCCGGGCCGTAGTCGTGAACCATCAGATCGTGAACGCCCAAAACGCCGGGATAGCTCATGATCTTGTCTCGAATGTGCTTGACCAGCTTAGGATCGGGCGACTGACCCAAAAGCGGGCTCACCGTATCTTGAATAAGTTCAAAGCCGCTCCAGCCAATATAGGCGCCAACGGCAAGGCCGACCCATGCGTCAAGATTGATGTGCGTCACCTGCGAAACAATTGCGCACGCTAACACGGCGCCCGTGGCTAGGACATCGTTCTTGGAATCCTGCGCGGTCGCATGCAGCGTATCGGACTCAATACGGTCACCGAGCTTTTGGTTGAGGGCCGCCATCCAGAGCTTTACGGCCATCGAAAGCACTAGAACTGCCACCAGGGCAAGCGAGAACTCGACAGGTTCAGGGTGGATGACGCGCTCAACCGAGGACTTCACCAGCTCAACGCCAATCAGCAGCACGAGTGCCGCCACGACCAGACCCGAGAGATACTCGTAGCGACCGTGGCCGTAAGGATGCTCGGGATCGGCCGGCTTGCTCGCCAGCTTAAAGCCCAGCACGCTCACGATATTCGAGCTGGCATCGGACAGGTTGTTCATGGCATCCGCCACGATCGAAACCGATCCCGAAACCACACCAATTGCGCCCTTCGCAGCACAAAGCGCAACATTGGCGAGAATACACACCACGCCCGTCAACGTGCCCACGCGCGCACGGTCGCCCTGTGCGCGCTTAACAATCCACTCGACCATCTACATCCGCCCCCACGGTACTACCTATATATCTATTGCTCAAACGGATTGTAGTGTAGCCACTTTGTCCCCCAGATACAAAAAGGCCGCAACCCACACGGGCCACGACCTTGGAATGTGACATGTGAGACTGTCCCTTTGTCGATCGATTTATGCGCTTACTTCAGCAGCGCTCGCCACTGTTTCGGGCGAATCGGCTCCATCCCCCGTCGTCTGCCCCTTCGTCGGCACCACGCCAAAGCAGTAGCTCAGCGCCGCAGACACCGCAAATGCCACACCGCCGGCAGCACAGCACCACAGCAGGTTCGAGATGCCGCCCGTGGCAAAGCCAATGACCATGAGGACATTCGTCATGCCGATGGTATAGGCCGTAACGTGGCCCACGGCCGCAACAAGGCCTCCGACGGCGCCGCCAATGGCCATGCACGTCAGGCACCTGCCATATTTAAAGCCGCAACCGTACAGCGCCGGCTCGCTTACGCCACCAAGCACGCCCGAGATCGAATAGCCCAGCATGAGCGCCTTCTCGTCCTTATCCGCAACGCGAAGCGACGCGCCAAAAGGCATGCCCCAAACGGCGAACGTTGCCATCGTCGCGGCGATCAGGATGCACGAATCCGTTCCCACACTCATAAACTGCGCATAGGCGAGCGATAGGACAACGTTGCTGACGCCCGCGATCTTAAGGAACTCCCAGCCCGCAGCAAGCCCCATGAGCGTGAGCAGCGACACGATGCCACCGGAATTGCCAAGCATAAACATAAGCTGGCCCAACAGCATGCCCAGATAGCTGCCCGCCGGTGCCGTAATACACAGCGAAACCGGAACCATGACAAGCATGGTCGCAAACGGAACGAACGAAAACGCCACGGCCTTAGGGATAACGCGCTTAAAGAAACACTCCACTCGCCATAGCACGGGCACCGAGATGAGAACCGGAATAACAGTCGTCGTGTAATCGTTGACCGGCGCAGGAAGCAGACCATACACGGAAGTCATCGATGCCCCCGTCGTCGATGCGGCATCGACAAGCTTGAGTAAATCGGGTGCAATCAATACGCCGCCCAGCATCATGCCCAGCTGCTCCGAGCAACCGAGCTGGCGGGCGGCCGCCCAACCAAGATAAATGGGCAAAAAGTAGTAGCCGGCGTTATAGAGCCAACTGTAGAACAGACGATAGATATCGGAATCGGCAGACCACAGGCCCAGCATGCCTTCGCCCATAATGACAGCGACGGTGCGGAACAACGCCGCGCAGACAATAAACGGCAGCGCCGACATCATGCTTTTGGACAGATAGTCCACCACGGCCATGGCGTTTGATGAAACCGACGTTGTAAACGAGGTGTTAGAAACTTGTAGCATGGAACGCCTTTCCCAATATGACATGCGGGCTGTCCCTTTGTCACATCGTGCGGTATCGACCGATTGCGCGGTACTTTTCGTAGCGGAGGTTTGTGAGGGTCGCGTCGTCGAGCTGCCCAAGCGTATCGAAGGCATCAAATGCCGAGGACATGACGGCACCGGCGATCTCCTCATGCGACAGGCCCTTATCGTCAACAATGCCGTCGATGATGCCGAGCGCCAGCAGATCGGGGGCCGTGAGCTTAAGCGCCTCGGCGGCCTCATCCGCACGCTCGGTATCCTTCCACAGGATCGACGCACAGGCCTCGGGGCTCACGACTGAATAGGCCGAGCTCGAGAGCATCAGGATGCGGTCGGCCACGGACAGCGCCAGCGCGCCACCAGAGCCGCCCTCGCCTGTCACCACCGAGACAATCGGTGTCTTAAGGCCGCTCATCTCCATGAGATTCTGAGCAATCGCCTCGCCCTGGCCGCGCTCCTCGGCACCGATGCCGCAAAACGCGCCCGAAGTATCGACCAGGCACAGAACCGGTCGACCAAACTTTTCGGCCTGGCGCATAAGGCGACGCGCTTTGCGGTAGCCCTCGGGATGTGCCATGCCAAAGTTGCGACGCATGCGCTCTTTGGTCGTGGTGCCGCGCTCGATGGCGATGACCGTTACGGGGCGCCCGTCTTTCCAGCCAATGCCAGCCACCACAGCGGCGTCGTCGCCAAAGTAGCGGTCGCCGTGCAGCTCCACAAATCCATCCAGGCCCAGCGAGATCATCTCGCCTGCCGTGGCGCGATCTGCCGAGCGGGTCTGTTTGACAATCTCGAGCGCGGTTTTTGGTGCGGCCGAGCGCTTGAACAAGTGTCCCAGCTTTTTGCCGCGGCGACCCGTATGCACGATCTCATGCGGTGCCCCCAGGCCGGGCGCGTGCCCTTCGTGCAGCGCCAGCAGCTCGCCTACCGTGAGCGCAATCTCGCCACGCGGAACAACGGCATCGCAAAAGCCGTGCTCCAGCAAAAACTCGGAGCGCTGGAATCCCTTGGGCAGGCGCTTGTGCATGTTCTGCTCGATCACGCGCGGGCCGGCAAATGCCGTCAGGGCATCGGGCTCGGCCAGGATAATATCGCCCTCCATGGCAAAGCTCGCGGTTACGCCTCCGGTCGTGGGGTCAGTGAGCACCGTGATATACAGGCCGCCCGCCTCGCTATGGCGCCTAACCGCCGCAGAGATTTTGGCCATCTGCATGAGCGAGGTCACGCCCTCCTGCATGCGGGCGCCACCCGATACGGTAAAGCCAACGACCGGCAGTCCCAGCTCGGTCGCACGCTCAAATGTGCGGCAGATCTTCTCGCCCACCACGGAACCCATCGAGCCCATCATAAAGTTGGCGTCCATAAAGAAGAGCGCCGTATCGCAACCGCAGATTTTGCCCTTGCCGCACACAACGGCATCGCGCTCGCCCGAACGTTCGCTCACGCTCTTGAGCTTGTCGGCATAGCCGGGAAACGAAAGGAAGTCCTCCGGCGCCAGACTGGCATCCCATTCCTCAAACGTGCCCTCGTCAATCGTCATGCGCATGCGGTCGCGCCCGCTCACGCGAAAGTGTTTGCCGCAACGAGGGCAGACCTCGAGGTTGTCGTGCAGGCGCGCCTCATCGATCACGCGGCGGCACTCCGGGCACTTGATAAACACGTGGCGCGCGGGAAACTCGGCGCACGACTCGGTCATCGGCCCCTCAAGGACATTGACCGTCTTCGCTTTTCTATTCATCAGCATAGAGATGCCCCATCAGATCGGTGTGATACATGCCCGACAAGAACTCGTCGTTTGCCAGCACGTCGAGCTGAAGCTCGCTGTTTTCGCTCACGCCCTCAATCACGAGCTCGCCCAGGGCCGAGCGCATCTTGCGAATGGCGCCGTCACGCGTGGGCGCACACACGATGAGCTTGCCGAGCATGGAGTCGTAGTACGGCGGAACTTTCGCACCGGTAAACATGGCGGAATCCCAGCGCACGCGCGGACCACCCGGCACACGCAACGCGGTGACCGTTCCGCATGACGGCAGAAAGTCCGGCGTTTCGGCATTGATGCGACACTCCATGGCGTGGTTGCGGACCGGCATGTCCTCCTGCTCAAAGGGCAGAGGCTGGCCGGCTGCCACGCGCAGCTGCCACTTGACCAAGTCGGTATCGGTCACAAACTCCGTAACCGGATGCTCCACCTGCAAGCGCGTGTTCATTTCCATAAAGTAGAAATTGCCGTCGTCCGAATACAGGAACTCGATGGTACCGGCTCCTTCGTAGCCGACGGCACGAGCCAGGTCACGCGCTGCCTTGTGCATGCGAGCACGAATGTCGTCGTGTCCGTCGAGGCACGGCGCGGGGCTCTCCTCGATAAGCTTTTGGTTGCGCCGCTGCACCGAGCACTCGCGCTCGCCGAGCGAAAACACATGGCCCTGCTTATCGGCCATAATCTGCACCTCAACGTGATGCGCCGGCGCGACGAACTTCTCCATGTAGCACTCGCCGTCGCCAAAAACGGCCTCGCCCTCGGCGCGTGCTTCAATAAAGGCCTTTGCCGCATCTTCCACGCGCTCGACCTTACGAATACCGCGACCGCCGCCGCCCGCACGCGCCTTAATAAGCACGGGGCAGCCAATGCGCTCAGCCTCGGCCGTTGCCTCCTCGGGACTTTTGAGCAAATCGCAGCCCGGCACGATGGGCACGCCCGCCGCGGCAGCCGTTCGACGCGCGGCGTCCTTGTCGCCCATGCTGTCGATCACCTTGGCCGAAGGACCGACAAACGCCAGGCCATACTTGTCGCAGTCGCGCACAAAGCTCGCCTTCTCGGAGAAAAAGCCATAGCCGGGATGAATTGCCTTAGCTCCCGACTTTACGGCACAGGTGAGCACGGCATCGTCGTTGAGGTAGCTCTCGGCAAGACGCGGACCGCCGATGCAATACGCCTCGTCGGCAAGCTGCACGTGCAGCGCGTCCGCATCGGCCGTGGAATAAACGGCGACGGTCTTGATGCCCATATCGCGGCACGCGCGGATAACACGGACCGCGACTTCGCCGCGGTTGGCGATGAGCACTTTGTCGAACATGAAGCCTTCCTTAACTTTCGTGCATGAGTGCAAAAGACATATCGGCGCGGCAGCAAACCTCACCGTTGACGCTCGCAGTACCCGTCGCAAAGCGGAACGGCCCGCGCGCACGCGTGATGGTGCACACCAGATCAACCGTGTCGCCCGGGCGCACCGGACGCTTAAAGCGCACCTTGTCCAGACTCGTGTAGAACGGCGTCGCGCCGCGCGCTTCCTCATCGCCCATCAGCAGCACGCAACAGTTTTGGGCGAGCATCTCGCACTGGATCACGCCGGGGACCACCGGGTTTCCCGGAAAATGCCCCTGCAAAAAGTACTCGTCGCCCGTAATCGTGATCTTGCCGTGGGCCTCGTCGCCCACCAGCTCGGCCTCGTCGAGCAAAAGCATCGGTTCGCGATGCGGCAACAGTTCCTTAAGCTCTTCTTTGTTCATGGATATCACCTATCCGATCCTCATGAGGCAGCTGCCAAACTCCACGAGGTCGCCGTCGGCCACGCAGATCTCGAGCACCTCGCCGTCTGCCTCTGCCGTCACCTCGTTGAGAACCTTCATGGCCTCGATGATGCAGAGCGTCTCGCCGGCCTTGACCTTAGAGCCCACGTGCACAAACGGCTCGTCGCCCGGCGCCGGGGCAGCATAGAAAACGCCGACCATGGGAGCGGTCAACTCGGCGCCCTTGGGCTCCGGTGCGGCGGCAGGTGTCTGCGCGGCGGGCTCCGGTGCGGCAGGCGCGACTGTGGGAGCTGCAACTGGAGCGGCCATAGCGCTCGGCATGGGCATGGGCACGGCAACCGGCTGTGCGGCGCTCGCGCGCTCGAGTTCGACCGCGGTGCCATCGGGCTCCTCAACGCGTACGCGCGTGAGGCCGCGGTCCTCCATAACATCGGCTATCTCGGCAAGTCTTTTGGAATCCATGCTCTAGCTCCTCGTATATCTACGCAGCGCGATGGCGGCGTTGTGTCCGCCAAAGCCCAGGTTGGTCGAAAGCGCCCAGGTAAGGTCGGCGCGAACCGCGCGATTGGGCGTGTAGTCAAGATCGCAGGCGGGATCGGGCGTGTGGTAGTTAATGGTCGGCGGCACCACGCCCTGCTCGAGCGCCATGGCGCAGGCCATGACCTCGATGGCGCCTGTGGCACCGATCATGTGGCCGGTCATCGACTTAGTCGACGAGACGTGCGCGGCGCGCGCCGCGTCCTCGCCGAGTGCACGCTTAATGCCCGCCGTCTCGGACGAATCGTTGAGCTTGGTCGATGTGCCGTGGGCATTGATGTAGAGGCCCTCGGAAGGCCTGACGTCGCCCTCGGTCACCGCCAGCGATATCGCGCGGGCAATGCCGGCAGCCTCGGGATCAGGGCTCGTGATGTGATAGGCATCATCGGTGTTGCCGTAGCCCACGACCTCGGCATAAATGTGCGCACCGCGCGCCTGCGCATGTTCCATGCTCTCGAGCACGAGCACGCAGGCGCCCTCGCCCATCACAAAGCCATCGCGGTCTGCATCGAACGGGCGGCAAGCCGTCGCGGGATCAGGGTTGGTGGTCAATGCGCGGCAGGACGTAAAGCCCGCAACGGCATCGGGGATAATTGCAGCCTCGGCGCCGCCCGCGAGGATCGCGTCGGCATAGCCGTGCTTGATGGCGCGGAACGCCTCGCCCACCGCATGGGCCGAGGTTGCGCACGCGGTCACCACGGGCAGGGTCGGGCCCTTTGCCTTGTGGCGGATTGCGATATTGCCCGATGCCATGTTGGGGATCATCATCGCGATCATATAGGGCGATGCGCGGCGGGGCCCACGTTCGGCAATCGTATGGACGTTGTCGACGAGCGTCGTCATGCCGCCCACGCCCGAGCCCACGTAGACGCCCAGGCGCTCGCGATCGATGGCGCCTTCGACATCAAAGCCCGCATCGTGCATGGCTTCGTCCGAAGCCGCCATCGCAAACTGAACGCAGGGGTCGAGATGCTTGGCGTCACGCTTGCCAAAGTACTCGTTGCCGTCAAAGCCCTTGACCTCGGCTGCCACCTTGACGGCAAACGCATCGGTATCGAAGTGCGTGATCGGGCCGATGCCGCACGTGCCGGCGCACATGGCCGCCCAGGTGGCAAGCGCGGTGTTGCCGAGCGGCGACACGGCACCGATACCGGTGATTGCAACTCTCTGTTCCATCATGGTCTCCTCATCCAAGCCGTTCTTCGGCCCTGGTTTCTACATCGCCATTCCGCCGTCGACGCGTACGACTTCGCCCGTAATGTAGGCAGCCGCATCGCTCACTAAAAATCGCACCACACCGGCCACCTCTTCGGGCTGCGCCATACGCTTAAGGGGAATCTGCTCCTCGGTTACCGTACGCACCTTCTCCGAGAGCTTTGCCGTCATATCCGTCTCGACAAACCCGGGGGCAACCGCGTTCACTCGTACGCCGCGGGGCGCAAGCTCGCGCGCCACCGCCTTGGTCAGGCCGATCACGCCCGCCTTGGAGGCAGCGTAGTTGGCTTGCCCGGCATTGCCCATCAGGCCCACGACCGAGCTCATGTTGACGACGCAACCGCCGCGCTGGCGCATAAAGGTCTTGGTGAGCGCGCGCGTCATGTTGAATGTTCCCTTGAGATTGACGTCGAGCACGCGGTCGAAGGCGTCATCGCCCATGCGCATGAGCAGGCCATCGCGGGTGATGCCAGCGTTGTTGACGAGCGCCCAAATGGAGCCAAAGTCGTTGAGGACCGCTTCCACGCACGCGTTGACGGCAGCGGGGTCGGCCACGTCACATTGATATGAGCGCGCCGTGGCGCCAGCCGCCTCGCAGGCGTCGCACGTCTCGCGCGCCGCATCGACGCTGCCGGCATAGACGACGGCGATATCGTAGCCATCCTCCGTCAGACCGATAGCGCAGGCGCGGCCGATACCCCGCGAGCCGCCCGTGACCAGTGCCACGCGACGTGAGTCGTTGCGCTCGAGCGCGCCATTGTTCAAGTTGCCCATGTCATTCCTTTCGGGTTACAGCCCTGTGGACTATGCGAGCTCGTCGGCAATAGCTGCGACCTGCTCGGCCGTCTCGCACGAATACACACGAACGTCGCTCAGCGTACGCTTGACCAGGCCGGACAGCGTTTTGCCGGGGCCGACCTCAATAAATGTGTCGATGCCTTGATCCTGCAGAGCATGCAGTGTATCGACCCAGCGTACGGCATGGCTCACCTGATTGGCCAAGACATCCGATGCCGTCTGGGGGTCCGCCGGATAGGGCGCCGCTGTCATATTTGCCAAAACAGGAATGAGCAACGGGGACGGCGCGTGACCGGCCTCAATATATGCGGCAAGGCCACAGGTTGCCTCGGCCATATAGGGGCTATGAAATGCACCCGACACCGCGACCTTCATGGCGCGGCCGCCAGCCTCTTTTACTAGGACGTCGAGGGTCTGCAGCGCATCGGGCGCTCCGGCCACAACCGTCTGCTGGGGACTGTTGTAGTTGACCGGCCAGCAGTCCTCGCCGGCCTGCGCAGCCAGGTTCTCGACTTGCGCAGCATCAAGTTTGATGACGGCGCGCATGCCGCCGGGGTGACGCTCGGCCGCCGTGGCCATCAATGCCGCGCGCTCACACACGAGCTCAAAACCCGCTCGCGTATCGAATGCCCCCGCAAAGGTGAGTGCAGCGACCTCGCCCAGCGAGAATCCCGCACAGGCGGCAGGCACCACGCCGCGCTCGCGCAGGGCGACGGCGACAGCCAAGTCGTGCACGAACACGCAAGGCTGCGTGTTCTCGGTCTGCGAGAGCTCCTCCTTGGAGGCGCTCCGGCACTGCTCGCTCGTCCCCGGGCGCACCTCATCGGCAATGGCGAACACCTCGGCAGCCGCCGGCGATGTCTCGATCAAGTCGACGCCCATCGCGGGGTGCTGGGCACCCTGGCCGGCAAACAAAAACGCTACGCCACCCATGCGCACGCACCCTTCAGGACGTGCTCGGCGCCATCGACCAGGTCGTCAACGATTTCGCGTGCGCTCTGGCGCTCGTTGACCATGCCGGCAATCTGTCCACACAAAAACGAACCCTCTTCGTAGTTGCCGTCCTTGGCGGCCTTACGCAGCGCACCGGTTCCCATAGCACCGAGCTCCTCGGCACTCGCACCGGAACCCTCGCTCTTGGCATAGGCGTTGGTGAAGGGGCTCTTGAGGGCGCGCACCGGATGTCCCGTCGAGCGACCGGTCGCACGCGTCGAAGTGTCGTTGGCCTTCAGGACCATCTCCTTGTACTGCTCCGAGACGGTACACTCATCGGCAACGAGAAAACGCGTGCCCACTTGGACGCCAGCGGCGCCAAGCATAAAGGCGGCCGCCACCCCGCGGCCATCCGCGATACCGCCGGCGGCCACAACGGGAATGTCGACCGCATCGACGACCTGCGGCACCAGTGCCATCGTCGAGGTCTCGCCAATATGGCCGCCCGATTCGGTACCCTCGGCAACAACCGCCGTGGCTCCACGACGTGCCACGAGGCGCGCCAGCGCCACCGAGGCAACGACCGGGATGACCTTGATGCCCGCCTCGTTCCACGCCTTCATGTACTTGGCGGGATTGCCGGCGCCCGTCACGACGACCGGCACTCGCTCGTCAATCACGACCTGTGCAACCTCGTCGGCAAACGGGCTCATGAGCATGACGTTGACGCCAAAGGGCTTATCCGTCTTGGCGCGCAGCTCATGAATCTGGTCGCGAAGCCAGTTGGCGTCGGCGTTCATGGCCGCGATGATGCCTAAGCCACCCGCCTCGGACACTGCGGACGCCAGCGAGGCATCGGCAATCCAGGCCATACCGCCCTGGAACACGGGCTTTTCGATGCCGAGCAGATCGCAGAGAGGAGTCTTGAGCATCTCTACTTCTCCAATGCCGCCTCGACCGTATCGGCGAACTCGCCGACTGTCTTGGGGTTCTCCTCGGTATCGAGCTGGATGCCAAACTCGTCCTCGACGGCAACGAGGATCTCGACGGTGCCCAGGCTGTCGAGACCAATCTCCTCGAGCGTGGACTCGGGCTTCATCTCGACATCGTCAAGACCGGCGGTCTCGCGGATAACGTCGCAAACGCGCTCGAAGGTCTTCTGATCTGCCATGGTAGTTCTCCTTTGGTTGTGCCCTAGGGGCGTTTTTTCCTATGTGCAACTACTTCCAACGAAGCAGATAGCCACCTATATCCAGGCCGGCGCCAAATCCAACGAGGGCGATGGTGTCGCCCGTGTGAAGTGCACCGGCGTTTGCCAGCCGGTCGAGGGCAAGCGGAATGCATGCGCTCGAAATGTTGCCGGTCTCGCGCAACGTGCGAACCACACGCTCGTCCGGCACGCCCAGACGCTTGACCGCCTGGCTCAGGATTCGTTCGTTAGCCTGATGGAATACAAAATGATCGATGTCTTCGACCAAAATGCTCGCATCGATCGCAAGCTTATGGACCGTGTCACAGATGGCGTTGACGCCGAACTTGAACACGCGGCGGCCATTCATGGACAGCACGCTCGCGCTATCTGCGGAAGCCTTAAACGGCGAGGTACCGACCAGACCGGGAACGCGCAACGTCTCGACGTCAGGCGACGTCGAAAGCTCAACAGCAAGGGGATTCTCTCCCCCGGCCTCCATGACTGCAGCGCTCGCGCCATCGCCAAAGAGCACGCACGTGGCACGATCGGTCCAATCGAGCGCGCGCGTCATCTGCTCGGCGGCAACGACCAGCACGTGCTCGGCGCGACCTCGGGCGATATAGCCCTCGGCGACATCGAGCGCAAAAACGAAGCCAGCACAAGCCGCCGAAACGTCGAAGGCAGGACATGTGGCACCCAGGCGCTCAGCAACGGCGCACGCTTCGGCGGGAACGAGATGATCGCCCGTCGTCGTCGAACAGACGATAAGATCCAGCTGGCTCGCGTCGATTCCGGATACCTGGAGTGCCCGCTCGCTCGCCGCTACGGCAAGGTCGTCGAGTGACTCAGTGGTGCAGACGTGGCGGCTCTTGATACCGGTGCGGGTAAAAATCCACTCATCCGAGGTATCGAGGAACTCGGACAGCTCGTCGTTGGAAACGCTGCGCTCGGGAAGAGCCGAGCCCGTTCCCAGTATCGTGAAACCCATCACTAACCTCCTTTGAGTTGTTGACGTGTTTACATCGACCAAGAGAGGATAGCGCATTTCAGTCATTGTTGACGTGTTAACATTAAATTGTCCAAATGCGACAAAGGCTTCACATTGTGTCTGCCTCACGACACCATTACGTTATTCACTTATTCATTAAGGAGGTAGCAGCCGCTATGGATGCCAAATTAACGATAGTCGACGTAACCGGATCGACCAACGATGACCTGCTCGAAGCAGGAAAACAGGGAGCGCCGCACGGCACAGGACTTGCCGCCCGGGCTCAGACAGCAGGACGCGGCCGGCGCGGCCACAAGTGGGATTCAACCGCCGGCAACCTATTGCTTTCGATTGTCCTGCGTCCATGCGTTAATCCTGCAAAGTACTCTGGTCTTGCCGCCGTCAGCGGCCTAGCGGTGCTCGAGGCGCTCGAAAAGCAGGGTCTTGCAAACGAGATTGGCCTCAAATGGCCCAACGACCTGGTCGCGCGAGGACGCAAGCTCGGCGGCATTCTGGTCGAGGCGGCACGCGATAACGAAGGCAAACCTTTCGCCGTCTGCGGCATTGGCGTCAATGTGAACTATGTGCCTTCGGAGGTTCCCGATGGCGGCCTGCCGGCAATCGGTCTCTCGGACCTCAACGAGAATGTTCCCGCCGTCGATGTGCTACTCAAGGAGGTCTATCACACCGTCGTAAACGCTGTGGACGCGTGGGCAGAGCGTCTCAACGCCATGGAAGAAGACGCCGGACCGCTCGCGCCCGTCCACGGCGAATATATCGGTCATCTCAATTGGATTGGGGATCACGTTATCGCCCGTTCCCCCGCTGGGGACGAACTGGCGCGTGGAATCTTTCAAACGGTCGATGACTTTGGTCGCGCGTGCATCGAGACAGAAGACGACTTGCGATCCTTCCATTTTGAGGAGGCATCGCTGCGTCCCATGGGTAAATAAGACGCCATAGCCACCCATTCGGCCGCATTATCCGGGCCCCCAAGGCCACCATTCAAAACAAAAGAGCCCCGCTACCATAATGGCAGCGGGGCTCTTTAAGCTATGAGCAATATCGCTTAGAGCTTGATGTCGATGTCGACGCCAGCGGGGAGGTCGAGACGCATGAGCGAATCAACGGTGCCCGAGGTGGGGTCGAGGATGTCGATGAGGCGCTTGTGGGTGCGCATCTCGAACTGCTCACGGGAGTCCTTGTTCACATGCGGCGAGCGGATAACCGTGTACAGGTTGCGCTCGGTGGGCAGGGGGACAGGACCGGAAACGCGAGCGCCGGTCTTCTGAGCGGTCTCGACGATGAGCTTCGCGGACTGATCGACGACCTCGTGATCATAGCCCTTGAGGCGAATGCGGATCTTCTGGGTAGCCAACTTAAACCTCCAAAGAGTGCGAGAGATGTTCTCGCGGATTACGTAACAGGGAGCTCGAACTTAGGCGTTCTTGCTCATGACCTCGTCCACGATGGACTTGGGCGCAGGCTCATAAGAGTCGAACTGCATCGTGTAGGATGCACGGCCCTGGGTCTGGGAGCGAAGGTCGGTAGCGTAACCGAACATCTCGCCCAGCGGCACCTTGGCACGGATGAGCTTGCTGTTCTTGCGATCCTCCATGCCCTCGATCTTGCCGCGGCGACCGGAGAGGTTGCCCATAACGTCGCCCATGTACTGCTCGGGGGTCTCGACCTCGACAGCCATGATCGGCTCGAGCAGCTGCGGATCGGACTTCTTGAGGGCGTCCTTGATGGCCATGGAACCGGCGATCTTGAAGGCGGCCTCGGAGGAGTCGACCTCGTGGTAAGAACCGTCGAACAGGGTGACCTTGACGTCGAGGACCGGGAAGCCGGCGATAACACCGGTGTTCAGGGCCTCCTGGATGCCCTTGTCGATGGACGGGATGTACTCCTTGGGCACGACGCCGCCCACGATAGCGTTGACAAACTCGTAGCCGAAGCCCTCCTCCATCTTCTCGAGCTTGATGACGGCGTGGCCGTACTGACCGCGACCACCGGACTGACGGACGAACTTGCCCTCAGCCTTCTCGACGTCGTGACCAGCGGTCTCGCGGTAGGCAACCTGGGGCTTACCCACGTTAGCGTCAACCTTGAACTCACGGAGCAGACGGTCGACGATGATCTCGAGGTGCAGCTCGCCCATGCCGGCGATGATGGTCTGGCCGGTCTCGTGGTTGGTGGACACCTGGAAGGTCGGGTCCTCCTCGGCGAGCTTGGTCAGAGCCAGGGACATCTTGTCCTGCTCGGCCTTGGTCTTGGGCTCGATGGCAACGTCGATAACGGGCTTAGCGAACTCGATCTTCTCGAGGACGATCTCCTTGCCCTCTTCGCACAGGGTGTCACCGGTGGTGGAGTTCTTGAATCCGACGCAAGCGACGATGTCGCCGGCAGCGGCGTCGTCACGGTCGATACGCTCGGCGGCGTTCATCTCGAGGATGCGGCCGAGACGCTCGCGTTGACCGTTGGAAGCGTTGACAACGTAGGAGCCGGACTCAGCGCGGCCGGAGTAAACGCGGACGTAGGTGAGCTTACCGACGAACGGGTCGGTCATGATCTTGAAGACCAGGCCGGAGAAGGGCTCGTCGAAGGAAGGATGACGCTGGATCTCCTCGCCGGTGTCCGGATCGGTACCGGTGACGGCCTCAACGTCGAGCGGGCTGGGCAGGTAGTCGACGACAGCGTCGAGCAGCTCCTGAACGCCCTTGTTCTTGTAAGCGGAGCCCACGAAGACGAGGTTGAGCTCGTTGGCCAGAACACCCTTGCGCAGAGCAGCCTTGAGCTCCTCGACGGTGAAGTCCTCCTCCATGAGGATCTTCTCCATGAGCTCGTCGTCAAAGCTGGCAGCAGCGTCGAGGAGCTCCTCGCGCTTGGTGGCAGCGATGTCGGCAAACTCAGCCGGGATCTCGTCCATCGGCTCGGGGTAGGTCATGCCCTTCTCGTCGGCCTTGAAGTCCCATGCAGTCATGGTGACCAGGTCGATAACGCCCCAGAAGTTGTCCTCGGCGCCCATCGGGACCTGAGCGGCCACGGCGTTGGCGTCGAGACGATCCTTCATGGTCTCGATAGCGTTGAAGAAGTCAGCGCCCACGCGGTCATACTTGTTGATGAAGGCGATGCGGGGGACGTTGAAGGTAGAAGCCTGACGCCAAACGGTCTCAGACTGGGGCTGAACGCCGGCAACGGCGTCGAAGACGGCGACAGCGCCATCGAGGACGCGCAGGCAGCGCTCGACCTCGGCGGTGAAGTCAACGTGGCCCGGGGTGTCGATGATCTGGATGCGGTAATCCTTACCGTCCTTGTTCCAGAAGCACGTGGTAGCAGCGGACGTAATGGTTACGCCGCGCTCCTGCTCCTGAACCATCCAGTCCATGGTGGCAGCGCCCTCATGGACCTCACCGATCTTGTGGGTCTTACCGGTGTAGTAAAGAATACGCTCGGTCGTGGTGGTCTTACCGGCATCGATGTGAGCCATGATGCCGATGTTACGGGTATCGGAAAGCTTGTACTTAGGCTTAGCCATGTTAGTTCCTTACCTTAACTTACCAACGATAGTGAGAGAACGCGCGGTTGGCCTCGGCCATCTTGAAGACGTCCTCACGCTTCTTGACGGAAGCGCCCAGGCCGTTGGAAGCATCGAGGATCTCGTTGGCGAGACGCTCGGCCATGGTCTTCTCCTTGCGAGCGCGGGAGAAGTTGACGATCCAGCGGATACCCAGAGCGGTGGAACGACGGGAGTTGACCTCCATCGGGACCTGATAGGTAGCGCCACCGACACGCTTGGGCTTAACCTCGAGCGTGGGCTTAACGTTGTCCATAGCCTTCTTAAAGGTAGCGAGAGCGTCGCCACCCTCGGACTTCTCGGCAACGATCTCGAAAGCGGTGTAAACGATGCGCTCAGCGGTGGCCTTCTTGCCGTCAAGAAGGACCTTGTTGATGAGCTGAGTCACCAGGCGGTTGTTGTAAACGGCGTCAGGCTGAACCTCACGACGATTAGCTGCTGCACGACGCGGCATGTGAAATCTCCTTAAGTGTCTACCGTGCGACGCTTAGGCGGCACACGGCGAAAGTATCAAAACGTTATCTGGCTTATTTTGCCTTGGGGCGCTTAGCACCGTACTTGGAACGGGCCTGCATACGGTTCTGGACCGGAGCAGCGTCGTAGGCGCCACGGATGACGTGATAACGGACACCAGGGAGGTCACGGACACGACCGCCGCGGACGAGCACGATGGAGTGCTCCTGCAGGTTGTGGCCCTCACCCGGGATGTAAGCAGTAACTTCGATGCCGTTGACAAGGCGAACACGGGCAACCTTACGAAGAGCCGAGTTCGGCTTCTTGGGGCTCGTGGTGAAGACGCGGGTGCACACGCCGCGCTTCTGGGAGTTGTGCTGCAGAGCAGCGTTCTTGGACTTCTTGGGCACGGAACGACGGCCCTGGCGAACCAGCTGGTTAATAGTAGGCAAAGCGTACTCCTTCTCGAATGATTCCAGCTTTCTGTAAAGTGCAACGGCTTGAATCGAGGGGTCAGCATCCCCCTACGAAACACGCAGTTCGATAGGATACGTGCCGTTAGCTGTGCCGTCAACAGACCACGCCGCCGGGCGTATCCTAAAATATCCACATTTCCGCAAAGCCTACACAAAAGGAATCCCCTTCTGTGCGCGGGGGCGGATTCCCGGTCCGGGCGGCCCGCTGTTTAAGTTTGCTGCTCTACAGTCCTGCGCAAGACGGAAAGCACATTAAGTGCTTTCCTTTGCGTGCGGAACTCGCGACAAACT
>CABUSD010000012.1:0-72768 GCA_902494165.1 uncultured Collinsella sp. | reverse complement strand
GCTATATGCTGGGCTACAACGATTTGAGGGACCCTTCCGTCAGCGGCTTTTTCCGGTTTCTCGCAAGGGTCGGTGACAACGGGATGAAAATGCAAATCGTGAAAATAAGATTTTGAGAGGCAAAAATGCAAAAGACGAGCGCTTCTTGCCGCCCAATTGGCAAGAAGCGCTCGTCTTTCCTTAACGCGTTGTATGGCGGAGAGAGCGCAAGTTACGCGAGCGCCCTTCTTGCCAGCTCGGCCGCGCCAAGGATTCCTTGGTCGCCGCCGCAGCCCGGGGCGCAGATGTAGCTCTCTATGTCCTTAAGCTCGGCGGTCTGGATGTAGCCACCCAGATATTCGAGGGTCTTCTTGCGGACGATGCCGTAGAGCTGCTCCTGGTGCATCACGCCGCCGCCGAGGACGATACGGCGAGGCGAGTACATGAGCACGAGGTTCGCGCACATCTGCCCCAGATAATCCCCCTCGAGCGCCCATACCTCAGCGTTGTCCGCGAGCTCGGCCGCGGGCTTTCCCCAGCGCGCGGCGATGGCGGGGCCGGAGGCGAGGCCCTCGAGACAGCTCGCGTGGCTCGGGCAGACGCAGCGTCCCTCCTCGGTGGGACGGGTCCTTACCAGCATGTGGCCGGCCTCGGGGTGCAGCATGCCGTGAAGGAGCCTGCCCGCGCACATGACGCCCGCGCCCACGCCGGTGCCGATGGTCACGTAGACGGCGTCCTCGAGCCCCCTGCAGCAGCCGAAGACTACTTCGCCGAGGCAGGCAACGTTCACGTCCGTGTCGTAGGTCACCGGAATCCCGAGGGCGTCGGCGAACGCGGCGCGAAGACCATAGCCTCGCCACGCGAGCTTGGGCGTCTGGAGGATGGAACCGTAGCGCTCATCGTTGGGGTCGACGCAGGTCGGGCCGAAGGCGCCGATGCCCAACGCGTTCACATCGCGGGCGGCGAACCACTCGACCATTTGTGGGACGGTCTCGGCGGGCGTAAGCGTCGGGGTCTCCATACGGTCGAGAACCTCGCCGTCGCCGGACACCACGGCACAGACCATCTTGGTCCCGCCGGCCTCGAGGGTGCCGAGCCTCATTTGCTTTTCGCTCATGTGATCCTCCTTACAAAGGGACGCCCGCAGTCGTGGTCAACCGCGGGCGCCCATAACGTTGGCTTGTTTCGAGGCGACCCTACCTGGGCACGCGGTCCTGCCTTGCGGCAAACGGGGCGAGCACGGCGTGCGGCTCGCTTTGGTACCAGTAGGCGACGGTGGAGATGTCGTCCTCGCGCTCGTAGAGCTTGATGTCGTCGTTGCCGAGGTCCTGGAACGTCACGCGCAGGTCCTCCTTGAACGAGATCGGATCGGGAAGGTGCCACCTGTAGAGGCCGTGCCTGGGAAGCGCGTCGTCGTTGGTCGCGAGCATCGGGTTCGGGTTCGGCTTGCCCGCGCTGAAGCGGTCGCGCGTGGCGTCGCGCGTCGAGCGGTACGGGTAGCCGGCGAACAGCGTGTTGAAGCACTGCGCCTCGGGCAGCGCGTGGGGCGGCCTGTCGAGGAAGGCCCAGGCACCGCCGAAGTAGTCCTCAGCTCCCGTCGAGGTGACCGTGGGGAACTCCCCGTCGCCGTCGAGGAAGAACTTCATCTCGCCCTCGCCCCACCAATAGCGCTCCAGGGCGCACAGGGCCATGTAGGTGCCGACGTAGTAGCCCTTACCGCGCACGCCGTCGAGCACGGTGTAGTCGACGCCCCTGCGGGTGCTGCGCTCGCGGTTAAAACGGGCGTGGAAGTACATGGCGTCGTCCGGCACGTCGGTGAGCGCGTAGTTGAACGTGTAGAAGATGTACTTAATGAACCCGGGGTGCTCGCTCGTAAGCGTGACCTTAGCGTGCTTCCTGAAAGGCATCTCGAAGTAGCAGTTCATGCCGCCCGTCGGGTTCACGCAGATGGGCATCGAGTTGACGATGGCGCGCTCACCGAAGCCGTTGCAGAAGAAGTCGCCGACAGGGCACTCGACCGAGGGGGTCTCCTCGTCGTCCCAGTAGAAGCGCAGCACGAGGTCGCGCATGACGAAGCTGCCGGCGGCGGTCTTGTCGGGGACGGTCATCCAGATGTGGCGGATGATGCCGGGGCCCTCGATGTCCGCGAGCGTGATGGTCTCGCCGGACTCAAGGGGCACGCAGCACGAGCCCTTGCGGCCGACGCCGAGATGGCTGGCCGACATGGCGGCACGGCCCTTCTCGCCCGTGATGTTCTCGGGGGTGATGGCGCGGCTTTCCTCACCGCCGTGCATCCACACGTCCTTAAGGAACTCTCTCATCGTCGACCTCCTCTATTCGTCGTCTTCGCACTCGGCGGAACTGGCACCGTTCACGTAGACGATCTGCTGGCGCGCCTCGTCGACGAGGGCGTCGAAGTCGAGTTTCTCGTCGGGGCGCGCGAGCGCGACCGTCATGGCGAGCGGGAGGTTGACACCCGCGATCACGTGGATCCGGTCGGAGGCGAAGCGGGAGAAGCGCTGGTTCACGCTGCCGCCGAGCGCGTCGGTGAGGACGACGACCTCGTCAGTGCCCGAAAGAGCCGCCTCGACCGCCGCGTCGAGCCCCTCGCCGTTGTCGTTCACGTAGGCGCACACGGCGTTGACGGCGTCGCTCTTACCCGTAAGGAACTCGAGGGTGTCCTTGAAGCCCTGGGCGAGAAGGGAATGGCTCGCCACAACTATCTTTCTCATTGATTCACCAATCTCTTGGGTCGAAGCTAGGCGAGGATGCCGGCGGCGGAGGCGACCATCGCGAGGACGATCACCACGAGGATGAGGGCCGTCATGCTCACGTTCTTCTTGGTAAGAAGGTAATACGCGCTTCCCGTGATGGCGGCGGGGATCATGGCAGGCAGGATCTTGTCGAGCAGCGGCTGAATCTCCATCGAGACGTCGCCGAAGCTGAAGCTAATCGGGCAGGTGACGCCGATGACCGAGGCGATGAGGCAGCCGACCACGGTGAGGCCGAGCACGGAGGCGGCGGCAGTGAGGTTGGGAAGCTTCTCGCTGAAGTCGGTGACGAGCTTCACGCCCTGCTTGTAGCCGAACTCGAGGGCGTGCATGCGGACCCAGAAGATGGCCAGGATGAGCGCGAACCAGATGCCGGCTCCCACGGGGTTGCCCTCGATGGCCATGTAGGCGGCGATGGAGCCCATGATGGTCGGGATCATGGTCATGAGCAGGGAGTCGCCGACGCCGGCGAGCGGTCCCATGGTGCCGATCTTCAGGTCTTGGACGGCGTCCGCCGCCGCTAGGCCGTCGCGTTCCTCCATGGCCACGCAGGCGCCAAGGATGATGGCGGCGAGCCAAGGCTGGGTGTTGTAGTAGCGGAAGTGGTTGTTGAGCGCTTGCTTATAGTCCTCGTCGTTCGTGTAGATCTTCCTCAGGACCGGCGAGAGGGCGTAGGCGACTGAGGCGCCCTGCTGGGTCTGGTAGTTGAAGGTGCACACGCTCATGAGCCAGCGCCAGTTCGCGTTGCGCAGGTCCTTCTTGGTGACCTTGTAGCCGGAGGGCTTGCCCTCGGCGACGGCGGTGATGTTCTCGTTTTCCATGGTTACTCATCCTCTCCGATGAAGGCGTCTGCGGAAGCGTGGGCGGCGAGCTCGGTGTCCCTCTCGGCACGCTGGTAGAACACGATCGCGAGGGCAACGCCGACGATGGCGGCGCCGATGATGGGCACGTTCAGGAAGGCCGAGAGGAAGAAGCCGGCGAGCAGGTACTGGAAGTACTTGCCAGTGGGCATGTAACGCAGCAGCATCGCGATGCCGACGGCCGGGAGCATCTTGCCGGCGAGGGTGAGGCCGGAAAGGAACCACTGGGGCATAACCTCGAGGAGCCAGTTGACGGCGGGCTGGCCGAGGGTCACGGAGACAAAGACGGGCAGGGCGGCGCACAGGCCGAAGAGCACGGGGCAGACCCACAGGATGGCGTTCATCTGCTTGAACTTGCCCTCGTCGCAGAACTTCTGGGACTTCTCGACGACGAAGCCGTTGAGGATCTTGACGATGACGTCGAGCTGGATGCCGAGCATGCCGACCGGCAGGCCGATGGCGAGGCCCGTGTCCGCGCCCAGGGTCACGCCGTAGGCGGTGGCGATGATGGCCATCGTGCCGTAGTCGGGAATCGACGAGCCGCCGAAGCCCGCGACGCCGAGCTGCATGAGCTGGATGGTGCCGCCGATGACGAGGCCGGTCTGCCAGTCGCCCATGACGACGCCGGTGATAAGGCCCCAGAAGACGGCATAGTTGACGAAGATCATCGGGATGCCGTAGTAGTCCACGTGCTTGATGAAGGCCAGCAGGGTCAAAAGGACGACCTGCAGGATAGTGAAGTTGACCATGATCCCTCCTTAGATGAGGTCGGCGACGGAGACGGGCTTGTCGGCGGGCACGAACTGTGCCGTCACCTTGACGCCGCGGGCGATGAGCGCCTTGTAGCTCTGGACGTTCTCGGCGGAGGCATAGGCGCGCTGGGTGAGCTGGACGCCGCCCTCCTTGACGAGCGAGCCGCCGACGATCAGCGACGGGAGCTCGACGCCCGACTCGACCAGGTGAAGGATCGTCTCGGGCTCCTTGGCGATGACGAAGACCTTCTCGCGGTCGTACTTGCCCGCCGCGAAGTTCTTGAGCGCGGTCTCCTCGGAGATGATCGAGACGGCCATGCCCGCGGGGCGCGCCATCCTCATAGTGGACTTCAGGACCTCGTCGCCGGCGACCTTGTCGTCGATGACCATGACTCGGGTCGCGCCCGACACCGGGGCCCACTGCGTCACGATGATGCCGTGAAGCAGGCGATTGTCGATTCGTGCCATAACAACACTCATGTTTGCTCCTATCAAATGAAGTTTTACGTTCGGTACTGCCTCGGCGCTATCCGGATTCGCGCCGGGCAAGGGGTTATCGGATTATTGAAGGCGCGCGGTCAGCTCGTGACGGCGCGGGGGTCACTCGTCGAACAGGAGGCTCGAGGAGCCGAGACGCTCCTCTCGCGCCGGGGCGGCGCTCACGCTGATGTAGTCGAAGACGTAGGCGATCTCGCTTACAGGAACCTCCACGCGATAGCGCGTCGAGATGCTCGAGAAACTCTGCCTGAAGGACTCGATGAAGTCGGTGTGCTCTTCCTCGAAGCGATCCTGGCCGACGTAGGTCTCGATGGGGTTGCGGGTGACGAGGCGCTCAACGAGGCAACAGAGGTGAACGTACAGCCCGATGATGGCGTTGCTGCCGATCTTCTCGCCCGTTCTGCGCTGAAGCTCGTGCACGGCGCTCTCGATCTCGTGGAATAGCCGCTCCGGGTCGAGGATGGTGATGGAGCGGATAACGTTCTGCAGCGTCATGTTCGAAAGCAGCTTCTCGTGGAAAGAAGAGAGCTCGGAAGCGTCAAGCCACCTGCCGAACACGGCATCGACCTTCGAGGCGGACGCCGTCGACATAATGTCTTCGAGGGCGACGAAGGGAACGGAGGCAATCCCGGGGTCTCCCGTGCCGATGACGGCGCAGACGCGGTGCTCGGAGAAAACGGCGTCGTTCGACCCGTTCGTGACGAGCTGCTTGAAGGGCCTCGTGAGCAGGCGTGCGCCTATGGTGCACGGGAGGCTCTGCGAGACGAGCTGGCGTATCCTCTCCGCGGCGTCGACCCCGGACTCGGAGCAGAAGACGATGGCGTCCTCACGGTTGACGCGCTCGATCACCTTGCAGTGCGTCACGCACACGGCGGTCGCATCGCCAAGAACCTCGGCGATGGACTTGCCGCCGAGCAGCCCGGACCCGATCTCGAGCGCGAGCCCGGTGGAGACGTTGTTCACCACCCCGATGGTGGAGTCGGTAACGTTCTCGAGGGCCTTATAGGCCTCCTCCAAAGAGCCCATGTCAACAAGAAACACGACCCCAGTGCAGTACGAGTGACGGTCGACGAGGCGCTGGAGCGGACCGACAATGTCCTTCAGCTGCTGGTCGTAGGGCATGTCGACCGCCTCGTACACATGCACGCCGAGCATACGGTTCGCCGCGTCGGCGATGCTCGTCGCCGTCGAGTAGCCGTGTGACAAGATGACGCAGAGCGTCCGAAGGGCCTTCGCGTCGCGAGACTCCGATGCGACGCACAGCGTCAGAAGCGTCTTCGTGAAGTGATCGAGCGAGATTCCGAGTGCCCCTTCCATGTCTGCGGCGACCTGATCGGAGACGCTCGAGGCAAACGGCAATTCGGAGGTCACGGCACCGAGGAGATGGGAGATTTGCTCCGCACAGGCAGACTTTCGCTTAGCCAGGCCGATGCCCGGCCACAACTGCAGGCAAATCTCCTGGGCCAGTAGAAAAGTGACCTTCCTCGAAAGCTCGATGCCATAAGAAGAACCTGCGTCGGCAAGGACCGCGCCCACGACGCGCTCGAAGGCGCGCGACCTCGATGAGGCGACGCCGTGGCCGAAGATCAAGTGATCCTCAACGCCGCGCACAGCGGAGACAGCTTGCGAGACGAGCTCGGAGACAGAGAGCTCCCCGGCGCAGAATCGCTCATCGAGAGAGCACAGGGCATCGAGCGCCTGCTCGACCGGCCCTGTGCTCTCGGCGGTATCCAGGGACGCGTCGATCAGAGCGCCATCGTCGGGCTGTTGATCGATCTGCGCGGAGGAGAGGAGCCCGCTGGGAAGAAGATACGGGCGAACGACGACGTAGTCGCCCTCGCGATTGAGGAACGCTTTGGCGCAGCAGTTCGTCACGCAGGCGCGCAAGCCGGCGATGTTATCGGAAAAGTCCGCGTTCACGAGGCAACGGTATGCGCCGCGGCTGATCTTCACATCAGAACCGATTCGGCACCCCTCGCTGCGCAGGAAGCTCAAGATGAGATCCTCGCGCTCCTCGGGGGTCCGCTCCTTGAGTGAGGGGACGCGGGCACAGATGGGCATTTTGCTGTAGGCCGAGGAAACCTTCAGGTCATCGGCGGAAAGCGCCGTCGAAAGAACGAGGCGAGCGCGCGGCGCATCCTGGGAGGCATCGAGCCCGAGGGCCGTCGCAAGGCAGTGCTCCATCGCAGAGGGAGAGAGTGCCTCGATGCCGTTGACAAAGACCACACCCCCGCGCGATTTCGCGATCGACTCGTCAAGAAGCCCGTTGAACGAGGCGGCGTCCGGGACCCCGGCGCAGTCGATGCGCACATAGGAGGAGTCGCGGGACAGCAAGCCCTGGTTCTTGCCGTACTCGTACACAAGGCGAGAAAGGAAAGACTTGCCGACACCCACGCCGCCGCTCAAGAGGATGGGCAGGCCAAACGGAGGGTACTGAACCGCAGCCTTGCACTGCTCGACAACGGAGCTGAGGCTCAGGTCGAAGCCCACGGCACGCGCGAAGTCGCGGTGATCGGCGATTCCCGTCGCCTGGATGAGGTCGGCGAGCGAGGCGTACTCGCTTGCAGAGAGCTTTACCTGAAAACGCTTCTGGAACGCGCGGCGATGAAAATAACGGACAGGCCTGCCCGCCACCTTAACCACAAGGCCGGCGCGAACAAGGTCGTTGAGGTACTGGCTCGCCAGACTCCTGGAGATGATGAGCGTCTCGGCGATGTCGGAGGTGGACAGACGGGCAAGGTCGTCGAGCGAGACGGCAGAGGTGAGGGCCTCGAGATGCTCGAGAATCCTGTCCCTCATGTCGACGGGCTTCTTTGCCAAGCTGTCCTGTGCGGTCTTGTCCATGACTTCTTACCTCCTTGTACAAGGAGTATAAGGGGAACACAGAGAACGGAAGGGGGCGCGCGGGGGAATCAACAGCCCCGAGGAGAAGTTCACCACTTGAGGGGCAGAAAACAACGGCCATTGAACATTCAGGGCCGACGCTCAACACTTCGGCTCGACACTTCGCTTTGGAAAGGGCCCTGCGCGATGGTGCAGCCCTCCATCTCGCAGCACAGGTCGCCGAAGGTCGCGAGGATGCGCTCCTTCTGTTCCGTGGGCGAGACGGCTCGGTGGGCAAGGTCCTCTCAAAAGGGGTCGTCCGACGCCGCAAGACCTCGATGACCGACTACCGCCTCGAGCAAGTGGCGGATTACCTCTGCACCATCGAACTTGCCTTGGTCAAGTGCGAGGCCAAGGAGAACGGTGAGACGTACAACAAGTTCTTCGGAGGTATAGGCTCTTTCAAGAGGAACTGGCTCAAGCAAGCCCGCAGCAAGCGGATATAGCTGGTCTCGCGGTTTCGCAAGGAACGGTCGGTTCTCCTCTGGCGAGGAACCCCGGGCGACGTGCTTCGAGCAGCGGAAGCTGAAGCGCAAGCAGAAGCAGCGCGGGCATTGATCGGTGCCGACATGGGCCCAGACGTGAACAGCGCTACGTCCCCTGTTCACGGGGCGCGAAACCGCAAAGGTTGCACAGAGGTTGCAAAATAAGAAGCCCCCGACCTGTTTTCGCAGGTCAGAGGCTTGAAATCAACGAATAACGTTTATTCCCACTCGATGGTCGCAGGCGGCTTGGACGTGATGTCGTAGCATACGCGGTTGGCGCCGGGAACCTCGGCCACGATGCGGCCGGAGATGCGGGCCAGCACGTCGTAGGGCAGCTTGGCCCAGTCGGCGGTCATGGCATCGCTGGACTCGACGGCACGCAGGATGATCGGGCGCTGATAGGTGCGCTCGTCGCCCATAACGCCGACGGACTTAATATCGGGCAGGACCGCGAAGTACTGCCAGCAGCTGTGCTCGGAGTTGCGCTCGCCGGTCTGCTCAAACAGACGCTGGTTGTAGGCGTCGAGCTCCTCGCGCACGATGGCATCGGCGTTCTTGAGGATCTCGAGCTTCTCCTTGTCGACCGCGCCGATGATGCGAATGGCCAGACCCGGGCCCGGGAAAGGCTGACGGAACACGATGTGACCCGGCAGGCCCAGCGCCAGACCAAGCGCGCGGACCTCGTCCTTAAAGAAGTGGTCGAGCGGCTCGATAAGGTCGAAGTGCACGCCCTCGGGGAACGGGATCAGATTGTGATGGCTCTTGATGGTGGCCGTCTTGCCGCCCGTCTTGCGAGCGCCGGACTCGATGATGTCGGGGTAGATGGTGCCCTGAGCCAGGTACTTCACGGGTTTACCATCGGTCTCAAGCTGCTGAGCAACCGCGAAGAACTCTTTCCAGAACTGCGTACCGATGATGCGGCGCTTCTCCTCGGGCTCGGTCACACCGGCCAGAAGCTCGGCATAACGGTCCTCGGCGTGGACGTGGATAAAGTCGACGTCAAACTGCTTGGTGAAGACCTCCTCCACCTGCTCGGGCTCACCCTTGCGCAGCAGGCCGTGGTTGATGAACACGCAGGTCATCTGCTTGCCCACGGCGCGGGCACCCAGCGCAGCCACGACGGAGGAGTCGACGCCGCCGGACAGGGCTAGAATCACGCGGTCGTCGCCGACCTTCTCGCGGAACTCGGCCGTCATGGTCTCGACCAGGTTGTCCATGCTCCAGTTGGGCTCCAGGCCGCAGATCTCAAACAGGAAGTTGCTCAGCAGCTGCTGACCGTACTCGGAGTGCTTGACCTCGGGGTGGAACTGCGTGGTGAAGATCTTGCGCTCGGGGCACTCCATCGCAGCGACCGGGCACACGTCGGTGCTGGCGGTAACGGTAAAGCCCTCGGGCACCTCGGACACGGCGTCGCGGTGGCTCATCCACACGGTCTGCTCCATGGGCGTGGAGTTAAAGAGCTTGGCGCCGGCCGTGCGCGTGATGGTGGCGCGGCCGTACTCGCCCACCTCGGAGTGGCCGACCTTGCCGCCGAGCGTCACGGCCGTGATCTGATGGCCGTAGCAAAAGCCCAGGACGGGAAGGCCCAGGCCAAAGATGGCAGGATCGATGGACGGAGCGTCCTCGGCATACACAGAAGCCGGGCCGCCGGAAAGGATGAGCGCAGAGGCGTTCATATCGCGAATCTCGTCGGCCGAGATGTCGCAGGGGACAATCTCGGAATACACGTTGAGGTCGCGGACGCGACGGGCAATGAGTTGACCGTACTGCGCACCAAAGTCGAGTACGAGGACCTTTGCGGAAGCCTTTTGATCCATGGTTCCCCCTCTTGTTGGCGGGGAGCCGGTGCCCACCCGCGTGAATGAACGAAAATAACCTCCATAGTGTACACGTTATATGGGGTTTCTCGCCCCTCGCAGCCATCAGCGCACGGCAAACGCACGACCTGGGCCCCTATTTGACGGCAATTGAAGTGTTTTCAAACGTTACAGATGATGTAATACGTTTGAACATTGGACGCCCTGTGCCACAATACTGCCGAACGACTCCGCCTCTGCGGCGGCAAATACGATAGGAATACCAGCATGAAGCGCATCCTTCTCATCGCCACGGGCGGCACCATCGCATCGACCGAGGACGGCAACGGCCTCTCCCCCGCCCTGACCGGTGAGGAGCTCGCCCAGAGCGTCCCCGAGATCTCGGACCTCTGCGAGCTCGACGTGGTACAGCCCATGAACATCGACAGTACCAATATGCGCCCGAGCGACTGGATGCGTATCCGCGACGTCATCGTCGAGGGCTATGCCGACCACGACGGCTTTGTGGTCCTGCACGGCACCGACACCATGAGCTACACCGCAGCGGCGCTTTCCTATCTGATTCAGGACAGCCCCAAGCCCATCGTGCTCACCGGCTCGCAAAAGCCCATGGGCAACCCCTTTACCGACGCCAAGCTCAACCTGTATCAGAGCCTGCTCTACGCGCTCGACGAGCATTCGCACGATGTGTCAATTGTGTTTGGCGGCGTCGCCATTGCCGGCACGCGCGCCCGCAAACAGCGCACCATGAGCTTTAACGCGTTCATTAGCGTCAACTATCCGCCCATTGCCTACATCCGCAACGACCGCATCGTGCGCAACGGGCTCCACGGCACGCATCAGGGCGAAAACCCGGTGCGTTTCTACGACAGTATCGACCCGCGCGTGTTTGTCCTTAAGCTGACGCCCGGCGTGAACCCGGGTATCCTGGACGCCCTAGCCGATAGCTACGATGCTGTAATTCTTGAGACCTTTGGCATTGGCGGTATTCCCGAGTTTGGCGAGTCCGGCGAGTCGTTCCAAGAGGCAATTTTCCGCTGGGTCGATTCGGGTCGCACCGTCGTTATGACCACGCAGGTCCCCGAAGAGGGCCTCGATCTGGGCGTTTATGAGGTCGGCCGCGCTTACGCCGATCATCCGGGCATTCTGCGCGGCGATGACATGACCACCGAGACGCTCGTGGCCAAAACCATGTGGGCACTCGGCCAGTCACGCGATGCCACCGAGATCCAGCGCCTGTTCTACAGCCAAGTCAACCACGACCGCATCCCGATGGCGTAATCCCTAAGGCAGTTCCACTTATCGCAGCCTCAAACGACAGGTGGTCCCCCTCGGGCCGTGCAAAAATCGGAGTATTCTGCAATTTCTCCGCCGGAGGCATAGAATCGGCCTACTGTTAGACGAACTTTTAGGGCGAAGAGGCCATCTAGTAAATATTTATTCCACATTTTTATTAAGCGTGTGGATTAACTACTGTCAAAAAGGCAAAGCCAGACGCTCGGGCTACCATCTACGGCTGAACAGGTGCTGAATACTCGCGATTTTGCACATCGCAACCAGGGGGACCCGCCCAAAGAGCGTCAATTAGCAGCGGGGAACGCCCTATTCGATACCCTCGAGAAGCTCTGACACCGTCATGCCGAGTGCGGGTGCGATCTTAAATAGAACCTTGAGCGTGAAATTTGCCGTCCCATCTTCGATTCGGTCGAGGTAGGGTCGGCTGATTCCTGTCGCCACACAAAAATCAACCTTGGAGATACCAAGGTCCCTGCGTGTCTCTTCGACCCGCCTGCCAAGAATCTGTTTCGCACGTTCGTCCATGCAGCCGAGTTTGAAATGGAGCCGAACATAAACGTAAACTATAGTTTACGTTTTGCCGAATACACAGGAGTTTTCTATGTCGGGTTCTTCGGTCCGCATGTACCGAGCCACGCTTCGCACAAACAGCGCGCCGCCCAAGCTCGTCGTCGTTGAAGCAGAATGCCTTTCGCCCGATGAGCGCACAGCATTTGCATTGCTATCAAGTCGCGTCGCCGCCGTTCTGGTCCCTTGCCCGGCGCAAGGTGAACTTGCCATCCAATGCCAAGCGCACAGCTGCTCGCTCAATCAGACTGCCGTAATCGCAACCAGCCAACACGGTCTGCCCCTTCTCCTGGAAGCCGGTATCGCACTTGCCCTTCGCGGCGCCGGATACGAAAACGAGGCCGCCGCCGACATGGTCTTTAAACCACGATCGAGCGGCGGCCTCGCAGCAGCCATTGAATATGCGTGCAGGCTCGTTGCCTAAAAGGACAAGCTAGAAACCAAAGCCAAAGCCCGTTCCAGTAATCGCCGAATACATAAAGTAGACGTTGATTACGTTGAGGAACACGCCCGTGATGCAGCCGTTACGCAGGTAGCGCTCGCACGCAAGACGTGCCATCACAGCGGAGTCCTCGTTGTTCTTTGCCTGGCGTCCCGCCGTAAAGTACGTCGCCACGCTCAGCAGCAGGTTGAGCACCGGCAGTGCCAGCAGCTCGTAGCTCTTACCCCAGCGCGTCACCTCGCCGGCTGCGTTAAACTTCGTTGCCACCTCGGGGCCAATGTTGGGGATAACACACGCTGCAACCACCAGCGGAATCACCGCAAGTACGAGCAGCGCAATACCCATGTAGCCAGCTTTTTTGCCATATTTAAACATATGCGTCGTCCTTACACGTTAAAGCGGAAGTGCACGACGTCGCCATCGGCCATGACATAGTCCTTGCCCTCAATGCGCAGCTTGCCGGCGGCCTTGGCGCCCTGCTCGCCGCCGAGCTCGATGTAGTCGTCGTAGCCAATAACCTCGGCCTTAATAAAGCCGCGCTCAAAGTCGGTGTGGATGACGCCGGCGGCCTGCGGGGCGGTCGCGCCCTGACGAACCGTCCAGGCCTTGACCTCCATCTCGCCGGCCGTAAAGAACGACTGCAGGCCGAGCAGCTTATAGGCCGCCTGCGCGAGCACGTCCAGACCGGGCTGCTCCAGGCCCAGGCTCTCCAGGTAGTCGGCAGCGTCCTCGGAATCGAGCTCGGAAAGCTCGGCCTCGATCTTGGCGCAGATGGGCAGCGGCTTGACGCCGTCGATGGGCGCCAGGTCGTCGTTGAGCATATCCTCGTCCACGTTGGCCACATACAGGATGGGCTTCATAGTGAGCAGGAACAGGCCCTTGGCGGCGGCACGCTCCTCGTCGGTCATCTCCATGGATGCGGCGCGCTTGCCCTCGTTGAGCCAGGCAAGCAGGCGCTTGGCCACCTCGAACTTGGGCATGAGCTCCTTGTCGCGCTTGGCCTCCTTCTCGAGCTTGGGCAGCTGCTTCTCGAGCGTGCCCATGTCGGCCAGGATAAGCTCAGTCATGATGGTGTCGGCATCGCCGGCGGGATCGACGAACTCGCCCGTGCGGCCCACCTCACGCATGACGTTGGGGTCCTTAAAGTAGCGTACGACCTCACAGATGGCGTCGGTCTCGCGGATGTTTGCCAAGAACTGGTTGCCCAGGCCCTCGCCCTCGTTGGCACCCTTCACCAGGCCCGCGATGTCGACAAACTCGACCGTCGCCGGCACAATGCGGCCCGGGTTGACGATGTCGGCAAGCTTTTGCAGGCGGCTATCGGGCACATCGACGATACCCACGTTGGGGTCGATCGTGGCGAACGGGTAGTTGGCGGCAAGGCCGGTCTTTTTGGTAAGCGCGGTGAACAGCGTCGACTTGCCCACGTTGGGCAGGCCCACGATACCGATGGAAAGGGACACGACAGCTCCTTTTGGTACAGGTACTTCAAACCGTATAAGTATAGCGCCGCCGCAGCATCCGGGCGAATCCGGACACCGCGGCGGCGCAAATGAAGCAGAGATGCGTGAGAGTTCGAGACAGCAGTCCTTACTTAAGCTCGGGCCAGAAATCCTTGTTGGCCTCGATGAGCTCGTCCAGGATCTGCTTAGCAACACTTGCCGAAGGAATGGTCTTGGAGAGCGTGAGTGCCTGCCAGAGCTTCTGATAGCTGCCCTCGACCCAAGCCTGGACAACGAGCTTCTCGACGGAAACCTGCTGCTCCATCAGGCCCTTTTGGAACTGCGGAATCGGGCCCTGGCAGATCTTCTCAAAGCCGTTGGAGCCGACGATGCAAGGCACCTCGACCATGGCCGTCGGGTCGAAGTTGGGCACAGCGCCATCGTTGGGGACGATCAGCAGGAAGCGCTCGAGCGTATTCTCGGCCAGTGCGCAGGCAAGGTCGACGATGTAGTTGGCATGTACATCCGGCTCAAAGCCGCCGTCCTTGGCCGTACCCTTGGCGATGATGTCGCGGCAAGCGCCAAAGACCTTCTTCTCGCGGCCGTCCATAACCTCATTGGCGCGAGTGTAGTTGGGGTCAGACGTCTCGACGACATAGTCCGGGTACAGGTAATACTTGAGGTAGGTATTGGGAATCGTCTCGGGATCGACAGCATAGACATCCTTGGCCTTGCCGAAGGTGTGAATCCAGCTCTCCTCGACGTGCTGCTCCTTACCGGCCTCGTGCTCAATGCCGTCCAAGTAGCCGTTCTTTGCCATGTGCTCCTTGATCTGCGGCATGAGGTCGTTACCCTCCTTGTCGTAGATCTTGCTCCACCAACCAAAGTGGTTGAGGCCGTAGTAGCTGTACTGCAGCTCGCGACGATCCTTGATGCCGCACATACGGCTCATCTTATCCATAAGGTCGATAGGCATGTCGCAGATGTTGATGATGCGGCTGTTGGGGCGCAGCACGCGGCAAGCCTCTGCGACAATAGCCGCGGGGTTGGAGTAGTTGAGCATCCAGGCGTTGGGGCTGTACTTCTCCATGTAGTCGAGGATCTCGATGACACCACCGATGGAGCGCATGCCGTAGGCGATACCGCCGGCGCCGCAGGTCTCTTGGCCAACGCAGCCGTACTTGAGAGGAATCTTCTCGTCGAGCTCACGCATGGCGTACAGGCCGACGCGGATGTGAGCAAGTACGAAGTCGGTCCCGGTGAATGCGGTCTCGGGATCGGTGGTGTAGCTAAACTCAACCTCGGGAGCGTTCTCGTGGAAGTAGATCTCGCAGGCCTTTGCCACGATCTCCTGGCGCTCGGCGTTGTTGTCGTAGAAGGTCACCTTGTTGACCGGGAAGCGGTCGCGCTCCTCAAGCAGCATCAGAGCGATGCCCGGAGTGAAGGTAGAGCCACCGCCGGCAATGGTCACGGCATAGTTTTTCTTGGACATGATGTCCTCCTCATTCTGGCCGCTTGCTCAATCCATCCCCGCACGCGGCCTGTACGGTTTGGAATTGTTACCTAGAAGTGGAGTTTTTTATCTCTAGAATCGGCCTTGCGGTGCATACCGGCTCTGCAAGGCCGATTGTTTCGATGGACGATGGTTTACAGAAGGCTCTCGAACTTCAGAAGACTCTCGAACTTCTCGCGAACCTGCGGGACGGTAAGGCCGATGATGACCTGGATTGACTGACCTTGAACCACCAAGCCATGCGTACCGATCGCCTTGAAGGAAGCCTCGGGTGCAACGACGCTCTTGTCCTTGACGTTAACGCGCAGACGGGTAGCGCAGTTAGTTACATCGATGATGTTATCCGTGCCACCGAGCAGATCGAGGATGTTTTCGGCAAGCACCAAGCGCTCATCATCTTTACTCTGGGCGACCGATTTGTCAGCAGCACCGCCCTGCTTTTGCTTGTAGTCGGCCTTGGACTTGAGCTCGACCTCAACATCGTCATCCTCGCGACCGGGGGTCTTAAAGTCGAACTTGACGATCAGGAAACGGAAGACCACGACCCAAAGGGCGGTAAAGCACAGACCGACAAGGATGGAGATGGCGTACTGCAGACCGTGTGCGGCCCAAAGGGGCAGCCAGTCCCACGAGAGCATCGAGATGATGCCGCCGTCGAAGATGCCCACGACGCCAAGGAGGTTTTGAGCCATGCAGCCGAGCGCTCCGAGCACGCAGTGGACGACGAACAGGCCGGGCGCAATGAACAGGAAGGTGAAGTCAAGCGGCTCGGTGATACCGCAAAGCATAGCGGTAAGGGTGACCGGGATCAGCAGAGCCTTGACGCGCTGCTTGCGCTCGGGTTTGGCGGTCATATAAAACGCAATGGCGACGCCAAGCGAGCCGAAGACCTTAGTCCAACCAGGGCAGGTATAGGCAGCCCAGGGTGCGGCATCCTTAAGAGCAATGCTCGGATCGGCAGCCAGTTGGGGCAGGATGTTGGCCCAAGCAGCAAAGATGCCGCCGTTGACCGCCGCGTTGTCGTAATAGAACGGCGTATAGATAAAGTGGTGCAGGCCTGTAGGGATCAGCACGCGCTCGAAGAAAGCAAAGACACCCACGCCAAACGTACCGGCGGAAAGGATGAATCCCTGGAAGGCAGAGATAGCAGCCTGAACATGCGGCCACACCAGGCAGGCGATAAGAGCGACCGGAACCATAACGAAGAAACCGATCATATAGATGAACACGGAGCCCGAGAACACGCCCAGCCACTCAGGAAGTTCGGTGTCGAAGTACTTGTTGTGAAGCATCGTGGCGATACCTGAAATGATAAGCGCGCCCATGATGCCCATATCAAGCGTTTTGATGCTTGCGATAGTGGCAAGACCAGTACCGCTGCCCGCCTCGACAGAGTAGTCGACCCCAAAGACAGGGCCCCACTGCCCCAAGATTGTGCTTACAAAGTAGTTGAAGGTAAGGTAGATGGCCAAAGCCTCCATGCAGCAGCGAGCGTTCTGCTTGTTCGCGAGCGAGATTGGCAACGCTACGCAAAACAGCAACGGCATCTGGTTAAAGAGCGTCCAACCACCCTGGAGCAGCACATTCCAGCAATCAAACCAAAGATGGCCCGCAGTGGCCATCTCGCCAAAGATCGCCTCGGTGGTAAACAACGTACCCAGGCCGACGACGATTCCGGAAAATGCGAAAAGAATTGCAGGCGTGTACATTGCACCGCCAAAACGTTGTATCTTTTGCATCATGACGGGGAATCCCCCTCTCTTCATTCGGAGCGCTGCGGTTTTGGCTTCACTCGAGACCGCAGACGCGCCGTTTGCGTGTACCTCGTGCAATAGGACGGGTGGGCCCGCTTCCCTGACTTCTTGCGCTTCTATTTTTATCATATCACTTATCTAGACAAGTTAATACGGTTTCCATGTTCGGTCAGCGGTCGATAATTGACGGTGAACGGTTTATTTCAAAGGTTTTGCCTGTTATTGCCTGTTTGTCTAAAACTTCTAAAACAAAATATTTATCAACTTGTCTAGATAGGCTTGTATAAGGATGTTTGCATACCTATACTTCATTACAACATTCACCGCCACGTTAAGGAGTCACCATGAAAAGCGCGGTCTTCTATGGAAAGCACGACCTCAGAGTCGAGGAATCGGCAAAGCCGGCCGTGGGCAGGCGCGACGTTCTGATCAACGTCAAAGCTTGCGGCGTCTGCGGTACCGACGTTCATATCTATGAAGGCGACAAGGGTGCAGCCGACGTTACCCCGCCCACGATCCTTGGTCATGAGTTTGCGGGCGTTGTCGAGGCCGTGGGCAGCGACGTCGCTGGCTTTAAACCGGGCGATCGCGTGTGTATCGACCCAAACCATCCCTGCGGCTGCTGCGAACCCTGCCGCGACGGAATCAACCACTACTGCGAGCATATGACCGGTTACGGCACCACCGTTAACGGCGGCTTTGCCGAGTACTGCTCCGTCGATATGCAGCAAGTCTACAAGTTGGGCGATCACACCAGCTTTGAGCAGGGCGCCATGACCGAGCCCGTCGCCTGCTGCCTGCACGGCATCGATATGTGCAACATCAAGCCCGGCAGCACAGTTGTCGTTATCGGCGGTGGCATGATCGGTCTGCTCATGATGCAGCTCGCCAAAAACGCCGGCGCCACCAAGGTTGTCTTGCTCGAGCCTGTCGAAGGCAAGCGCGAGGTTGCGCTCAAACTCGGCGCCGACCTGGCAATTGATTCCATCCACGAGGACGTCCCGGCCCGCCTGAAGCAGGAGGGCGTCGGCAACGTCGATGTCGTTATCGAGTGTGTTGGCAAGCCCGTCACCATCGAGCAGGCCATCCAGATCGCCGGCCACAAGGCTACGGTCATGATGTTCGGCCTCACCAAGCCCGATGAGACAATCACCGTCAAGCCCTTCGAGGTCTTCCAGAAGGAGCTTGTGCTTACCTCGTCCTACATTAACCCTTATACGCAGCGTCGTGCGCTCGAGCTCATCGACTCTGGCAGGCTCGACGTATCCTCGATGGTCGCAAAGGTAGCCTCCCTCGACGAACTCGGCGCCATCCTGTCAGACCCGGCCCTGCGTGCCATGGGCAAATATATAATCGACCCCGGCAAGTAAATCGATTGACACCTGCGCGGGCGGCCCCCATCCGTCGTTCACGCACCCAGCTCTAGGAGACCGTCATGGCGCGAGCCATCTTCCAAACTATTTATGACAACGTGAAGCAGTCGATTGACGACGGCACATACGCCTATCAGAGTTATCTGCCTTCGGAGACTGAGCTCACGCAGCTGTTTGACTGTTCGCGCATGACGGTCCGTCGCGCCATCTCGATGCTTGCGGCAGATGGTTACGTGCTCCCCCAGCAAGGCAAAGGCATGCGCGTCATTCGCAACATCAGTGACGAGACGAGTCGTGGCGGCGGCGGACTCGAGACCTTTAAGGAAATCGCGGTCAACCGAGGCTTTGAGCTCAAGACTGTCACCACCGTCTTTGAGCTCCTCATCTGCAGCAAGGCGCTCTCCAAGATTACCGGGTTTCCCGAAGGCTGTGAGCTCACACGCGCCAAACGCATCCGTTATGCAGACGGACAAGCCGTGTGCTCCGACGACTCCTATTACCTAAGTTCACAAGTACCGGGGCTGACACCCGAGATTGTCAACGACTCGATCTATCGTTACCTCGAAGAAGACCTTGGCATTAAGATTGCCACGGGCAAACGCGATGTAACGATCGAGCATCCCACGCCCGAGGATACGCGCGTGCTCGATCTCGACGACTTTAACGCACTCGCCGTTATACGCGGGCAGACCTACAACGCCGACGGCATCCTTATGGAATACACCGAGACCAAACAGGTCCCCGGGTTCTTTTTGCTCCATGAAACCGTGACGCGCAACGGTACCGGTCGAACCGGCCACCAAAGCAGCATGAACTAACCATCTATTAGTTGCGGTGGGATAGTTCCTAGAATTGCCAGCTTAAGGGCAAAACAGGAACTATTCCACCGCAACTTTTTTGGCCGGCGGGGCAGTACCTGTCCCACCGGCCATCATTTACGCTCTTTTAGCTAGTCCGCGAGCTTCTCCACCTGATCGAGCATCTTGTCGAGCTTGGCCTTTGCTTCGGCCTTGACCTTCTCAGCTTCTTCGTGAGCCTTCGCCTTCTGGGCGGCCTTTTCCTCGGCTTCGGGATCGACGACGACCAGATTGGACGCATCGTGCTCAACAAGCTTGAGCGCATGCTCGGGACAAACCTTGACACAGGCGCCGCAGCCTAAACAATACGTGGACTCCAACGCAAAGCGGCCGCTTCCCACCAGATCGCAGGCAAACGTGGGGCACACGTTGACGCACTCGCCGCACGACGTACACTTGTCAAAATCGCACTCCGGCGTGCTCACCTGCATGTTCTGGGCAAGCTCGGGGTGGTTTTGCAACGTCGAGAGCACCAGTTGGCGCCCGTGCGTGAGCGAACGGCGACGCTTGGTCGTCGTGGTGCCGCACATGGTGTTGAGCGTGCGCTCCAGCTGGGTAATCTGATGGCGATGGGCCTTGAGCTTTTGCGTCACCGAGGCCAGCGCCGCCGTCGCCGGATTGAGCTTGGTCACCGTCAGGCCCGTGGTGCGGGCGATCTTTTCCATGTACTCCTTGCGCTCGTACTCGCGGCGCTTATGGCACTTGAGGCTCTTGGGGTCGACCTCTAGGCCCATACCCGTGCCAGACCACTCTTCGGCCTTCGCAATCGCCTCGCCAAGAATGTCCTCACCGCCGGTGTTGCGGCATTTATCGCACACGCCCAACGGCAGGTACACGCTCACGTTGGGATAGTCGGCCAGTACCGAGAACCAGGTCTCCGCCGTAATATCGCCCACGCAGGCAACGACGACTTCGTTTTCGCGCGGCATGCGCTTAAGGGCACGCGTGCAGGTAACGTAGGCGGTCTCGTGGCTCGTAGCCGCCGAGACAATGTCGTCGTAGACGTTTTTGGGTGCAAGGCGCGGAGAGATGATCGCCTCCGTCGGGCAAGTAGCGGCGCACAGGCCGCACTTGCGACAGGAGTCGAGGATCTCGATGGCGTCTTCCTCGACCTCGATAGCGTTGACCGGGCACACGTCCATGCACGCGGTGCAGCCGCTCTTTTCGTTTTTGCAGGTCAAGCACGGAATGGTGTTGCCGCGCGGGCGCTCCTTGTAGTCGGCAGGATTCCACTGCGGCGCCGATGGATCGAGTGCATCGGTCACGCCGCCAAGCGGGTTTTTAAGAAAGTCGAAACCCTTGCTGATCTCGATAATGTCATCAAACAGATCGTGTTCCTGCGCCATGCGCGGCCCCTCCCTGAGCAGTGCAAACAAGCAAGAGATAATGATACGCTATCGGCCCACGCCTCGGGCAAATTACACGCGGAGCATCTTTGCGGCAAATAGCCCATGGCCTATCGCCGCCTCGATTGCACAAGGTCAATCAAGTGCCAAGCTATGCCTCGCACATGAGCTGCACGAGTTTTTGTTTGGTCACCTTGGCCTGCTCGTTGGCCATATTGCGCTCGTTTCTAAAGACCGCATTTGCAACACCCTGCAGATCGGCATCGGAAATCTCGCTGCACGGACCGTCCATCGAAGCCGCCGTGGGGCATACGCACAACGGCAGCTCAGCATAAAACGCAACGGCCTTGGCGATATCGAGCATCTTGCCGCCGCCAATGCCCACCACCATGTCGCAATACTCGGCCCGGGCTTCCTTGGCCATTTCGACAACGGCATCTTCCGTACACGGACCGTTGTAAATCTTAAAGAACGGCTCGCTTAGATCATCGTCCAGAAATCCATCGACGATCTGCCTGCACAGCCGATCCTCGGTGCCCTGGTCAAACAAGACGTAAGCAGCGCAGCCCAACCATGACAAATACCTGCCCTGACGCGAGAGTTCGCCCGGCCCCTGAACATACCGACCGGGACCGCCGTAAACCATAGGAAGCGCCATACGAGAATCCGCCCTTCATCAAACAACGATTGGTGCAAAGTAACCTGACCCCTTTGCGCCATAGCAAAAAGGGGCAAAGCCATCTGCTGGCTTTGCCCCTTCCTTAGCTTGATTTACTCATCCATGAGATAGTAGTGGCCCAGTGCGTCGGCACCCAGGATGGCGTTTGCGACCATCTCGGGCGTCACCTCAAACGGCATGTTGCACATGGTGTCCTCGGGCGCGCACGCGGCCTCGGCAACAATCATGGCCTTCTCGCGCGTAACCTCGGCAACGCCAAGTTCCTTCATCGTGACCGGCAGGCCCAGCTCAATGCAGAAGCCCAAGACTTCCTCGAGCTTCTCGGTCGGGGCATCCTCGAGTACCAGCTGGACGATGGTGCCGAAGGCGACCTTCTCGCCGTGATACATGCTGTGGCACTCGGGCAGCATCGTCAGACCATTGTGGATGGCATGAGCAGCGGCAAGGCCCGAGCTCTCAAAGCCAATACCCGAAAGCAGCGTATTGGCCTCGATGATGTGCTCGACGGCAGGCGTGAGCGCACCCTTCTCCAGCGCAACCTTGGCCTTGACGCCATCGGCCATGAGCGTCTCATAGCAGAGCTTGGCGAGCGCCAGGCCGGCCATTCCGCCCTTACCGCCGGCGCAGGTGCCGCCGTCGGCATCGTGCGTCGCCTGGGCCTCAAAGTAGGTTGCGAGCGCATCGCCCATACCGGAAACCGTCAGGCGCACTGGGCTCGCCGCGATAACCGTCGTATCCATCAGGACAATGTTGGGGTTTGCCTTAAGGAAGAGATATTTATCGAACTGGCCGTCGTCGGTATAGAGCACCGAAAGTGCCGAGCACGGTGCATCGGTCGAAGCAATGGTGGGGCAAATGATAACCGGGGACTCCAGGTAATAGGCGACGGCCTTGGCGGTGTCGAGGATCTTGCCGCCACCGACGCCGACGATGATGTCGCAACCGTTGTCGCGGGCGAGCGCAACCAGGCGATCGACCTCGCCCTTGGAGCACTCGCCGTTAAAGTCCTCAAACAGCAGCTCGGCCTTGGCCTCGGCAAAGCCGCCCTCGATCTTGGCACCGACGCGCTTCTTGCCCGAAGGCGTCACGATGACGAGGGCCTTAGCGCCGAGCGGCTCGACATAGGAGCCGAGCTTGGCGAGCTCGTCCGGACCCTGGATGTACTTGCTGGGGCTATTGAAAATTGCAGCCATAACTATCCCATTCTCTAAAAGAAAAAAGAAAGGGGCTCCGTACAGATACGTGCGGAGCCCCTCGTTACGATAACAAGAGTCGATTAGAAATCGATGTCGGTGTCGTAGTAGCAGGCCTTGAGGATCTTCTCGAAGTCGGCAGCCTTGGTCTCACGCGGGTTCTCGGGCGTGCAGGCGTCCTGCTCGGCGTTCGCGGCAATCTCGGGCAGCTTGGCGAGGAACTCCTCCTCGGAAACCATCTGCGGGTTCTCGGCGTCGACCTTCACGCCACCATTCGCGTAATCCTTGATGGACTGCGGAATGTTGAGCTGGTCGTTGAGGTCGCGGATCTTCTGGACGAGCGCAGCGATGAGCTCCTCGTTGGTCTCGCCGGGAAGGTGCAGGATCTCCTTGGCCACGTAAGCGTAACGCTCGGCAGCACGGGGATCCTTGGAGTTCCACTGGATGACCTTGCCCAGGTACATGGCGTTAGCGGCACCGTGGATGATGTGGCCGTTCTCGAAGGCAGCACCGGTCTTGTGAGCCATGGAGTGAACGATGCCGAGCAGGCCCGAGGAGAAGGCGATACCGGCGATGCACTGAGCCTCGTGCATGTGCTGACGGGCCTCATGGTCGCCAGCATAGGACTTGGGCAGCCACTCGACGATCTCGCGGATGCCGTGCAGAGCGTTGGCGTCGGTGAACATAGAGGCGCAGGTGGAAACGTAGGCCTCCATGCAGTGGGTCAGAGCATCCATGCCGGTGTGAGCGCACAGCTTGGCGGGCATGGTGTAGGTGAGCTCGGGGTCGACGATGGCGACATCAGGGGTGATGTTGAAGTCGGCCAGCGGGTACTTGATGCCCTTTTCGTAATCCGTGATGACGGAGAATGCGGTGACCTCGGTAGCAGTGCCGGAGGTAGAGGAAATGGCGCAGAAGTGAGCCTTCTGACGCAGCTCGGGGAAGCTGAACGGCTGGATAATGTTGTCGAAGGACTCCTCGGGATACTCGTAGAAGACCCACATGGCCTTAGCAGCATCGATGGGCGAACCGCCGCCGATAGCAACAATCCAGTCGGGCTCGAAGTCGCGCATAGCGGCTGCGCCCTTCATGACGGTCTCGATGGAGGGATCGGACTCGACGCCCTCGAACAGCTTGACCTCCATGCCGGCCTCTTTGAGGTCGGCCTCAACGTCCTGCAGGAACCCGCCGCGGCGCATAGAGCTGCCGCCAGAAACGATGATGGCCTTCTTACCCTTGAGGTTCTTCACCTCGTGGCGAGCGCCCTCACCAAAGTACAGATCGCGAGGATTGGTAAAACGTCCCATACTGTGCCTCCTAAACAAGCCCCTCTTAGACTTGCGTATATAACGGAGCACCCAATTGGCTCCGTTAGGACCGGTTTGCGCGTTGCCGGCGATGACAATGCGCGATGTCTAAACGTCTCAACGCTCAGACAAACACTATTTTACCGTTCTGGTTGGTCAGTTATTCACCTAAAGCCGCCAATGATGAAACGTTTTTTCTATCCCTGAAGACCCTTGTGCGGCATTCATACTCCCAAGCTGGGCAAACGTTTTATCAAGGTTGACTACATATCCCGGGCAGGACCGTGCCCCTCCAAAATATGCACCGTTCGCCGCCAAAAATCGACCGTTTGCGGCACCGTGATACCACTCGGTCGTCCAAGGTGCCGACATTTGTGCGACATCCGTCTTCGTGGTGCAAAGGTGCAAGTCCAAGTGCGGCACCCCCGGTGTGCCACATGCGGGTAAACTAGAACCTTATATAGAAACATTTGAACCCTAACCGCAGCAAAGGAGGCCCCATGGCATTCGATCCCATTCAAGAGGATTGCCATCGCCTCGTTCTTGAGGCCTTGCGCCGCGACAATATCCCGCTCACCGACGGTGCCGCCGTAGAGCGTCTGATGGAACAATTCACCCGCAACCCCGCACCGCTCATCGTGCACGACCGCGACCGCGCCGGGCACCTCATTGCCAAGGTGGTCGAGGCTGTCGACTACCGCATTCCCTTTATCCCTGACGATACCCAGGCAGAGCAAGAAGAGGCAGCTGCCGAGAACATGCTCCGCGAGGCAGCCGCGCTCGATCCGGCCAACTGGGATGCCCAGCGCATGCTGACCGCCCTCACCGCCGAATCCAACGAGGAATACGTGCAGTATCTGGTGTCCAAGTGCGACGAGGTGGAGCACGACCTGGCGCTCAAGATCGCCTCGGCGCAGGACCCCTACGAGCGCGAGGCCGCTGGCGACCTTATGCGCCGCCCCTACCTGCGCTGGCTTGCCGCCTTGGCATCGCGCGCCCTCATTAGCGGCCGCTACCGCATGTCGCTCGAAGCCGCAAACCGCAGCCTCGACTTTGCCCCCAACGATCCTGCCGGCGTCCGCCACACCGCGATGCTCGCCATGGCAAAGCTCGAATACCCCGCCGAGGAGCTCAAACGCTTTCGCTCTGCCCACTCCGTCCCCTATCTCGCCAACACGCCGCTGCGCCGTCGTCCCAAGGACGCGGAGCGCGACTTGGACCCATGGACGCTCATCGCGCTGATGAGCGCTGCCTGGCGCGAGCTGGACTACGAGGGCGCCGAGCAATACTTGCGCATCCTTGCGCGCTCGTGTCCACACGCAGCCGAGGCGCTCTACTTCCAAACCGAGTTTCCCGATGGCGTCTATGCCCGCGTCAACGTGGGTGCGGGCTCCACCGACGAGCTTGTCCTCGCGCTGTCCGAGGCGACGCCGGTACTGCAGGAGGGCCTGGGCGCCCCCGACAACGCCAGCTTTGCCGCCTGGGTCGCCACCAACGATATCGTGCGTTCCCAGATCGACGAGCGCATCCTGCGGGCGGCCGAGCAGGGCCTGCCGTTTAAGGGAGGAGACCTCTAATGGATCCAAGCGTCTACCTCCCCGCCTACCTGGAGCGCGCCTACCTTGCGTCGCACCCCGAACTCACCGATGCAGCACGCGAGCTTGTCCATAACGACGTGAGCGTCAACCCTCATAAGTATGCGCAGACCGAGCATGCCCAGGCGCTGCTGTCCTATGCCGGCGTTCATCGTCACCTACTCGACGAGCTTCGCCGCATCGAGGACATGGGCAGCGACGAGGAGTTTGAGCAGACGCGCAACCGCTTGTTCGACGACATGCGCGATGAGCTGCTCAAGATTGTTCGCGTCGATGCGCATGTCCTCGATGCCCAGTTGCTCGCCATCATCCTGGCGGACACGCCCGTCGATGCCTGCCTGGGCGACTTGATGAAGCTCGAGGCGAGTACGGCCGACTACCTGCAACAGAGCGTGCCCGGGTTTGATATGGAGGCCCCGCACTACTGGGCCAATAAGGTTTTGACGGACGGTGTGACGGCGGCAGAGCTCACCGTGAGCGAGCCGGCTCTTATCGGGTGGCTTCACACACTCGAGGCCATCTCGCAGCTGTGCATGGCGAGCGCTCGCTACCGTGCTGCCGCCAACTACGCCCGCCGTGTTCTTAAGGCGGAAGGCTACCCCACCCGAGCCGCAGGCACCGTGTTGCTCGCCCTCGCTCGCCTGGAAGACCAGGACGGCTTTTTTGCCCTGGCCCACCAGCTCGAGGAAGAGATCGGGGCTGACGCGCTCGAGAACTCTCCTTGGTATCTGCTCGCCCGCACGATTCTGCTGTTCAAAACAAACAAGATGCGCCCGGCGACACGCGCGCTGCGTGAGTTTGCCAACCGTTGCGAGGGCGGTGCGTTCTTCTTGCTGAACCCCATGTACCAGACACCGTACCTTCCCTGCCGGCCCGAGCCACGCGATCCCTGGGATCTTTCGCACCAGGCCGTTTGGGAAGCGGACGGCATCATCTCGGATACCCCCGACTTTGCCCCCTGGGCCAACGCCTGCGAAGATGTATCGCAGCTTGCCCAGGAATTTGCGCGCCGCTACGGATTTTAGTGACGCACTCGACCCGACCATGTCGTTTACGTTAGGAACGGATTCATGAACCTCCGCTCATCTCTTGCCTGCACCTCGAGCGATATCGCTCGCTGGGGACTGCGCTCTGTCCTTAAGCGCCAGGGCGGCGTACTCCCCGGCCGCATCGCCATGAAGATCGACCCCGAGTTGCTGAACGACCTCGCGGGCCTTGTCGACCGCAGCGTGGTGATCACCGGCACCAACGGCAAGACCACCACCTCCAACCTCATCGCCGACGCCGTTGCCGCCAGCGGCGCCACCGTGGTATGCAACCGCGCCGGCAACAACATGGAGCCGGGCGTGGTGGGCGCACTGCTCGAAGCGCGCAGCGGCCTCAAGCGAGCCGGTGGCGGCAAGCGCGTGGGCGTTTTTGAGTGCGATGAGCTTTACACCGTACGCGTCCTGCCCAAGCTCAAGCCGACGTACTTCGTGCTGCTCAACCTGTTCCGCGACCAGCTGGATCGCTATGGCGAGATCGATCACACCCAGGAGGTCATCGCCCATGCGTTGGAGCTCTCTCCAACGACAACGCTCATCTACAACGCAGACGACCCGCTGTGTGCCGCGATCGCCGCACGCGTTCCCAATGCAAGCATCGCCTTTGGCATCGACGGCGCCACCAACACCGAGTCCGACCGTATTAGCGACTCGCGCTTTTGCTCGCAGTGCAACGCCCCGTTGGAGTACGACTATGTGCAGTATGGTCAACTCGGCGCCTACCATTGCCCCTCGTGCGGTTGGGCACGCCCCGCACTGGTCCGCCGTGTGACGGGCGTGGAGCTCGGCTGCGACGGCTACGGCTTTGACCTGGTCTTTGGATCTGCGTCCGACGCGGCTGCCGTACACATCGCCACGCGCTACAACGGCCTGTACATGGTCTACAACGTTGCCGCTGCATTCTTTGCCGCACATGAGTTAGGCGTGGATACGGCGCACCTGCAGCCCACGCTCGATGCCTACGTCCCCGCCGGCGGACGCATGGGCCGCTGGGATATCGCCGGCCGCACCGTCGAGGCCAACCTGGCCAAGAATCCCGTAGGCTTCGATCGACAGATCCAGTCCATTAAGACGGCGGGCGGCAGACTCTGCGCCTTCTTCCTGAACGACAACGACGCCGACGGCCACGATGTATCGTGGATCTACGACGTCGACTTCGAGCGCATCGCCGACACACCGGGTCTTGTCGCCTTTGCCGGAGGCACGCGTGCGCACGACATGCAGGTACGCCTCAAGTACGCCGGCATCGATGCCGCGATTATCTCGGACGTCGCGCAGGCAATTGGCGCCGTGGCAGACGAGGCCGCCGATGACACCTTCTACGCCGTCGCCAACTACACGGCCTTCCCGCCGCTGGTCAAGGAGCTCGACGGGCTGAAAGGCGCCACCGCCGACGCTGTTGCCGGGCGCGCCGTAGCCCGTGCCGACGGCAGCGCTCTTCCTGTCGGCATCGCGCCAGTCGAGCTTTCGCGCCCGCTGCGCATCGTCTACCTGTATCCCGATGCCCTCAACCTCTACGGCGACGGCGGCAACGTTATCGCCCTCGAGCGTCGCTGCGCCTGGCGCGGCATCCCCGTTCGCGTGGACGAGGTCCGCATGGGCGAGTCGCTCGATCTCACCGACACCGACATCGTCATGATGGGTGGTGGCTCCGACCGCGACCAGCTAGCCGTGGCACACGAGCTGCTCGCCCAAAAAGACAAGGTCGCGGCCTATGTTGAGGATGGCGGCTCGCTGCTTGCCATCTGTGGCAGCTATCAGCTGCTCGGCCGTTCGTACTACATGGGCGACGATCGCATTGAGGGCCTGGGCGTCATTGCCGCCGAAACCGTACGTGGCTCCGATCGCCTGATCGGCAACGTAGCCGTCAAAACCGACCTGTCACCCGAGCCCTTTGTGGGATTCGAGAACCACGGCGGCCGCACCCTGCTCGATGCAGAGGCCACGCCACTCGGAACGTCCGTCGTCACGGGCACCGGCAACAACGGCGACGATGGCCTTGAGGGTCTGATCTACAAGGGCGTCATCGGCACGTACCTGCACGGGCCGGCGCTGCCCAAGAACCCCGAACTCGCCGACTGGCTGATCGCGCACGCCCTCGAGCGCCGCGGCGATGCGCAGGCCGCCGCCCTGCTGCCGCTCAAGCCCCTCGACGACACCTACGAGCACGCCGCCCACGACGCCGCCATGAAGCTCCTCCCCTAGCACCTCACCACCACAAAGGGGACAGGCACCTTTGTGGTGGTTTTTCAGTTTGCCAACGATATGTGAACGGCTAAAAAAGTCTGCTATACTCTTTCCCGCTGTCCCCATCGTCTAGCGGCCAAGGACGCCACCCTTTCAAGGTGGATATCGCGGGTTCGAATCCCGCTGGGGGCACCATTTGCATTTTGTACGAACCCGTTGGACGTCAAGTCTGGCGGGTTCGTTGCTTTCCACGTCGTAGTTCAGCGTCACTATGCACTCTTCGTCGCTCACGCTCACCTGGTAGACGAACGCCTTCAGCAGAGTCGCGTCGTCCAGGGCGGAACCGCATTGAAGGAAGTCGGCCAGCCGCTCGGGGTCTATCTGATCGTCCCTGATCGCCTCAAGGTCGAGCTTGGCGCGGTCGCGCTGGTGCTCAAGCTCCGCTATGCGTTCCTTCGCGCCAGGAGCGATTATGCCCTGCTCGATGGCGTTGAGGATGTTCTTCAGGCCGCGCTCGGCTGCTGAGAGCGATTGGGCGGCCTGCTTGCGCCTCGCCGCCACCTCCGCGCCGTCCGAGCTTTCCGCAACCATGCGGGCTATCCGCAAGGCCTCCTCGCGGTCTTGCAGGAGCGCCCGCAGCGCCTTGACGATCTCGCCCTCAAGCTCCTCGCGCCTCACGGGCCTCACGCAGCCGTCATGGCAGCGGTAGTACTCGTATTTCACGTTCTTGCGCCCGCGCCCGCTCACGCCTTGCAGGTTGCGCCCGCAGCCCGCGCAGATCGCCTTGCCGGAAAGGGCGAAGTCGCCCCAGCTCTCCGCGCTGCGCTCCTTGGCCGCGCGTATGCCCTGTGCCTCCATGAACGTCACCTCGTCGATAATCGCGGGCATGCCGCCCTCTTTGACAACGCCGCCCCACTCGTAGCGCCCCGTGTACTTCCGGTTCTTTACCATCCGCTCGACCATCGAGTAGCCGCACGGGTTTCCCTGCGAGGTCTTGACCCCGCGTGCCGCGAAGTCGCGTGCTATCGAGTTGGTGGTCTCCTTTGCTATGCGCCGCTTGAACGCCTCGCGCACGTAAGCGGCCTCGTCCTCATTGATCACGTACTCGTCGGCCTCGTTGCTGGCGTAGCCGAACACGCGCACGCCGTTGGTCTTGCACTTGAGCGCGTTGCCCTCCATGCCGCGCCTCGTGCGGATCGCGGTCTTCTTCGACTCGCACGCTGCAAGGCCCTCAAGCAGCTTCTCGTAAATGATGCCCTCGGGCGAATCGGGTATCTGTTCAAGCGCCGAGACGAGCTTCACGCCGTGCTGGGCAAGCTCGCGCTTGTATATTGGCGCGTCGTATTCCCCACGGCTGAAGCGATCCATCATGTACACAAGCACTATGTCGCTCTCGCCAGCGTTCGCGACCATGCGCTGGAATTCGGGGCGGTCGTCAGTACGCCCGCTTATGGCGTAGTCGCAGTATTCCGCCACGATGGCGTACCTCTCGCGCTGGCACCACTGGCGGCAGATGCGCAGCTGGTCGTCGATAGAGGCCTCGCGCTGCTTGTTGCACGAAAAGCGGGCGTATATCACCGCAGTTTTTGGCATAATTGGAAACGGCCTCCTTTCAGAGGTTCTTTAGGAAAGTCCCGCGGGCAGCGTTGCAGCGCTATGACCCCGTGGGGCTTCTTCTTTTTTCTAGCGGTAGAGAACGGTGAAGCTGTAGAGGATCATGTCCGTGTCGCGCGAGTTGGCGCACGCAGACATCTTCACGTCAACGACCTGACAACCGCTTTCCTGCACGCGTGCCAATGTGCCGTCCAGGCGCTCGGTTACCTTGTCCTCGAACTGCGTGCCCGTGGAGAACACGGCCTTGCCAGCCACCTGGAACACGAGCGCGTGAAGCTTGCCGTCGTTGACGATGAAGCCCTCCGCATCGCTCGCCATCTTCTTTGCGGCGCTTTTGTTGAACATCCCCATAGCTACTCCTTACCTTTACGCTGGCTCTCGACTTCGTGCCAGTACCACGTTCCCAATAACTCATCGACCGAACATCCGTAGAACTCGGCAAGCTTTATGAGCTTCGACGAGTTGATCTCGCGCTGGCCGCTTTCCATCATTGAGTAAGCCGGTACGCCGATACCGAGCACTTCAGCCACCTCAGGCTGTTTCTTGCCATATTTAAGCCGCGTTTCTTTAAGACGTGTGCCCACCGTGTCCTCCTTACTCCATGGGCATATTGTACAAAAAACTTTACAGATAGTGAATTATCTACTTGCAAAAAGTCCTATGTTCTTCTATATTCACTAATTGTGAAGTTCACAGATAGTGAAGTTGAGGTGCTAATGAACCCAATCGCAAGTGAACGCGTCCGTATCGGCCTGAGCCAGGAGGGACTAGCAAGCAAGCTCGATCTGAAGAGCCGTGCAACTATCGCCGCATACGAGAGCGGTGGCGAAATCCCCAGCTCGAAGCTCATTGCCATGACGCGCCTATTCCATTGTTCGGCAGACTACCTGCTCGGGCTGACGGAGAACAGGACGGTGGCCTAATGCCAGACGATTCCAAGCGAAATCAAGAGAACGAGCCCAAGACCGCCCGTGAGGTTGCTTTCGACACCATGTGCTCGACGATCAAGCAGGCGTACCGCGAATGGGAGAAAGGAGAGAAGAAAACGGCATGAGGCAATGGTCTACACGTGAACTTCGTTACCTCGAAGAGCACGCAGGCGAAGGTGCGTCGGCTATTGCCAAGGCCCTTGGTCGGTCGGTTGATTCGGTCGAGTGGCAGGCGCGGAAGTGCGGCATATCGCTGCGAAGGCGCAGACAGTGCTCGCATTGCGGGCAGTGGACGTTCCGCCCGCTAAACCGCGTGACCGGCTGGTGCATCGAGTGCACGAAGGAGCTTCACATGGCAGACCTAGCCGAACAAGCAGAGGCCATGAAGGAAGAGGCCTCAAGGGAGATCAGGAACAACCGCACGCGCCAGTGCTTCTACAGCGCAAAAAGCCGGGCTAAGAAAAAGAAAAATAGCCACGGAAAAAGCCACGGTTAACCTGACCTGCGAAAACACCGAAAGGAGAACTGAAATGCAGACAAAAAAGAAAGCGAGCGCCCCCCGCTACCACACTTCGGGCACCCGCTACGTAGCCGCCTCGAAAGAGGCTGCATCCATCATACCATTCGAGGGCAAGCGCCCGACGGCGCAGGAGCAGCTTGAGCGCTCGCAGTTCAAGGCGGGCGTCATGGTCGGCTTCCTCGCGGCCCTCATGATCTTCCTCGCCGTGCTCTGGCTCTGGGTTATCCCCACGATGGACCAGGCCGTTGCCGACGCCCAGCGAGCCGTGGGCAGCATGGCGGTGCTCAATGCGTAACGACGAGATGTACCGCCCCAAGCCACAAAGCAACCAGCTTGAGATCTTCGGCCTGGGCATGGCTGGCGAGCAGGACGTTGCCGAGGCCAAGAAGTGGATCGAGGCCAACCCCGATGCGTGGCGGTTCATGCTCTCCAACGCCCGCCGCCTCAAGGAGAAGGGCTACGTGTCGATCAACTACCTGGTGAACATGGTGCGCAACGAGCTGCACGTCGGCTGCAAGAACGGCATAGCCCCCGCCCTTGCCCGAATCATGGAGGCGCGATACCCGGAGCTGCGCGGAGCCTTCAACAAGCACCGCAGCCAGAGCGATGGGTTTTCCGAATGAGCTGGCAGCGCACTCTTGCGGCCACGGCGCACATCACCATGCACCCCGCCCAGCTTGTCGGAAAACAGCGCCCTATGACTGACTACCGCAACCACCGCACCTACACGCCGACCAAGACGCTCAAGGCCGAGAAGGCCATCAAGGACGCGTTCTGCGCGGCATACGGCGAGACATTCGCCGACCACGACGGCCCGGTTGTGATGCGGATCTCGACCACCAGGCCGCTCGCGAAGAGCAACCCCAAGTACTGGGAGGGCCGCGCCGACCTCGGCAAGCCCGACTGGGACAACCTGGGCAAGCTCGCCTGCGACGCGCTCAACGGGATCGCCTTCAAGGACGATTCGCAGGTCGATACGGGAGCCGTCACCAAGCGGCCAAGAAGCCCATACGGCACACAGCCGCGCATAGACATCTACATCGAGTACTTCGTCGAGGAGTACGTGAAGGAGAAGAAATGAACGCCAAATACTTCGAAGAGAACGGCTTTGAGGACTTCCACGGGACCAAGTTCCACAAAGCAGTGCTCGACCACGCCGCCTGCATCGCGAACAACCTCATGTTCGACGCCACGCATCCTGACAACAACGACGGCGAGACGGCGGCAAACGCCTACCACGTGATGATCGCGCTTTGCGAGGCCGGGCTTTCCAGGATCGACGAGAAGTGCGTCGCCAAGAGCCGCGAGTTCATCGCCGACAAGATCAAGCCCGTCAGCGAGGAAGAGCGCGAGTTCGGTCGCGCGTTCCTTGCCGCCGTTCTCGGCATCAAATAGGAGGTAACGACATGATCAACGAAGCCACCATCCAGGCGCAGTTCAAGCAGGCCACCGTGAAGGGCAGCGTTGCAACCCTGCAATTCGAGATCCTGACCGACAACGCCGACGCCTTCCGCATCATCAAGCAGAGCGGCAAGACGGTTTTGCTCACCGTGGCCGAGCAGCAGCAGGCCATGGACTTCGACGACGAGACGGGCGAGATTTATGGCTAAAGAAACCGAACCGCAGCAGGTCGAGGCCGAGGTCATCGAAACCGAGGCCACCACGCTTGAGGTCACGTACACCGAGGCCACCATCGCTTCGAACATGGACGCGCTGGAGGCCCACGTGAAGAAGGTCGTCGCCGACTACGAGGGCGCCACCTACGACCTCACGAGCGCCCAGGCCATCAAGGAGGCCAAGCACGACCGCAGCTACCTCAACGGCATCAAGAAGGAGATCGACGAACGCCGCAAGGCCGTGAAGCGCGAGTACAACAAGCCGCTCGACGCATTCGAGAGGCGCTGCAAGCAGATCACGGCCATCATCGACGAATCAACCGACGCCATCAAGGCGCAGCTTGACGAGGCCGAGCAGACGCGCAAGGACGCGCTCTACTCACGCCTACAGCAGCACTACGAGGAGTTCGCTGGGCTGCTCGCGCCGGTCGTCCCCTACGAGCGCTTGCATGAGCCGCAGTGGCTCAACAAGACCTTCGGCGAGATCAAGGCGCAGCAGGCGCTTGAGGCAAAGGTGTCCGACGTGGCCCGAGACTGGGAAACGCTCAAGGCCCAGCAGGAGGCGATGCCGCACTACGCCGACGCGGAGCGCGAGTTCTTCCGCACGCTCGACCTCGGAGCCGCCTTGAACGCGGCGCGTTTGGCCGACGAGGAAGACCAGCGCATCGCCGAGCTGAAGGCGGCTATGGCGCCAGAGCCCGAACCGGAACCGATGCCGGAACCAGAGCCTGAGCCGATCGAGATCCCCGCGCCAGTGCCAATGTCCGCCCCAATGCCGGCACCCATGCCAGCACCGGTCGCGGAGCCCTTGGAGGCGTGGACGGTCGAGGTGCCGAGAGCCACGCGATCGCAGATGCAGGCGCTCGCATCCACGCTCAAGGCGCAGGGAATCACCGGAAGCATCCGCCGGGGCACGCCAGCCCAGGTGGCAGCGAGGATGGAGTAGACGATGGCAGAAGACAAGCACATGACGCTGGCCGAGGCCGTGGCCCAGGTGCAGCGATCCGTGGTGGTGCCCAAGGCACGCTACAACGCCCACGGCAACTTCTACTACCGCTCGATGGAGGACATCGTGGCGGCGCTCAAGGAGCCGTGCAAGGAGGCGGGAATCGCCTTCACGCTCAACGACAGCATCGTGCAGATCGGCGAGCGCTACTACGTAGAGGCCACGTGCCGCCTGTTCTTCGAGGACGGCCACGGCGATCCCATGGACGTGACGGCCTACGCCCGAGAGCCTTTGAGCCAGAAGGGCATGAACGAGGCGCAGGTCACTGGCAGCGCATCCAGCTACGCGCGAAAGTACGCGCTCTGCGGCGCGTTCGACATCGACGGCACCTCAGACCCCGACACGCTCATGGGAACCGAGAAGCCAGCCGAGAAGGAGCCGCCCGAGTTCGGCCAGTTCATCGCCAAGTGCAAGAGCTGCGGCACCTCCTACCAGTTCGAGAGTCGCCAGCAGTACGAGCAGTTCAAGGCGAACCCCGGGTGCTGCCCGTCTCCCGCATGGCAGGTCGTGTAGGCCATGCAAGACCTCTACGCCGAGCGCATGCAGCTCTTCGACAGGCTCATGGACGAGCTTCAGGCGCTGCGCAACAGCGGAAGCCAGTACGCCGAGAACGAGGCCGAGTACCGCAAGGCGCTGCGCATCGCGATTCTTGAGGAGCGATCCAAGGGAACGCCCGTGACGGTGATAAGCGACCTCTGCCGAGGCCGGGAGGACATAGCCGAGCTGAAGCAGCGCAGGGACTGCTCCGAAGCGCTCTACAAGGCGAGCCAAGAGGCGATAAACGTGTACAAGCTCAAGATCCGAACCGTCGACGAGGACATAAAGCGCACCTGGTCCAACGGGACGGGCGAAGGGAGTTACTAAATGTCGATCAACCGAGTGAACATCAGCGGCAACTTGACCCGCGACCCCGAGCTGCGGGCTACCCAGGGCGGCATGCAGGTTCTGGGCTTCGGCGTGGCCGTCAACGACCGCCGCCGCAACCAGCAAACCGGCGAGTGGGAAGACTACCCGAACTTCGTGGACTGCACGATGTTCGGCAACCGCGCCGAGAGCATGGGCCGCATCCTGCACAAGGGCATGAAGGTGGCCATCGAGGGCAAGCTGCGCTATTCGAGCTGGGACAAGGACGGCCAGCGCCGATCCAAGCTTGAGGTGATCGTGGACGAGATCGAGCTCATGAGCCAGAAGCAGGGCCAGCAAGCGCCGCAGGGATACCAGCAGCAGTACGCGCCGCAGCCCGCCCCGCAGGCGGCGCCGCAGCAGTGGAACGCGCAGCAGGCCTACCAGCAAGCCCCGACGGCACCGCAGGGCTACCAGCAGGCGCCCGCACAGTACGCGCCGCAGCCCGCCCCGCAGGCGGCGCCGCAGCAAGCGCCCATGCCGCCCGCCCAGGAAAGCCTGTACGACGGCGACATCCCGTTTTAGGGGCGATGGCGGCATGCAGGTACTGGACTCGCTCATAGACGGGCCGCTTAGGCTGCGCAACCGCAGGGAGGGCGACGAGCTTATCGGCATGATCGTCCGGTACCTGCGAACTGGCGAGCAGCCCGAGCCTCGGACGGACGCCCAAGAGGCCGTGCTGTTCGCCGTGCAGCCAGTCATGGAGACCTCGCGCAAGCGCATCGTGGCGGGAGGATCGGGCGGCAAAGCGGCAAGCAAACCCGAGAGCAAACGGGCAAGCGAAACGGGAAGCAAACCGCAGAGCAAAAGCGGAAGCAAAACGCAGAGCAAAGCGGCAAGCAACGATGCAAGCAAACCCGAGAGCAAACGGGCAAGCGAAGAGGAAGAGGAAGAGGAAGAGGAGTCAGGAAAAGGGATTAAGGAAAGAGGGAAAGCGGCGCGTTTCCGCGCCCCCTCTCCCGCCGAGGTCGCCGAATACGCCCAGCAGTTCGCTGCGGACAAGGGCCTCGACCTCACCGCCCTCGACTTCGACCCCGAGCGCTTCGTCGACTTCTACGCCCAAAAGGGCTGGATGATCGGGCGATCGCACATGAAGGACTGGAAGGCCACGGTGCGCAACTGGGTGCGCACCTCGAAGCCAAAAAACGGCATGGCAAAGGAGGTGCCAGACGATGGATTTTCGGCCTACGACTGAGTGCCCGCACTGCGGCGCGACCCTCAAGGCCCGCACCACGCGGCTCGCTGGGCGGACGCTGTTCTGCGGCTACGAGCAGTGCGGCTGCGCAGGCGCCGAGGCCGAGCGCGAGAAGGAGCGCCAGGCCGAGGCCGAGGCGGCTCGCAAGGCTGCGCTCGACAGAGCCATGCACGACTGGAAGCGGGCGGGCGTGCCCGAACGCTACGTGAGCCTCGACCACCCGTTGGCGGCCGAGATCGCCGAGTGCATGAAGCGCGGCCAGTGGGTGTATCTCTGGGGAGACGTCGGAACTCACAAGACCACCTGCGCCGCGGCCGTGGCAAAGCGCCTGGCCGGAGGCAAGCGGTCGGTGCTCATGGCCCCGATGTACCGCATCCTCGACGAGATCCAGCGCAGCTTCCACGACGGCGGCGACCCGCTCAAGCGCTACGCCGAGGTGCGCTACCTGATCGTGGACGACCTGGGCAAGCGCAGGCCGACGGGTTTCGTTTTGGACAGCCTGTTCAGCCTGATCGACCAGCGCTACTCCGCGATGCTGCCCACGCTGGTGACAACGCAGTACAAGCCAAGCGACCTCGTGCGCAGGCTTGCCGAGCAGGGAGACCCTGACACCGCGAAGGCAATAGTGTCGCGGCTGAGGGGCGGCGCGAGGGTCGAGCACTTCGATGGCCCGGACGGGAGGCTGCAATGATCCTCGATGCGGGGGTGCTTCGCGGCTACCCCAAAGAGCGAGCCGAGCTTTACGGCAAGCCCCACCTGGGGGCGCACTACACCCACGGAAAGGCCTACGAGGCGCTTTCGCCCCGATGCTGCGTCTGCGGCAGGCGTGCCGGAAGCGTGCACCACGTGGCGCACCGGTCTTGGGGCGAGACGTTCCGCCTGGTCACGCCGTGCGGCACCTGGGACTTGCGAAGCCCGCTGTTCTGCCTCTGCGGCAGCGGCACCACCGGATGCCACGACAAGTTCCACGGCGGGGCGCGGCTCAAGGCCGAGTGGCGCTGGCGGCATCCGGTCTACGAGGAGGCCTGGTGGACGGGCCAGCTGTTGCAGGTCTACGAGCCGCACGACCCCGGCCTCTACGAATACGGATATTGGCTGATCACAGACCGTGACGGCAACGAGATGATACGAGAAGGGATATGACCCATGGAAATCAAGACATGCGAGCAGTACGTGCTCGACCAGCTGGAGCAGGCGCGGGCTGAGCGCGATTGGCTGCGCGAAAAGCTTGAGCAGGCGCAGGACGAGGCAGAGGAGCTGCGCGGCAAGCTCATGGAGCGCGGCGAGCACGATGCCTCGAAGGTCGAGCAGGCCATCCGCAAGGAAGGCCGCCGTAAGCTCTACCGCGACGGCAGCGGCTACCGCACGAGCGTGGAAGACGGCGGCAAGCTTATTCCGTTCTCTGACTGGTGCATCGAGCACGTCGGCTACTCAAGCCTGCGCTGCGGCATGACCAAGAGCGAGTTCATCGCCTACTTCGAGCCTGAGTTCCGAGAGGAGTACGACGAGCTGGTCAACGAGTGGAAGGCGGGCCAGGAATGATACGCATCTATGAGCGCTCGCTTTGCCAGAGCTACGCGAGCGCCTACAGGGCTGGCATCAAGATCGGCGAGGTCGAGACGCGAGAGGACGCGCTGAAGCAGGTCGAGGCCATGACCGAGGACAGCTACCAGTGCTTCGCCGTCGACGATGATGGCACGTGCATCGACCTGACGGGCACGTTCCCCGGATGCCTCGCGGGGGTGGTGAAATGAGCTGCGAGTACTGCGAGGAAGAGCGGAACCTGTTCGCAAGCGCCGAAGGCCGCGCGTGCGACATCGACGAGGTTGCGGTCGGGCGCTTGTGCTTCTTGAGCAAAGACAAGCAGCCCAAGGAGTCGTATGCGATCGTCGTTACGTTTGACAACAGCGACTATTGCTACACGAAGGACATCAACTACTGCCCGATGTGCGGCGCGAAACTGGGCGGCGATGCGAATGGCGCGTAACGCATACGGCGGCTACTGCCGAGAGTGCGGCAGGTGGACTCTGCCGGGATTCGGCCACTTCGAGCGCCGAGGCCGCAGGTGGCTCGTCCACTGCGTCGAGTGCGCGAGCGGGCGCAAGCTCCCTCCCGAGGGCGACGTCGCCGCCCAGGATATGCAGCGGCACGTCGAGAACATGAAACGCGACGGGCGCTACGGAAAGAGAGGCTACCGATGAAGCTCAAAAACCCGATCAGGGAGATTAGGAAGGCCATGACACCGCCATGCACCCAATGCGTGCACTCGCGCTTCAAGGCCTTTAATAGCGTGACTATCTTGTGCAAGTGCGGTGCATACCTCGACCACGTGGAACGCACGTGCTGCGAGCGCTACGACAATTTCGTTGCAAGAGACGTGCGCGGGACCAGGTGGTGTCGATTCGAGCAGAAACCGCCGAAGGCCGAGGACGGTGACGAGTCATGAAGGCCATCGAGGCGCCGAAAACTATCGAGCCGTGGCGCATCATCTGCGCGGCCCAAAGCGAGCCTGATTACAGCGAAGAGCGCTACATGCTGATCTATGCCGGCGATAGAAGCGACGACTATTACGACAAAGGCTACATCTTGCTTGAGGGCTGGCACTGCTCCTGCTACGACTGGCCCGAGGTCGATTGGGACGCCACCTATTATGAGGAAGACGAGCTGCTGAAGATTGCCGACATGCGCAAGCGCAACCCGTCGGACAGCGCCGAGCGCCGCTTCTTCATGCTCGTCGAGCAGGCATTGGGGGCGCACCGATGAAGTACGTCTCGCTTTTCAGCGGCATAGAGGCCGCGACCGTGGCGTGGGAGCCGCTGGGCTGGAAGCCTGTGTGCTTCGCCGAGTTCGACGAGTTCCCCAGCGCCGTTTTGGCCGAGCGGTACCCCGAGGTGCCGAACGTCGGCGACGTGACGAAGATGAACTGGAAGAAGTACCGCAACAAGGTGGATCTGGTGGTTGGCGGAAGCCCGTGCCAGTCCTTCTCGATCGCGGGCAAACGGGAGGGGTTGCAAGGTGAGTCAGGACTCATGTTCGAGTACATTCGGGCGGTACGTGAGATACGTCCTCGATGGTTTCTTTGGGAAAACGTCCCGGGAGCGCTCTCAAGCGAGGATGGGGAGGCTTTCCGACAGCTCCTGTCCGAAATGGACAAGCTCGGGTACGGTCTGGCGTGGCGCGTACTCGATGCGCAGTTCTTCGGAGTGGCCCAAAGACGCCGCCGTCTCTTCCTTGTCGGACGTCTTGGAGCCTGCCCCCCCCCGTCGAAGTACTCATTGAGCCGGAGAGCATGCGAGGGGATCTTGAATCGAGCGCGGAAAAGAGGGCGAGCCTTGCCGAAGAGGCTGGAAGAAGCCCTCGTAGCGCAGGCTTCAAGTACCACCAGGGAGCGGGCGCGGGAACAGTAGGAGCGGAACCCGAGCAGTCCCCCACGCTCACCGCCGATTGGCACAACCCCGCCGTGTACCCCATCGACGAGCCGATAACGATGGCCGACCTCAACGCCAACACGGCGATCGGATACGACATGGTCGGCACGCTCAAGGTGGGCGGCGACGCGCCGTCGGTGTGCCTGTGAGCGCCTGCACGCTGCTCGTCCGCTGCGGATGCGCGGGCGGCGGCAAGGGCGCTCTGGTGAGCGATGAAGTCTCGCTCACGCTTTCCACCAGCAACACGCAAACGCTTTTCAGCGAGGAAGGAGGCGACATGGTTGTTCGAAGGCTCACGCCGCGCGAGTGCGAGCGGCTGCAAGGCTTTCCCAGTGATTGGACGAAGATACCCTATCGCGGCAAGCCGGCCGACGAGTGCCCGGACGGGCCGCGCTACAAGGCGGTCGGCAACAGCATGGCCGTTCCCGTGATGCGATGGATCGGCGAGAGGATCGCCATGGCCGAGGCGGGTGAGATCTCGTGAGCTGCGACCCGTATGAATGGACGTGCGCCCGATGCGGCAGAACGTACCTCAATCCGTTTTTCACGTGCTACCCGCGCGAATTTTGGAAGGACAACAAGAAGCGCGTCGGCGAGGTCTGCGAAAAGTGCCGCGACGAAATCGACTATAGCAACGTGCGAGAGGAGCAGAAATGAAGAAGGCGATGATCGTCCAGCCCATGAACGGGCTTGGCGAGAAGCAGATCGAAGAGGAACGAGCCAAGGCCGTTGCGGAGCTTGAGAAGCGCGGCTACGAGGTCGTTAACACGTACTTCAAGGACGGCCTCACGGTTCCGCCCAAGGTGGTGAACGTGCCGCTGTACTACATGAGCCAGAGCCTCGCGAAGATGGCCGAATGCGACGCCGTGTACCTGTGCGAGGGCTGGGAGAACGCCCGTGGCTGCAAGGTCGAGCGTGCCGCAGCCGTGGCCTACGACCTTGAGATCATCGGGTACGACCTCCCGTGTCGCGGTGATGCCTCATGAGCATGGCAGACTGCGAACCTCATAGCGGCTGGAACCTGCCGCCAGGCTGCTTCGAGGGAGACCCGAACGCGCCGTGGAACCGGGAGGAGCCTGAGCCGTGCTGCGAGTGCAGGTGGTTCAATCCCGCCGACGGAGACGACGGCGTGTGCGTCCTTGAACTTGAGGCCGCGATCGCCAACGAGGAGCTTACGGGCAAGAGCATGGCAGACACGGCTAACAAGGCCGTGGACTGGGCGCTCGATCATCTGAGGGACGGGGGCGAGATAGCTTGCGAGCACTTCAAGCCCTAGCCGCGCTTGCCGTGGCGCTGCTGCTGGCGGTGCTGTCCATTGAGCTTTACGCGATCCGCATGCTGGCGGCGGGGCTGGTGCTTCTGGCCCTGCTCGCCTGCTGGTAGGAGGTGGCGGATTGACTAACTTGGAGCGGTACTTCGGCACGCCCGAGGCCGCTATACGCATGGAGGTGCGCATGATGCGCGACGGGCGGCGGTTCAAAATCTCGTTGAGCGAGTGCAACCCCTTCACCACGTGCGCGTTCGAATCGCGCTGGGTGCGGGACTTCGCATCGTGGGGCGAGTACCAGAACTGGCTCAACGCCGAATACGACGACGGGACCATCAAATGGGAGGATGAATGAGTCGCCCGGGATGCAACTGGGGATGTCTGCTCGTTATAGCGGCATCCCTGCTTATCGACGGATTAACGCTGTGGGCGGCGGTATCGCTGGCCTGCATGATCATTGGAGGATAGATGTTTGACGATACCTACCAGAACACGGTGGAGCTTGGCAGCGTGGCCGTGTTCGACAACGTGGAATGCAGCAAGGCCCAGGCCATGAAGGTCTTGGAAGAGGCTGCGGAGGCCTTCGGCGCTTGGCAGAAGCTCGATAAAGACACCTTTAGCGATCCCAGCGACCTCATCGCCGAGCTTTGCGACGTGATCCAGGCATGCTGCAACATGGCGGCTGCGACTGGGTGCGACGACCTGCGCCTTGCCCTGTGGGATTGCGAGGATCGCAATCGCAAGCGCGGGCGCATAACCGGCATGGTCGATCGGGTGAACCAGTACACGCGCGAGAAGTGCAAGCGTTTCGTTTTCGTGCCCATCGAGGTGGGCCAGAAGTTCAGCGACTCGTGGGAGGCGATCGAGCACGATAGCAAGATGTCGCCGATTGGGTACTGCGAGCAGGTTATCGGTCAGGATATGGCAAACGTTCATCGCGTCTCCGCCGAGATCATGATGTGCGAGCATCTGGTAAAGAGGTGCAAGGCAATGGGAGGTGTTGAATAGTGACGCGCGCCCAGAAGGTCATAACCTGGATCGTGCTAGTAGGCTCCATATGCGCCTGTCTGCTGCTGTTCGTCGGCCTCGTGTCGCTGCTGCTTAGGTGGGTCATGTCTATATGGGGGCTTTGCTAGCCACAACAAAAGGCCTTGGGGCTTATCCCCGGGGCCTTTCTGCTATCGCCTTTGTGTGATCCCCTCGGCTATGGGCTTCTCTGCCTCTATGAATCGCTCTAGATCTTCTCGGGCTTCTTTCAAAATCTTCAAGATCTCGGCCCACTGTTTCGGCTCTTGCCTTTCCATCGCTAGCCCTCCTCGTCGATCTTCGCAGTTCCCGGCACAACCTCGCACCATCCGGTGTAGCCGTGCCTCCTGCGCCATGTGGTAATGGCGTCCTCCTCGTTGGCCTTGCTCCCTGCCCCATGGGTTGAGTAGTAGCTGTGCTCCCTCTCATAGGTGCCACCGTAGCCCCCGCCGAAGCCGCCGCCATGCCTTATGATGCAGGTGTATCTCCTTGAGTTGCGCATCCGCCCTCCTTAGTCGTAGATGTCGAAGATGCTCGGCTCGCCGTCCCATAGGTAGAGGTTTTCGCCCCCGAGAATGAGAATCGGCATGTTCTTCGCCGCGCTGTAGTCGTGGATCTTGAGGCGCTTCCCCTCGGCGCTGGCCTTCCTGCCCATGATCGGGTCGTCGTCGATGAACTCGCCAGGTACCGGCATGTACTCCCTTTCCCATCCCCAGGGGTCTGCGTGGCCCACGAACTCGGCCCTTATGGGCTTGATCGTGGCTGTTTTCGCTGTGGCCCTGGTCACCTGGTAGAAAAGGCCTTCCCTTGTGAATATGTCGCCCTGCTTGACCATGGTTTAATGCCTCCCTATGTGATCGTGCCTCGTGGTTTAATGCCTCGTTTTGTGATCGGGGCAAGGCCTCAAGCCCTGCCCCTGTGCTCACCTGCTAGGCTGTGAGAAGCCCTGCCCTCGGTGCATCCATGCGGCGGCTGCGCACCGCGTCGCGCCCCGCTGCCTGGCCCCTGCTGATGCTGTCCCTGTTTGTGGCCCTCGGGCCTCGCCTCGTGGATCGGTCAAGGTCTAGGCCCTCGAAGTAGTCGCTCACCTCGGACGGGCAGACGATCATCAGCTCGAAGCTCTGCTTCTCAAGCTCGGTTTTCACGCCGTCCACGAACCCCACGATGAAGTTCGAGTAGGCGTTGGGGTCGGTATAGGCGAAGTCCTCGTACTCGTGCGCCAGCTTGTCGCCCACCTCAAGCAGGTTCTGGTAGACGATCTCAGCCGCCTCGCCGTCGGCCTTCCATCCGACGAACACGTACTCGTACTTGCGGTCGGTCACCCTGCGCTGGTACACCCTGCACCGGAAGTTGTCGGCGATCACCGATGCGAGGCTCGGCGCCCATGCTTTCGCGGTTCGCGCCGTGGCGGTCTCGGTCACCTGCTTCACCTCGTCGGCAAGCTCCCATTCCTCCACGTCGTTGTCCGCGATCAGGCGCTGGGCCTTGAGGGCGAACTGGATCGCCTCGGCCTCGTTGCAGCCGTTCTCCACGCTGTGCTCGCGAAGCTTCTTGATCTTCTCGATGATCTTCTGCCTGTCCATGTCTGCCTCCCATCGGGGAGGGGCCGCAGCCCCTCCCGGTCGTGTTTCGTTACTTCTCCCAGAGGTAGCCGAACTGATCGGCTATCCTCGGGATTTCGGTTACCTTCGCCGGCTTGAAATAGGCGTCGCGCTCGAAGAAGTTCATCCCGTACTTTCGGTTGATCTCCTCAAGCTCTGCCAGGTTGAAGTAGCCCATCTCCGGGAATGCCCCGAAGACGAACCCGAACATGTCCCCGCTCTCCTCGTCGTACTCGGTGGCGTAGAAGTCCCAGCCGTTGAGGCAGCTGAACCAGTGGCCGTATACCACGGTCTCGGACTTCTTTCCGTCCTGCGAGTAGAGGGGCGGGAGATTGCTCTGTAGTTCTTTGGTCATGAGCTTTTGCATGGTATGATCTCCTGTGTGTGTTGGTTGAGGCCCCTTTTCGGGGCCTCTCCTTTAGGCTGCTTGCTCTGCCGGTCTGATGGGGTTGATCTCGCCGATGTTCCAATCGACGTTCTTGGCGTTTTGCCACTTGCCCTGATCGTCCAGGTAGTAGAAGCCGTGCTTCCCGAAGTACTTCCGCACTTTCAGGCTTCCTGCCTCCATGCCGTCGGCTATGACCTGCTTTCGAAGATCCCTTACCATGTAGATAATGGCCTCTTCGTCGCTGTTGGTCTTGAATGCCTCGGTAATCTGGGCCAGCCAGTTATCACAAGCCCTCATGATTTCCACCTGCTCGTAATCGGCTCGGGGGATCTCGTTTATCGGCCTGTGCTTCATGGCCTCCACTGTGTACCTTCCAAGGTCTGGGTAGGCCATGTACTCGTTAACAAGCTTCAGAGCTGTTGCAAGCTCTAGGCCATCCTTTCGGCCCTGTGGGCCTTTCCTGAAGTAGCCTCGTGCTCTCATGCCCTCGACAATTGCCAAAATCGTGTGGTTGCTTACCAGCTGACCACTCACCATCAGATCCAAGCTCTCTTGCTCTGCCATCTGCTTACCTCTCTTCTGTTTTGTAGGTGCCTGTCGGCTTCCTGGTGGCCTCTGTGGCCCCTGCTGACACTTGATAGTATGGCACAATAGCTACTGTGCTAGTATGAGAATTGCACAATAGATACTGGGCTACACAATATGCACACAATAATAAATGGGCTAGCACTTTAGCTACTGTGCTAGAATCAAGTGCAACAGTGATCAGATCTGAAGGGAGGGTGAATGACACCAACAGAGGCGCTTAGGGAAATGCTCGACCGGTCGGGCATGAGCATGTATGCGCTTTCCAAGGCGATGGGCAAGAGCCGCAACTATATCGGGAACACGCTCAAGCAAGGCTCCGACCTCGGGGCGTCCGGTCTCGCGGAGATGGCTTCTCACATGGGCTTTAAGCTCGTGCTCGACGGCTCGGGAGAGCCGATAGAGATAACCGAGAGGAGTGACGATGCCGACGATAATCAAGGGTCAGCCGACAAGCGCCGAAGTTAGGCGCAAGCTCAAGGAGGAAGAGCGGCCCGTCGTGCTGTCCTGCTCGCTTGGCAAGGACTCGTTGGCCGCATGGATCGCGCTTGAGGACGAGGGTATCGAGGTAGTGCCCATCTACTACTGGTCTATCCCCGGCCTTCCGATGGTCGAGCACAACGTGGAGACGATCGAGGGCGTTTTCGGAGTGAAGATCCACCAGTACCCGCACCCCAGGTGGTCGAGGACGCTCAACAACTGCGTGTTCCAAAGCCCCGAGCACTGCGACGTGATCGAGGCGGCGAACATGCCCGTGTTCGGATACGACGACATGCGCCCGTTCATCCTGGAAGACCTCGGGCTTCCAGAGGACACGTGGTTCTGCGATGGCGTTCGCGCCTGCGACAACCCCTACCGCCGCGCGAGCCTCACCAAGCACGGCCTCATGAAGCTCACCACGCGCAAGGCGTCGGTGGTTGCCGACTGGACGAAATCTGAAGTGATGGCGGCGATCGATAGGCGCGGAATCGGCCTGCCGCCTGATTACGAGTTGTTCGGGCGAAGCTTCGACGGATTGGACATGCGATTCATGAAGCCGCTGCGCGAGAAGCGCCCGAAGGACTTCGAGGTGGTCAAGCAGTGGTACCCGTTCATCGAGGCCGACGAGAAGAGGTGGGCGCACTATGGGCTTTAAGTTCGAGAAGCCGCAGGAGGCGAAGGCCGAGAAGAAGGCCGTTGAGGCAGCGCAGCTCACCGATCACCAGAAGGAGTACCGAGACCGCGAGAAGCGCGAGGAGAAGCGCTTCCAGATGGCCGTCGATTCCGGCTTCTGGATCTGCTTCTGCTTCCACGACCAGGCCGATAGGGACAAGTTCGCCGACCTGGTAAAGGCCGACGAGGACGGCTGGACTTACGGCGACGTCATCCGCCCCGTGTTCACCGAGCGAATCGGCTTGCAGAATAAGCGGCAGTTCAAGCCCAAGGAGCAGAAGGGCACGCCCGTGCCGAACCCGCTTGCCGGGATCGAGCCCACGGGTGACCTCGAAGCCGACAGCTTCGCCGAGGCGAACGCAATCCTCAAGGCTTTCCAGGCGATTGAGATGGAGCCCTACTACGAGAACGTTTGGAGCAGCGTCTACCACGTTGTGTGCGTGTTCCGCGATTCAGACGACCTTGAGAGCTTCATCAGGGAGTACGCGCTTGCCAAGTACGGCGACCTGTACATGGACGGCTCGAAGATCCTTGGAGCCATGGGCGAATAGGCCAATCTCACGCGCATAGGAGAATCTAAGGCGACCTACGGGTCGCCTTTTTTGTTTCCGAAAACGAGAGGAGGCAGGCATGTTCGGTCGCATCCGTGCCGCAGCAGGCAACATCGCCAACCGAGTCCGCTCTGCGTTCAGCCGCAGCCGTGGCAGCTCTTCTGGCCGCTCCTCCTACTAGAGGGGGCACCCGGGCGCAGCGCTAGCCGTTGCGCCCTTTCCATCTGAAAACGACAACCGATAGAGAGGAGCTGAAATGGCCGCGAAGAAGGACAAGCCGACGCTGCCCGAAGACACAGACTGGCCCAAGGAGACCGTCGAGTGGTTCGAGGCGTGGCGCTCAAACCGTTGCAGCGACCATTGGGACGACCGCCAGTGGCAGTACGTCATGGACACGGCCATCGTCCACGCCCTCGTCTACGGCTCCAACGACTTCGGGGCGCTGGCCGAGCTTCACAAGCGCCTGGCCTTCATGGGCCTCACGTTCGAGGACTGATCGCCGTGAACGACCAGAACCTCATCAAACCCAAGAGAGACCAGACCGCAGAGCAGCGCAAGGCTGCGGCGTCGAAGGCCGGCAAGGCTGCGGCGAAGAAGCGCCGCGAGAAGAAGCAGATGCAGGAGATTGCCAAGATCGTGCTGCACATGCCGTTCGAGGGAACGGACGCGCAGCTCGACGACTTGGAGGGCCTGAGCTTCGAGGACTACCCAGACCGCAAGCTCACGGTTTCAGAGATCTCGATCCTCAAGGTCGCCAAGAAGGCGATGCGCGGCGACATAGCTGCCATCCAGTTCCTGCGCGACACCGCGGGCGAGAAGCCCGTGGAGCAGATCGAGGTGTCCGCCGACATCGGGGCCGCTTGCGACGAGATCGGAAAGCTCATCGAGGCGAAGCGCAATGCCGACAAGGGCTGACCTCATCGACCTGGTGTACGACTGCCCCGTGGACATAGCCGTGCGCCTCGGGTTCGACAAGCTGACGTCTTTGCACAACGAGTGGATCAAGGACATGGTCTTCGGCACCGACGACGAGACGATTCAGGCGCACCGAGGCAGCTTCAAGACCACGTGCCTGGGCATCTCGTTCGCGTTCATCATCGTGCTGTTCCCCGGCATGCGATCCATGTTCCTGCGCAAGACGGACGACGACGTGGCGGAGGTCATGGCGGCAACGGCCAACGTGCTGCAAACCGACTACTTCCGAGGCCTCGTGCGCATGCTCTACGGCGTGGAGCTTGAGCTTACGAGGGCCACGCAGTCGTCTGTATCCACCAACCTCAAGCAGGGCGTGTCGGGCGCTCCGCAGCTTCTGGGCCTGGGATGCGGCGGCTCGCTGACCGGCAAGCACGCCGACCGCGTGTTCACCGACGACATCGTGAACGTGAAGGATCGCGTGTCGGCGGCGGAGCGCGAGCGCATCAAGCTGATCTACCAGGAGTTGCAGAACATCCGAAACCGTGGCGGGCGCATCTTCAACACTGGCACGCCGTGGCACAAGGACGACGCGTTCCAGCTGATGCCGAACATCCGCCGCTGGGACTGCTGGCAGACGGGCCTCATGAGCCGCGAGGAGATCGAGAAGGTGCGGGCGAGCATGTCGCCGTCGCTGTTCGCCGCCAACTACGAGCTGAAGCACATCGCCGACGAGGACGCCATGTTCACCAACGCCAAGTTCTTCAAGGAGCCGGAGCTTCTGCGAGACGGCATTGGCCACATCGACGCGAGCTACGGAGGCGCGGACTTCACGGCCTTCACGGCCATATGCAACAGGGGCGGCATCTGGTACTGCCTCGTCCGCATGTGGCACAAGCACGTGGACGACTGCCTGGACGAGATCATCGGGCTTTGCAAGGCCTTGCGCATCGGCTCGATCCACTGCGAGATGAACGCCGACAAGGGCTACCTGCGCAAGGGCATCCTAAAGCGCGGCAGGCCGTGCGTGGGATACCAGGAGAAGGAGAACAAGTACCTGAAGATCAGCACGCACCTGCGCAGCGAGTGGCAGAACGTGCGCTTCCTCGACTGCGACGAGTACCCGCTGGACGCCGATGCGCTGAACCAGGTGCTCGACTACAACGAGAACGCCGCGCACGACGACATGCCCGACTCCCTGGCGTCCGCGATCAGGCAATGGGAGAACCGACCCGGCATAAAGACCTTCAAGGGGGGTATCTGATTTGAGCCACGAGTTCCATTCTTTCTACTACGACCAGATGCAGCGAGAGCCGTCCACCGACGACTTCCGCCTGCCCGCTGGAACCGAGATGACCGAGGAGCTGCTTCAGCGCCTGGTCGACGAGTTCGAGCAGGACCACAAGCCGCGCTACGAGTACCTGGATAAGGTGTACGACACGCACTACGCGATCTTCGACCGGTCATGGCGCAAGAAACCCGGCTACAAGCCGAACAACCGCCTGTCTGCCGACTTCTGCTACACCATCACGGACACGTTCGAGGGCTACTACATCGGCGTGCCCATGACGCTTTCGGTCAAGGGCGAGGACGATGGGCGCAAGAAGGCCGTGGAGGCGTTCATCGCCGACTATACGGCGAGAAACTTCCAGGAGGACGTGGACGCTGAATTGTCGGAGATGGCGTCGAAGTTCGGCCATGCCTACGAGATGCTGTACCAAGACGAAGAGGGTCTGCCGCGATCAATCGCGGTGTCGCCGCTCACGTCGTTCATGGTCTACGACGATTCCGTGCTGAAGCGCCCGATGTTCTTCGTCCGCTGGTTCTACGGTGACGACGGCGCTATCAAGGGCAGCTATTCCGATGCCCACGAGGTCGTGCCGTTCAGGCGCGGCGATGTCGGCTTGGAGTTCGGCGAGGCCGAGGGCCACAGCTTCGGCAGCGTGCCCGCCGTCGACTTCCGCCAGAACACCAAGGGGCGCGGCCTCTACGAGGGCGTGCTTTCCATGGTCGAGCAGTACAACGCCGTGCTTTCCGAGAAGGCGAACGACGTGGAGTACTTCAGCGACTGCTACCTCGTGGTCAAGGGCAAAGAGCTTACCGATGACGAGCTGGTGAACATCCGCGAGAACAAGGTGATCAACCTCTTCGGCGAGTCCTTGGAGGGCCTTGATGTGGTGTTCCTGGCGAAGCCCAACGCCGACTCCGTGCAGGAAAACCTTATCAACCGCCTTGAGCAGCTGATCTTCAAGATGGCGATGGTGCCCGACATCACTTCCGACAGCTTCGTTACCGCCTCCGGCATAGCGCTCAAGATGCGCATGATGCCCATGAGCAACCTCGCCCGCAAGAAAGACCGCAAGTTCAAGCGCGGCGTGCAGGAGCGCCTGAAGCTCCTAGCCGCCTATCCGTTGAGCCAGGGCTTCAGCGGCGACGATTGGCAGATGGTCGATGTGACCATGCACCGCAACATGCCCGACGACTTGCAGAGCGAGGCATCGGTTGCCGGGCAGCTCTCGGGCATCGTGTCTGAGGAAACGCAACTTTCCGTGCTCTCCTGCGTGAGCGATCCCAAAGCCGAGATGCAGCGCAAGCGCGACGAGCAGGAGGAGAAGGCCAACGCGGTGAGCGATGGCTATCCAACCAACCGAACGATCGAGACCAACCAAGAGGAAGGAACCAACGATGAAGGTAGCGACCTATAGCCGAGGCAAGCAGCTTGCCATCCGCGAGGAGCCAGGCGGCGAGATCATCGGCACCATGGGAAACATGTCGGCGGCGCGGGTGGAGTCCGTCGCCGACGGCTGGGTCGAGCTAACGATGGGCGGATACGTGCGCGAAGACCTCGTGAGCATCTACGGCCTAGTCGATATGACCACCTACAGCATCAAGCAGCCCGAGACAGCGCCAAAGGAACCGCAGCAGGAAATGGATGCCGTCACGCTTGCCGAGCAGCCAGGCGAAACCGAAGCCAAGGAGCAGCCGGCAGAGGACAGCGGCGAGCTTGGCAGCATGAAGCTCAACGATTTGCGCGAGCTTGCCCGCAACAGCGGCGTGAAGATCCCGAAGAACGCCACCAAGGACAAGATCATCGAGCTGTTGCTTTCCAATGAGTAAGCCGAACGACGAATACTGGCGCGAGAGGCGCGACGAGTTCTTGCAGCAGCTGACCAAGGACGAGGCCGACCTTTCGAAGCGCCTTTCAAAGGTCTATGCATCCGAGGCGGCGAAGCTCGACCGCATGATCGCGGCCTACTACGCCAAGTACGGCGAGGACAAGGTGATCGAGTACCGCCGCCTGCTGCAATCCATCAGCGCGGAAGACCGCACGCTGCTCATGGAGCGCATGGACGAGTTCGCCAAGAAGTACCCGCAGTACGCCGACCTCATGCCCGTGCGCGAGAGCATCTACCGCTTGAACGAGCTTGAGGCTATCCAGATGCAGATACGCTTGCAGCAGCTTGAGATCGGCGCGATCGAGCAGGAGGAGTTCCGCAGGCACTTCGAGGAGCAGGCGCGGCGTGCCGCCAACATCGCCGCCGAGGAGCTTGGCTTCGGCAAGGAGTTCTACCGCTACGACTCCGAGGTCGTGCGTGCGACGGTCGGAGCTGCCTGGGCGGCAGGCGGAGACTTCTCGGCCAACATCTGGGCGAACCGCGAGAAGCTGGCGAGCTACCTCAACGACGACTTCTCAAAGCTGATCGCACGCGGCGTCTCGTACGACGAGATTTCGCGCGAGCTTCGCCAGAGGCTCAACCACAGCGGCGCGAAGACCGCCATGCGCCTTGTGTACACAGAGGGAACGTACCTTTTCAACGAGGCGCAGGCATGCGTGCACGAGTCGGAGTTCGACAGCTACGCGCTGTCGTGCATCCACGACGGCAGGGCCTGCGAGGTGTGCCGCGAGCTTGAGGCCTACCAGAAGCAGCACCCGGCAAAGTTCTCCGAGCGCATGCCGGGCACGAACTTCCCGCCGATGCACCCGTGGTGCCGCTGCTCGTACACCCTTGAGGTGGCCGACTGGGACAAGTGGATCGACGATTACGTTGCAAAGCGCGGCGGCGATTCGGCGACCCACGCCATGACGCTGCGATCGAGCGCCATGGTTCGGGAACCTGTCACCACGTCCCTGCTCGAATCGCTGCAACGCGCCGGCTCGGCGCTGGCCGGGCTTGATTTCAGGCTCAAGGGCCAGCAATCGTTGGCGCGGAAGATCCGCACCGACTCGCACAAGCTCGATGTGAGCGAGAAGGAGGCATCAGACGGCATCAACGACGTGCTGCGCTACACATACGTGCTGCCAGTCGAGTCGTTCGCTGACGAGTTCGCGCGCATCAGGCAGGCGCTTGAGAAGGCGGGCTATACTGTGGTGAAGGTCAAGAACACGCTCGGCGACGCATCGAGCGCTTACCGTGGCGTCAACACGCAGTTCGAGACGCCCGACGGCTTCAAGTTCGAGCTTCAGTTCCACACGAAGCAGAGCCTCGACGTGAAGGAGCGCAACCACGCGCTCTACGAGGAGGAGCGGTTGGAGGACACCCCGCTTGAGCGCAAGTGGGAGCTTCGCCGCGAGATGGCCGACAACGCCGCGAAAATAAAGACGCCGCCGAACATCGAGGAGGTTCGCAAATGATTTACTACACCGACGACTCCCGCAGGCGCGTATCGCGCTTCGATGCGGAACAGATGGTGTGCGAGACCTACGATTTCACGCTCGGGCGCTGGGTATTCGACACAGAGGTGTTCGGAACGCAAAGCGGCGACCTATGGCTAGACGAGATTGGCCAGGAAGAGGCCGAGGCGATTATAAGAAAGCGCGACAAGGCGCTGCACCGATAGCAAACAGGCGAAAACCGAATAGGCATCTCACCCCAACGGCACAATCAAGGCCCCCAACACGGGGGCCTTTTCTTTTGCGTCAAGGAGGAGCCATGGAGATCGAATACATCACCCGCGCTGGGTGCCCGTCATGCGAGGCGTACCGCCGAGCGGTCATAGACCTGCTTTCCGAGGAGTACCCGGGGCGCGTGAGGGTTCATCAGGCATGGGACGGCCTCATGGAGCGGCTGAACAACGCCGAGCGCATCACCCGCGTTCCCATGGTCGTTGTAACCGACGGCGGGCGCGAGGTCATGCGCCTGCTTGAGATGCCAACGCTTGAGCGCCTTGAGGACATCCTGGAACCCGCCTGACGGGCGAATCTCACGCATGAAGGACACTCGCATGGTCAAAGACCGACCGAGCGTTGAGGTCGTTAAAAGCCACGGTTCGGGCAGGCGTGGAACCCGCTAAAAGCTACGGAAAACGTGCAGGCATGAGCCACGAGAAACCTTATGGAGGGTACGAAGCATGGCAAAGGACGGAAACCGACAGAAGTTCGCAGGAGTAGCGGGCGGAAACCTCACCCCGCCGCAGCAAGGCGACGAGGGAACCGAAGGCGCTGGCGAAGAGGCGGGCACCGAGGGCGAAGGCCCCGAAGGCGACCAGCAGGGCGCGGGTGAAGACCCGGACGACAAGGGAAGCAAGCCCAAGACGAAGGGCAAGACCTACACCGACGCCGACGTTGACGAGATCGTCAAGAAGCGCATCTCCCGCGAGCGCGCGCAGATCGAGAAGCAAATCCGCGAGCAGATCAAGCAGGAGGCCGACGACCAGCGCAGCGAGGCCGAGAAGCTTGCGGGCATGAACGACTTGCAGCGCGCGCAGTACGCGCTTGAGAAGGCCAACGCCGAGAAGGCTGCGCTTGAGCGCCGCATCAACCTGTCCGAGCAGATGGGCGTTGCGCGCGCCGAACTGAAGGCCGCAGGCATCGACCTCGGCGACGAGCTTCTTTCCATGTTCGTGACGGAGAAGGCGGACGACACCAACGCCGCGATCTCCAAGATCAAGGAGCTTTTCCCCAAGGCGGTAGACGCCGCAGTGCAGGAAGCGCTCAAGCGCCAGCCCCCCAAGGCGGGCAGCGAGGGCAAGCCCCAGTCCTTCGGCGCTAGCTTCGCAGCCGCATACAGCAACCGAATGAACGGAGGAAAGAAAGATGGCGCTCAATAAGGCGTTCACCTACGGCGAGTCCGAAAGCATCCTCGATTCCGAGGTGGGCATCGTCACCAAGACGCGAACCGCTACCCAGGCCATGGCCAAGGAGGTAGACGGTCGCAAGATCATCAAGGCCGGTGCGCTGTTCACCGGCACCGACGAGTTCGGCGTGTTCCTTGAGGACTACGACATGACGGACACCGACAAGTGCTCCGTCGCCGTGATCTTCCAGGGCCGACTCAAGGCCGACAAGGTATCCACCGAGGCCAAGGCCAAGAAGGCGGACTTCGCCGCCGCAGGCCTCTACCTCGTGTAAGAAAGGAGCAGCTTAGATGCGTCCCATTTCCGAGCTCATCACCGAGCGCGACATGCTCGACTTCTCGCAGGGCTTCAACGTCCAGCGAAACTACCTCGGCTCCCGACTGTTCCCGGATCAAAAGACCCAGTACATCGAGGCCGAGTACTCCCGCATCGTGGAGAACGGCAACCTTCCCACCGTGGCAATGATCCACGGCTTCGACACCGAGGCGCACATCGCCTCCCGCGTTCCGTTCGAGCGCGTCGTCACCGAGCAGCTGCTCATCAAGGAGAAGATCAACCTCACCGAGCGCCTGCGCCTCGTCACGCGCGGCCTCGACATGCAGATGGACTCCGTGCGCCGCTACTGCTTCGACGACGTTGCCCGCATGGCAGAGTCCGTCGTCGCCCGCGTCGAGAAGGCCAAGATGGAGGCCCTTTCCACGGGCAAGATGACCATCAACGAGAACAACGTCTCGATGGAGGTCGATTTCGGCGTCCCCAGCGACCAGAAGGTAGCCACCAAGTGGGCCGTCGCCGACGCCGACATCATCGGCGACATCGACAAGTGGGTGACCATCGCCAACGGCAAGGGCCAGACCCCCACCGTCGCAATCACCTCCAAGAAGGTGTTCTCCCTTATCCAGCGCAACGCAGCCGTGCAGAAGGCGATCTTCGGCATCAACGGTGCCGGCATCCTGCCGAGCCTCGCGCAGGTCAACAACCTGCTCGCGCAGCAGTTCAACGGCCTCACGCTGAACATCGACGAGGAGCGCTACGGCGTGATCGACACCGCCGCCGACTCCATGAAGGTTACCCAGGGCCGCTTCTTCCCCGAGGACAAGTTCGTCATGTGCTCCGTCGGTTACGACGGCTCCGTTGGCACCGGCCTTTGGGGCGTAACCCCCGAGGAGCTTGAGCAGGGCGGCGCGTTCGACGAGAAGCGCCAGGAGCAGTACGTCACCTGCGTTCGCTGGGACACCCAAGACCCGGTTGCCACGTGGACTAAGGCCTCCGGCCTGTTCATCCCCGTGCTTCCCAACGTCTACGGCCACATCATCGCCACCATCGACACGACCTCCGAGCAGGCGCTCGAAAATGGCGATCGCCCGGTAGAGGGCTAGCCATGGCATCCCTCGCAGACCGCGTAAAGGCGCGTTACCTGGAAGACGAGGCAGTGCCGGCAGACGCCGTTATCGAGGAGATGATCGCGACGGTATCAGACCGCCTGTGCATCCGTCTCAAGGTGGCCGAGCTGCCGCGCCTCGCCGAGTCGATCGCCGTGGATGCGGCGATCAAGGCCCTGCGCCTGCGCGGCTACGAGGGCAGCACCTCCGAATCTGCATCGGACGGCGGCAGCATGTCGAACTCCTTCGTTGACGACGTGCTGTCCGCCTATTCCGCCGACATCGAGGCCCTGCGCGATGCGTGCCATCCCAAGGGCATCAAGTTCATGGGGGCGCGGCGATGAGGTGGTACAGGGCGGCTGCGATCAAGCGCGAGCAAACGGGCACCGACGAGCTGCACAACCCCGTGTGCTCCGAGGTGTCCGCCTTCGACTTCTTCGTTCGCGTAGGCCCGTGGCACAAGGTCAAGGCAGACAACGCGGGCAACGCCTACGACGGCGTTACCCGCTCACTGCTCACCAAGAGGCCCGCAGCAGACTTCGGCGGAATGTGCGCGGTCGAGGTGAAGGGCCACGCCTACGAGCTGGCGAACGTATCAGCGGACGGCGATACGACCGTCCTCACCGTGAAGGGGTTCAAGCCATGGGTTTTGTGATCCAAGACGTGAACGACCTCGCGGGAAAGCTGAAGCGGCTTTCCTCCGTGCGCTTCGATGCGGTCATCACGAAGAACATGGCCCAGATCTTCAACCGTGGCAAAGCCGACGGCGGAACGCCCGTATCGACCGAGAAGACCAGGCCGGGCGGGCCGCACGGCGAGCTGCGCATGTCGCTGGGCCACTCGGGAGACACCGTTGGCTACACGAAGAGCTATGCGCCGCACGTCGAGTACGGCCACCGAACCGTGAACGGCGGTTACGTGCAGGGCCAGCGGTTCCTCAAGCGGAACGTGGACACGCAGCGCCCGATTTTCAAGCAAGACCTGATCGACCAGCTGAAGAAGCTCTAAGGAGGAACGATGCCGCGAGCAGTGCAGCGCCTAAGCCTGGCCGTGTTTCTCGGTTGCCTCATTGACGCGATCGAGCAGGGCACCGGCACGAAATGCTACGACAGCCCCGAAAACAGGGCTTCTCCGCTATACAGCGTGGAGCTTCAGAACACGCAGCCAGAGAACACCAAGACCATGTACATCGACGCGATCAGCGTATGGGTTCACTGCATAAGCGAGCCTGTGCGCCCGTACAGCAACGCAAAGGTTCTCGGCATGATCCAGCGCCTTGAGCAGGCGCTTGCGGATGGGTTCGAGCTGCCCGAACCGTTCTCCCTATACCGCACGACCTTCGACGGCGTGCAGACGCTCAAGAAAGACGAAACCGACGAGGGGCACGCGATCGTGGGGGTAACCTTCCGCGTTTGCTACGGCCTCCGCGTCAAATAACGAGAAAGGGGCCGCAATGGCTTCCGTTACCGACAACAAGCTCGTTGGGTGCGACTTCGACTCCGCCACCGCAAAGGCGCTCAACGGCAACGACATCGTGGCGCTCGTGACAGACAGCACGGGCGCGAACCTTCTGGCCGTGGCGGGACAGCAGGGGCTTTCCTTCAACCTCAACCAGGACACCACCGAGGCGGCCACCAAAGACGACGCCATCGGCGGTTGGAAGCTGCGCTTCGCCAGCAACAAGGACTGGGACGCGTCCATCGACGGCCTCTACTCGCCCGACGACGAGGCCACGAAGATGGTCGCCAAGGCGCTCGCCGACGGCACCTACCTCTGCCTGAAGATCTGCAAGCGCATCCGCTCAACCGCGAACACCAAGTACGTCCCCCTGCGCATGGGCCTGGCGATTGTCACCTCCGACACCTTCGAGGCGCCGAACGACGACAACACCACCTATTCCATGGAGTTCCAAGGCTCCGGCAAGCCGTGGCTCTACGAGACCGCGACCGAAGACCAGATCACCGCAGCGACCGTGACCGTCACCAACGACTAAGGAGCACACGAATGGCAGAAGAGAAGGATTTCGACGAGTTCATCGAGGGCAACGAGTCCGACGAGGAGCTGGAAGACGCCCTCGAAGATTCCGTCAAGGAGGAGTTCAAGGGAGAGCTTGAGCAGGACATCGAAGAGATGGAGCGCGCAACGTTCACCGTCAAGGGGCGCGAGTGCGAGATCGCCTTCACGCGAAAGCGCATCGACCTCTACGAGGAGCGCCACACGCCCATCATCGCCTCTTTCTACAAGAACGACGGCATGTTCACGTTCAAGGAGCTTTCCGCCATTGCCGGCTACGGTCTGAAGCTCGTGGGCGGCGGCTACTTCATCCCGAACAAGGGCGAGGAGATTGTTAACAAGCTGATCGAGGCCAACGGCTACCCCGCCGTGTACCAGGCCGTGATGCTGGCCCTTCAGCGCGACTGCGCTTTTTTATTCATGGGCGCACAGAACGCGCTCTCACTCGCCTAACGGGCTTCGAGTACTTCAAGACCGTTCAAAAGCGCGGCGAGGATGCCGAAGACGCCGCCCTGTTCCACAGGGAGGCCGATTTCGCGTTCTTCGCCGCGCGTCTCGGCTGGGACTACGAGCAGTACGCCCAGCACACGCCCGTCCAGCTCATGTTCGTGCGCAAGGAGCTTGAGACCGCGACGGTTCGCGACTCCAACCTGCTCAAGGATGCGGTTCAGGTCGCCGTAGCCAACTGCCTTTCCAAGAAGACCTACAAGCTCTGGCAGAAGCGCAACGGCGAGTTCCGCGAGACGGACTTCACCCACGCCGAGATCGACGCTCTGAAGGAGCAATACCGCAAGAACCCGCCTTGGACGCCATGGGGAGGTGCGAAACCGAATGGCTGATTACGTTCTATCCGCAAAGGGAACCTACGACGGCTCCAACATGGACGGCGGCCTCGACAAGTCCGCATCCAAATTGAGCGGCCTCAAGGACACCGCCAAGTCCGTAGGCTCGCAGGTGGCGGGCTTCTTCGCTACAAGCTTCGGCAGCGTCGGAAAGTCCATCGCCACCGCGATCGGCACGGTGACCGCAGGCGTCACAACGCTAGCCGCGACCGGCGGCATGAGCCGCGCTCTCAACATCGAGAAGGCGCAGGCCATGTTCAAGGGCATGAAGCTCGAATGGGGCGACTTCTACCAGACGATCCAAGATTCCGTAGACGGCACCGCCTTCGGCTTCGACACAGCAGCGACGGCTGCGGCGCAGCTGGCGGCTTCCGGCGTCGCGGCAGGCTCCGACATGGAAAAGGCCCTCAACGGCTGCGTCGGCACCGCCGCAACGTTCTCTCAAGACCTCGGCGACCTCTCGTCGATCTGGGCAAAGGTTGCCGCCAACGGCAAGCTCTCGGGCGAGCAGGTGGCCCAGTTCACCGATCGAGGCATCAACGCGATCTCCGTGCTGTCCACCTATCTCGGCAAGTCCTCCGACGAGGTCTCCGCCATGGTCACAGCCGGCAAGATCGACTTCCAGACGTTCTCCGACGCCATGTACGCGTCTTTCGGCGATTCCGCAAAAGCAGCCAACGAGTCGTTCACCGGCTCCATGGCGAACATGAAGGCGGCGCTTTCCAAGATCGGCCAGGACTGGATGACCCCGCTCAAGGACTCCGCCATCCCCGTGTTCAACTCCATCCGCGGGGTTCTCAACTCGTGCCGCGCGGCCCTCAAGCCGCTTTCCACGGCTTTCGGCGAATTCCTGGGCGTCACCTACGATGCCCAGGGCAACCTCACGCGCACCGGCGGAGCAGTCGAGAAGCTTTGCACGTTCCTCGACGGGCTGGCCGAGAAGATCAAGGGCGTAGACTTGTCGCAACTCGGCACGGGCGGACAAGTTGCCGCTGCTGCTCTTGCGGCGCTCGCTGCCGTATCCCTCGGCGGGCTTATCGGCCAGATCCCCGTTCTCGGCGCTTTGGCGAACTCGCTCACGGGCGGGATCATTCCTGCAATTAAGGGTGTTGCCACAGGCTTTGCGGCGCTGAGCGCACCTGCCGCCGTTGCCGTTGCCGCTATCACTGCATTTGCGGCGATCTTCGCTTACAGCATGGCCACCAACGAGGCGTTCCGAAACCAAATCATCGGCATAGCATCCAGCATCGCGTCATCGCTTGCCCCCGCGTTCCAGTCGCTCACCGGGCTTGCCGAACCGCTCCAAGGTCTCTTTGCCGCCGCCGTTATCGTTGTGAACAGCTTCGCGCTCGCACTTGGCGGCCTGGTGGCTGCGGTGGCCCCTGTGATCGCCACCATTGTTTCGGGACTCGTGCCGATCATCAGCACGATCATCGACGCGGTGGGCCAGATCGCGCTCGTGATAACGACGACGCTCTGCCCGATTATCCAGCAGGTTACCGACCTCATAACGGCCAACATGCCCGTTATCCAAGAGGTCATCACCGGCGTTCTGACGGTGATCCAGACGATAATCAGCACGGTTCTGCCCGTCATGGTCGAGATCTTCAGCTCAACCATGGCCGCCATCCAGGCCGTTATCGATGCCGTCTGGCCGTACATCTCTGCAATCGTCACGGCGGCGATGAACGCCATCCAGGCAATCGTGACGATCGTCCTCGGCATCATCAACCAGGACTGGGGCAGCGTGTGGAACGGCATCCAGGCGCTCGCTTCGAGCGTATGGATCATCATCGAGAACATCGTCAACGGCGGTGTCGTGTTCATCCAGGCGGTCATCACGAACGGCCTTGCGCTGATCCAAAGCGTCTGGGATTCCATCTGGTCGGCGATCGGCGATTGGGTGGCGAACCTCTGGAACACGATCAAGTCCGTCGTGCAGGGCGGCATAAACAACGTCAAGTCGTTCATCTCAAGCGGCCTCTCGACCGTGCAGGGCCTTTGGAACTCGGCATGGAGCACCGTGCAGAGCATCCTCAACAACGCTTGGAGCGGGATCACCAACGGCGTTTCGAGCGGCATCAACTCCGTGGTGAGCTTCGTTTCCTCGATCCCCGGGCGCATCGTCGGCGCACTCGGCAACCTCGGCTCACTGCTCTACAGCGCCGGCAGCTCCATCGTGAGTGGCCTGCTCAACGGCATCAAGTCGACCATCGGCGGCGTCTACGACTTCGTGTCCGGCATCGCCGGAACGATCGCGAGCCTGAAAGGCCCGAAGCGCAAGGACTTGAGGCTCCTGATCCCCAACGGCGGCTGGATCATGCAGTCACTCGAAACGGGCCTCAAGAAGCGCTTCGAGGGCGTGAAGGACACCGTTTCGGGCTTCGCCGACGAGCTGAGCATGTCGTTCGGCGGGCCTGATGTCACCTACGAGACCGGAGCCGCAGCCGCAGTCGGAGCGGTGGCCGGCGGCGACACCTATTACATGACCATCGACGGCAACACGGCAGACGCAGACATCGCGGTGGCTAACGCCATCGACGTGCTGGTATCCGCCGCACGCCGCTCTTCCACGGCGAGGAGGTAGACGTGGGAACCTATACAAGAGAGATCCAGATCGCGGGGCTCAACCGCTGGTATTGCGGCTACATCTCGGTCGATGCGGTGAACACCGTCAATGACACCACCTCGCGCATCACAGTCACCGCCGCGCTCGAAGACAAGTACGCCGCGCAGTACGGCACGCACTATGACGTAATCGTCAACGGCGTCACCTACAGGTCGCGCGACGTGCTGCTCAACAACTACGGCAACTGGGCCACGCGCGACGCCGTGACCTTCACCGTGGACGTCGGGCGCGGAGCCAGCGGCTGGAACTGCTCCGTGCAGATCCACGTCTACGGCAAGACGTACAACAACTACTACGGCAGCGCGGGCGGCGACGCCTGGGCAACGGAGTACGCTTGGATTCCCCAGCGCGGGTACTCGCAGCCGCATCCGCCCAGGAATCCGAAGCTTGCTCGCGTTTCCGACACCTCGCACAAGATCACGTGGGACGTCGATTACACGGGCATGGACGGCGCATACCCTTGGGCTGGCGTGTACGTCGATCGACGCACCGACGACGGCTCATGGGTCAATATCGCCGACGTGTCGTGGGACGTGACCAACTACACCGACAACTCCACGAAGCCGGGCCATAAATACGAGTACCGCCTTTGCGCCCACGGCCCTGGCGGCAATTCCACGCACGTGTCCTGCGGAACCGCCTACACCACGCCCTCTGCGCCATCGCGCGTGGAGGCCGTTAAGGCGGGCGCCACCGAAGTAACGCTTCGCGTCTACGGTGCTTGGACATATGCAGCCGCATGGGACATCCAGCGCTCGACGGATGGCGGCAGCACATGGTCGTCCATAACGGCCAGCACCGAGGGTGAAGACCCCGCTTGGCTCGACCTGCACGACAAGGCCGCTCCTGCGGGAACGGTCGTATACAGGGTCAGGGCCAAGCGAGGAAGCCTTGCCTCCTCGTGGGTCAAATCGAACTCCGTCACGACGATCACGCCGCCGCTCGCCCCGAAGGTGACCGCAAGCTCCGTCGTGCCGACCGGAACAGCGGCAAGCGTGGCATGGGTGCCCAACCATCAGGACGGCTCGGCACAGACCGCCGCGCAGATCGAGTTCAGCGGCCCAGAGACGATCACCAAGTCGTACACGACCGCCAAAAGCGCATCCGTGGCGCTCGCGAAAGGCAACTGGAAGGCGCGCGTGCGCACCAAGGGCCTCCATGCCGATTGGGGCGCATGGTCTGGATATGTGGCGATCGTCGTCGCCGACTACCCGCAGTGCTGGGTGGAATCGCCCGCCACCGATGGCATCCTGATCGACCAGGTTCCGCTCACCGTAAGCGTGGCCGCGTCCGACGAGACGGGCATCGCCCAGGCAACGCTTTCCTTTGCCGAGGTCGGCGGCGCAGTTGTCGCCACCGCAGACGTCACGAGCTTGCAGCCCGTGCAGTTCGGCAGCTACGCGACCATCAAAAACGGCATCGACTACATGCTCACGCTTGTGGTCGTCGGCGGCTCCGGGTTGTCGAAAACCGCCACGCGCCGATTCAGGACGCATTGGGCGGAACCTGCGACGCCGGTGGTCACCGTTTCCTACGGCGACGACCTTACATGCCACGTGAAGGTCGAGAACGGCGTTTCAGCCTACAACGTCGAGGAAACGACGCTTATCGGCCCGATGACCTACGACGAGGACAACAACGAGCTTCCCATGTTGGGAACGATCACGTGCGATGGCCACGAGCTTGTGCTTGGCAACGCATCGAAGTGCGAGAGCTTCATCGTCGAGCGAATCTACGACGATGATTCAAGCACGCTGGCAAGCGGCCTGCTCGATGCCCAGGAGACGATCGACCGCGTTCCGCCGCTCAATGCGGACATGAAGTACCGCGCAACAGGCACGGCCGCGAACGGAACGTCTGCGTATGCCGAGATCGACGCGAAGCTGCTTGCGAGCTGCATGGCGCTCAATTTCGGGCAGGATGCGTCAACGCTCATCAAGATGGAGCTTGATGCGGGCTACTCCACGTCTGCGGCGCGCAGCTACAAGAGCTACCACTTCGCCGACGGCGGGGAGAACGGCGGGCTTCCGATGTCGTACCCGCTCGACGAGTGCGACCTTGCCACATCCGCCTCGTGCCTTTTCCGCCGCGACGGCCACGACGCCTTCCGACGCGCCATGAAGAGCCAATGGCAGGGCTGGTGGCGCGGCCTCGCTGGCGAGCGCGCCTTCGGAGCGATGACGTTCAGCGAATCGCTCAAAGCGCCGGGGCTTTGGTCGGCATCCGTGAAGATAGAGCACGACGTATTCGAGGAGCCGAACAATGCCTGATTGGAAGAAGCGCTTCGCATCGTCCTACCGCTACATGCGCGTAGACCGCAAGACGAACCTAGACGTCGAGCGGCTTAGGAACATCTGCAACGGCGGGACGATCGAGCGCAACCTGGATACCAACTACGAGACGGGCAAGGTCAGCTACAAGGGCGCGCTAGACCTCGGGAGCGACCTTTTGCGCGTGTACCTTGAGGCAGCGTTCCCAGATGGCTCTATTCACCTTGAGCCTCTTGGAACCTTCCTCGTGTCAACGCCGAAGCGCCCGATCGGCCAGGCGCTGGCCGAGGCAGACCTTTCCGGGCGATTGGCCGAAGTTGACGAGGACGAGTTCGACCAGCCGAGATCGGTTCCCGCCGGCACGAACGCCGTTGACTATGCGGCGAAGCTGCTGCGCGAGGCCGGCCTTGAGGTGATCGCCGACCAATCGGACTTCAAGCTCACGACGGCGTGGGTGGTCGGAGCGATCGGAAACGGAGAGAGCAACTACCGAACCCGCCTAAAGGCTGTCAACGCGCTTCTCGCGGCGGCTGGGTTCAGCTCCGCTTCATGCGACCCGCTGGGCCGAGTGCTGCTGCGGAAGTACATCGAGCCCGACAAGCGAGCGCCAACCATGGTCATGGAAGAGGGCAAGGGCGCACGCTTCGTGGACGACGGCACCGAGGAGTTCGACAAGTCGAAGGTAGCGAACGTCGTCCATATCGACTACTCGACGAGCGACGAGAGCATACGCGGCACCGCCATCGACTCCGACCCGAACAGCGAGTACTCGACCGTGCGCCGTGGCTGGCGCAAGGCGGTTTCCTACACGCGAAGCGAGCTTCCTCACGGAAGCACAGCAGCCGAGCGGCAGGCAAACGCGAATGCCGAGGCGCAAAGCCTGCTTGCCACAGAGCAATCGGCTATCCACCGCCTAACGGCCACACACATCTACGCGCCCGTCGGCATTTCCGACGCTATCGACGTGCGCTGGCCAAGCGAGGGTATCAGCGGGAACTTCGCAATCAGGAAGCAGACTCTCACCCTCGTGGGAGGATGCCCGATGGAATTGGAGATGAGACGCTTTGAACGTTAACGACATAAGCAACGCGGGCGACATGCTCGCCGAGCTTTTCACGCCGAAAGGCGGCTCGGGCCATTCCATGGGCTTCGCCACGGTCAAATCGATATCCGACGCGAAGGTTACCGTCTCGATGTCGGGGGCCACGCTTTCCGGTCTACCGATGACCACTGGCTGTTCAAGCGCCAAGGCAGGCGACCGCTGCATTGTCGAGACGATCGGGCCGCAGGCCATAGTAACCGGAATCATCGCGAAGTAGAGGAGGTGCGATGGCAGACGAAACGCAAATCGCGGCGTTTGTCCTCAACGAGAACGGCAACATCGACCGCGTGAGAACGACTGACGGCTCTATTTACCGCATCGAGTCAACGCTTGCCGTGGAGGCGGCGGAAGAGGCAAAGACAGCAGCCGCCAACTGCAAGACCATGACGGAAAGCGCTGAAACGGCCGAGAAAACGCGCGTGTCCAACGAGAACGCTCGGAAAACGGCTGAGACCGAGCGCGGCAACAACGAGACAACCCGCAAGAACAACGAGACGTCGCGCAAGAACGCCGAGACAACACGTCAAGACAACGAAACTGCGCGAAAGAATGCCGAAACCACGCGCCAGAACAACGAGACGAGCCGATCGAACGCCGAGATCGAACGCAAAAAGGCCGAAAGCCAGCGCCATGACGAGCATATCGCCGACCAACAGGCATCGAGCAACGCGACCTCGGCGGCAAACGGCGCGGCATCGCGTGCTGACGCGGCGGCCAACCAGGCGTTGCAGATCGCCAACTCCGTTGCGCAAGGAAGCGCGGGCGATTCGGACATCGCGGCGCTGCGCGAGCAGAACGCGATCCTGGCAAACATGCTCGCTGAGTCGAGCGGCAAGTTCGTGTTCATGGACGGCACGGTGTACGCGCCGTCTTCAAAGGCAACGTTCGAGGACGGAACCGTAAAACTCGGTTCCTCCTGCACGGTATCCGGCACGACCATCGTGCTCGCATAGAAAGGAAAACGAATGGCAAACGTAAACGCCGAGCGCTTTAACGTGAACGGGGTGAGCCATGAGATCATCGACTCACTGGCCCGCACCAACGCCACCACGGCTCTCAACAACGCCGAGTACAACCGACAGGGCCTGATCGGCAAGTACCCGGGCCAGTCGCTCGCAACGCTTCTCGCGGGCGAGGTCTCAGGCTCCGCCACCATCTACGACGCGCTGCACAAGCGCGTGCAGGCCGCGAACTTCAGCGGCATGCGCGTGGGCGACTACATCGACGTGCCGCTCGTGAGCGCGTCAAACGTGGCGGCCCAGCAGTCCGTGCGCTTCCTGCTTGCGCACTTCGACCCGTACTACCAGTGCGGCGACAGCGCCAAGGGCCACCACATCGCGTTCATCGCGTCCGCGCCCGTCGTCGTGGCCAAGACCGTCACCGGCGTGGCCAACGATAACTACCTGATGTGGAACACTGCGAACACCAACCAGGGCACCGCAGACGTGAAGAACCCGTACCTGAACAGCAACCTCAAGGCGTGGGAGAAGCTGTTCGAGGCGTGCCTGCCCGAGGGGCTGACCAAGTACCTGCTCACCCAGCGCGTGCTGCTTGAGGAGCGTTACAGCGCGAGCGGCGCGCTCAGCGACTCCAACAGCTGGAGCTGGCAGGACATCGGCAAGGTGTGGTCGCCCTCCGAGATGGAGGTGTACGGCTGCCCAGTGTGGGGCACCAAGGGCTACAGCGTGGGCTTCGACTGCCAGTTCGACCTGTTCCGCGATACCGCGCACCGCTTGAACGGAACTCGGTGCACTTGGTGGCTGCGTTCCGTCATGGGTGGCTCCTCGTCCTACGTGTGCTGCGTCGACAGCGACGGCTATGCCAACTGCAATTCGGCGACGACCGCCTGGGTTCGCCCCCGCCCCGGCTTCCTCGTCGGCTAGCCAGCCGAGTGCTCTATACTTCTCTTTCGATGCGACCGCCTTGCGCGGTCGCATCCCTGCCCGCGCAGCGGGCCGTTTTTTTCGCCACTATTTCCGGGAGGTGCCATGAGCGGCGTCTACCAGCGAAACCGCGAGGTGTCCGAGTACAAGTTCTTCACGCAGGCCATCGCCATCCGCGTGGAGGTCAACAAGCTCATGGCCTCCTCGTCGGTCGTGCCGAAAGCCTACAGGCTGCTGAACGCAGTCCCCACGGTGGAGACCGCGCGCAGCATCGTATACAACGTCAACCGCGCCGACTGCTTCTACCCCAACAGTTCGTTCAACGCACTTGAGCGCAAGCGTTACCTGACGCTGGCGATAGCCGACTGCGAGCAGCTGATGCTCGACATGCAATGCCTCATGGACATCGGCCTGCCCGTGAACGCCAACCGCTTCGAGGCGCTGGCGGGCATGGTCGAGGAGGAGATCAAACTGCTCAAGGGCGCGCGCAAGAACGTACGCGTCACCGGCAAGAAGACGACCGACGAGCGCATAGCCGAGGCCGAGGCCGAGCTAGAGCGCCTGCGTTCGTTATAATGGGCGGCGGTCCCGCCTTGTATATCGGTACAATTGGTGGCTGCGTTCCGTCATGGGTGGCTCCTCGTCCAACGTGTGCTACGTCAACAGCGACGGCAATGCCAACTACAATTCGGCGACGAACACCTGGGTTCGCCCCCGCCCCGGATTCCCTTACTGCCAGACCGAGTAGGCCAGCGGGCCGAAAGCAGAGCGCGGAGAGGAAGGAAGGCGCGACCATCGGGCGCGAGCCCGTAAATACGCACCCCGCGAGGGTGGCCGGACGCTGCTTGCATGGCGCGGCGCTCCGTGGCTTCGCCGCGTTTCATGGCCATACCTCAAGCGGCTGTCAGAGCCACATTGCAAGCCGTGCGGGGTGCCTTCTATGAACTCGGAGCAAAGGCGGGCCGCACGCCGGAAGCGCCGCGAGGAGAAGCGCGCCAGGGCCAAGGCCGAGCGCGTCAAGGCGTGCACCCTCGAGACGGTGGCCGACCTCAACAGCCTGTGCAAGGCTTCCAAGCAGGCCGCGCGTGGCGTCATGTGGAAGGCCTCGACGCAGCGGTACATGAAGGACTACATGCGAAACGCCGTGAAATCGCGCCAAGACCTTTTGGAGGGCCGCGACATATGCCGGGGTTTCATCCGCTTCGACCTGTGGGAGCGCGGCAAGCTGCGCCACATCAGTGCAGTGCACTTCCCCGAGCGCGTGGTGCAGAAGTCGCTGTCCCAGAACGCCCTCGTGCCCGCGATAGTCCCCACGCTCGTATCCGCGAACTCCGCCAACATCAAGGGGCGCGGCACCGACTACGCCCTTAAGCTGCTCAAGCGCCACCTGGCCGACCACTGGCGGCGACATGGGCGCGAGGGCTACATACTGCTGGGCGACTTCTCCGACTACTTCGCGCGCATTGCCCACGAGCCGGTCAAGCGGCAGGTGGCCGACGCGCTGCTCGACCCGCGCGTGGTCGCCCTTGAGCACCGCCTGATAGACGCGCAGGGCGAGGTCGGCCTGGGCCTGGGCAGCGAGCCAAACCAGATATGCGCGGTGGCGCACCCCAACCGCATCGACCACTACGTGGCCGAGATGCTGCGCCCCGAGGCCTACGGGCGCTACATGGACGACTTCTACCTGATCCACGAGTCCAAGGAGTACCTGCAAGTGTGCCTTCTGCTGATAGAGCACGAGTGCGCGAAGCTCGGCATCGCGCTGAACCCGCGCAAGACCCGCGTGGTGAAGCTGACGCGCGGCTTCACGTGGCTGAAGAAGCGCATCTTCTACACCGAAACGGGCCGCATCGTCATGAAGCCGTGCCGCGACTCCATCACGCGCGAGCGACGCAAGCTGAAGAAGATGGCCCGCATGGTGGCCGAGGGGGTCATGACGCCCGAGCAGGTGCAGCAGAGCTACCAGAGCTGGCGCGGCGGCATGGCTCACTTGGACGCGCACCGCAGCGTGCTGGCTATGGACGCGCTGTACCGCAGCCTGTTCGAAAATCTCGCGGGGGGGGGTTGCTCAATGCAATCAAGCCCGAGAGACGATTCGGGCGGAACGCCCTCGCCATAGCGGAAGGGCGGCAACTCAAAACGGCGGCCTAGACGGGTCGAAAACGAAATAACCAAGACAGCGAAGGCGTGCTGCGGCGCGCCTTCTTTCTTCGCGCCCGCCCAAACGGCCAGGCAATCTCACGGCGCTAATACGATGGCGGCACATTCCCCGATAAGGAAGGAGTCCGCATGGACACTGAGGAAGACATGCCGCGCCCCGACGAGCTTCGAGACGGCACCCTGGCCGAGGTCAACGCCCTGCGCGACCTGCTGTCGCAGATCGGCGACCCCGACGCGGCGCACGACGCGGGCGTTATCGACGATGACGAGTACGTGGAGCGGAAGGCGCGAAAGCTCGCCTACACCTCCGCGCTCGCCGCCTACGCCAACGGCGAGGTGCCCGACCTCCCGGCGCTGCTCGAACAGATGCGCGAGCAGGCGTCCCAGCCGACGCAGACCGAGACCAACACGGCGAACATCGACTACCTGCTCATGACCGTGGGAGGTGACCAGTAATGGCTACGAAGAAAACCGTTGAGCATTCCAAGCACTTCGCGAAGGTCAAGAAGTACTACGACAAAGACCTTTGGAGCAAGGCGCGCGTCTACAAGGCTGTCGAGTGCAAATGGATCACCGCCGACGAGTACAAGGAAATCACCGGCGAGGAGTACACGGCCGAATAGGCGGAAGGAGGGCGCCCAGGATGGAAGTGCTCAAGCTTTTTGCGCCTTACGGACCGGCTTGGCTTGGCGGCGTGCTCCTGACGCTCGTTGCGTTCTACTTCGGGAGACAATTTCTTGAGGAGTACAAACGCCAAAACCAGCGGAAGGGCGAGCTCGACCTGAAGCGCGAGGAGCGCAAGCAGGCCGAAGTCGACGAGAGGGCGCAGCGCGACCGCGAGCGGTCCCAAATGGAGGGGCGCATCGCCGCCCAGATGGAGCGCAGCAACACCCTGATTGAAGGAATGAAAACGCTCATGGAGTCGGTTGTCGCGTCAAACGACGTCCTCCACGCGGACTTGGTCCACAGCCAGGCGCGTAGCCAGGGCATGGCCGAGAAGGTCGACCATATCTACGACCGAGTCGACCTCATGTACAACAAGGAGACAGGGAGATAAAGATGACTGATATACAGGCAGGACTCACGGTGCTGACCGTCCTCGTGGTGCCCTATATCGTGCAGGCTATCAAGACGAAGGCGATGACCGGCAATGTCGCCCGCTGGACGGCCATCGCAGTATCGGCGCTGTGCGGCGCATTGACGGCCATGGCCGGGGGTATGCCGACTGACCCCACGGCGTGGGTTACGTCCATCTTCGCCGCCGTCGGCGGCGTGCAGGTGGCCTATGCGGCCTTCAAGGCGGTCGGCGTGACAGACAAGTGGCTCGACGCGCTGCTTGCCATGGGCACTCCGAAGAAGGACGACTAGGAATGGGCGGCAAGCGCCTCGTGCGCATCGCCGCCGCCATCTCGCTGCTTGCTTTGCTCGCCGCCTTCGCCGACGTGGCGCTTATAGCCTCTAACGTGCCGAAGGTGCCGAAGGAAGAGCCTTTGCCCGTCATCTACGACAAGCCGCTCGACAAGCCCGCCGAGGTGCCCGTCTACCTCCAAGCAGACGAGCGCTGGGGCGGGCTTTCGTATGCGGGCGAAGACCTAGCTGCTGCCGGCTGCGGCCTCACGTGCGCGGCCATGGCGTGGGAATGGCTCTACGGACAGGCATGCACGCCGGCGCAGATGCTGGGCTTCGTTGGCGAATCGTGCCTCACGGACGGCGTGAACGACATGGAAAAGTTCTGCCGTTGGATGAACGCGAACGACCAGGCTTTGGGCTACACGCCTATCCACGACAACGCCGATGACGCCTTGGACGAGGCGGCAAGCGGGTGGATGGTGTTTTGCAGCCTAACGGGCCGGCTGCGCGAAGGCGGCAAGAGCTACGGCGGTCACATCGTCCTGCTCTGCGGGTGGGATGGAACCACGGCAACATTCCACGACCCTTGCGAGGGCATAGTGCGACTGAGCCGCGAACAGTATGAACAAGTGAATTGGGCTTATTTCATAGCTATAGGGAGCGCTGAATAATGAACGGCATCGACATTTCCAACTGGCAGAACGGCATCAACCTCGCGGCTGTGCCTTTCGACTTCGTTATCTGCAAGGCCACCGAGGGCACGCATTACGTTTCGCCCGACTGCGACCGCCAGATCCAGCAGGCGATCGGCCTCGGCAAGCTCGTGGGCGTGTACCACTACGTCAACGGCGGCAACGCCGAGGCGGAGGCCGAGTACTTCTACGAGCACTGCAAGGGCTACGTGGGCAAGGCCGCGTTCTTCATCGACTGGGAGGACAAGGGCAACAAGGCGTGGGGCGACACGTCATACCTCAAGGCCATGGCCGAGCGCCTTGCCGAGCTGCTTGGCGTGAGCATGGATCGCATCGGCATCTACGCCAGCAAGAGCGTGTTCCCGTGGAACCTCACCACGGCCAAGACGTGGGTGGCGCAGTACGCCGACATGAACCCCACGGGCTACCAGGACGCGCCATGGAACGAGGGCGCTTACGACTGCGCAATCCGCCAGTACTCCTCGTGCGGGCGTCTGGACGGCTGGGCGGGCAACCTCGACATCAACAAGTGCTACATCTCCCGCGCCGAGTGGGAGGCAATGGCAGGCGGCTCCAACGGCGATCCCGACTCGCTTATCCACGGCATCGACGAGACACCTGCGGCAGACCTCGCGGCAAAGGTGCTCGCGGGCGAGTTCGGCGACGGCGACGACCGCAAGCACGCGCTGGACAACCGCTACTCCGAGGTGCAGGCGCTCGTGAACCACATCCTCACGGCATCCGCCGAGGATCTGGCCGCTGAGACCTGGGCGGGCGATTACGGCAACGGCAGCCGCCGCAAGGCTGTTTTGGGGCCGCGCTACGACGAGGTCATGGCGGTCATCAACGGGCAGACCGAAACCGAGCAGGTATACGTGGTGCAGAGCGGCGACACCCTTTCCGGAATCGCCTCAAAGTACGGCACCACGTACCAGGATCTCGCCGCCAAGAACGGCATCTCGAACCCGAACCTGATCTATCCCGGCATGCGCCTGGTTGTTTCCTAGGCCGCTCGTGGTATCCTAACGAAGATAATCGTGCCGACTGCGCACACCTCGGTTCGAGGAGATGCGCAAACGGTGCACCATTTAAATTAAGAAGCCCGTTACCCCCGCGGTGAACTGCGCCCCAAATCTTGGACGCCCTAAATAGCGACTAGGCCGCAAGGGCCTGATTCCGGAACTCCTCCGGGGTCAGGCCCTTCAATCTTACCTGCCTCCGGCTCGTGTTCCAGTGGACTATGTATTCCTCCAGGTCGCGTTTGAAATCCTCGAACGTCTTCCACTCGCGGCCCCGGTAGAACTCGTCCTTGACGTGGCCGAAGAGCTGCTCGGTGGCGGCATTGTCGATGCAGTTCGCCTTCCTGGACATGCTCTGGACGATGCCGGCGGCCTCGAGCCTGGATGTGTATGAGGCGTGCTGGTACTGCCAGCCCCGGTCCGAGTGCATGGTCGGGGCGGCGCCCTCGGGGATCTTGGACAGCAGCTCGTCGAGCATCCTCGCCTGCTGGGCCATGTCGGGCGTGGTCGATATGTCGCTCGCCACGATCTCCTTGGTGCAGAAGTCCAGCGTCGGGGCCCAGTAGGCCTTGCCGCCAGCCACCTTGAACTCGGTGACGTCCGTCCCCAGCTTCTGCCACGGGGCCCCGGCGTCGAAATCCCTCGCGATCACGTTCTCGAACGTTCTGCCGACGACGCCCCTGTACGAGTTGTACCTGTGGTGGGCCGTCTCGCGTCTGATCCCGCAGCGGATCCCCATCTCGCGCATCATCTTGAGCACGGTCTTGTTGGCTATCACGGCCCCCTTTTCCGCCCTGAGGCACATCGCTATCTGCCGGTGCCCGCAGCCGTTGGCGGTGCGCGAGAAGATCTCGGCGGCCGCCTCCCGGAGCTCGGGGCGCGTGGGCCTCGGCGGGTGCGCGAGGGCGTAGTAGTAGGTCGACCGCTTGAGCTCGGCGCATGCGAGCAGGTGCCCGAGCGCGTGCCCCTCGGCGCGCAGGGCCGCGACCGCTTCGGCCTTCGCCCTGGTCAGAGCCCGTCCCTCTCGACCAGGGCGCGTAATTTTTTTAGGTAGGCCACCTCGGCCTCGAGCCTGCGGCACCGCTCCTCGAGCTCCTCCTCGCGGGTCCGCGGCCTCGCCCTGGAACCGCTCGGCCGGCCCTTGGGCCTCGGGCGCAGGGCCTCCGCGCCGCCCCGGCGGTATAGCGCGCACCACTTCTTGAGCGGCGACATCGACATTATGCCGAACGCCGCCATCGCCTCGGTCTTCGTCATGCCGCCGTCGACGACGGCGGAGGCGGCGGCGACCCTCTGCTCGTATGTGTACCTGCCCTGCTTTCCGTCCATGCGCAGCAGCACCTCGCTCCCGAATGCGCGGTATATCTCCTGCCATCTTCTCACGGCTTCCGCGGGAAGCGAAAGGGCAATCGCGGCAGATTTATACCCGTGTCCGAGCTCGAAGAGCCCTATGGCCGCCTTCCTGGCCTCGACATCATGCTTCACCCTCAAATCAACGCGCATAAAGAAAGCCTCCCATTTCTCATGTCCAAGAAATGGGAGGCAGTTCAGCGGTGACGGGCTTTTTGCTACCGATATGCCGGGATTCGAACCCGGCAGGGTGCGGATCCCGGCATCATCGCAAGGCCTGTGGTCAAAAAATGGCAAATATGAGTACTGTTACCATTTTAGTTACAGCGATTTCATGCCTTCAGAAGGCGATTTAGCCGTCAGGCGTCCTACGGCGGAAGAATTGCAGACGTTTATCGGCTAAATACTTGGACATATGTTGCGTAACACTTCATATTTTGCAAATAAATAATGCTACAGGACTTGTGACAGTACTCATATTTGACGTTTTTTGCCCACAACCCTTTATACCTAGGCATATCGGCGGCAAAACGGGCTTCAAAGCGCCCTTCGCAATCAGAACCACCCTTAAAAAGGGTGGTTTGCTCTTAGGGTATAACCCACGGGCCCCGGGCTCGCGTCTAAAGGCGCGGGCCCGGACTTCGTCCAGGCCTAGTGCATCTTGACCCGTGG
>CABUSD010000011.1:0-73878 GCA_902494165.1 uncultured Collinsella sp. | reverse complement strand
GGCCTGAACAATCGTCAATATCGGTCGGAGGGGTGGCTTTGTAAAGCCGTTTGTCTCCACCCGCGTAGCGGGTGGTTTAAAGCTGGCCGCTGCGCGGCCAGCGGACTAAAGTCTTGAAACAAAAACCGGGGCCCGCATGATGCGGACCCCGGCTCAATACCGTGACGATATGTCAGTTACGCCCTACACGTAGAACAGGATGTCGTCGTAGGTCGGGACCGGCCAGTAGTCGGCTGCCACGATCTCCTCCATGGCGTCCACGGCGGCACGCAGCGCATCCATAGCGGGAACGACCTCGTGCGCGTACACGTTGGCCTGCTCCTGGCCATCGAGGGCCTCAGCCTTCTGATGCACGGCGTCAAGCGCCTTGATGGAGTCGTTGATGGTGGTGATGCCGTTGCAGAGCTTGTTGAGCGTGTTCTGCTCGCACTGCATGGCGGCCTCAGCACCGGCAGCACGAATAGTCTCAAGGCCCTTAGCGACCTTGGTGGCATAGGCGGTAATGACCGGGCGATAGGTACGACGCGCCTCGCGAACCATCGTGGTGGCCTCGATGTTCATGAGCTTGTTGTACTTCTCGAGCTTGCAGTCGTAGCGGCACTGGGCCTCGGCCTTGGTCAGGACACCCGTCTCCTCAAAGAGCGCGATGGCCTTATCGGAAACAAAGGCGGGCAGGGCGTCGGCCGTGGTCTTGTTGTTGGCAAGGCCGCGCTTCTTGGCCTCGACGGGCCACTCATCGGAGTAGCCGTCACCGGAGAACAGGATGCGCTGGTGGTCGGTCAGGACCTTCTTGCAGTACTCGAGCGCGGCATCCTGGAACTCATCCTCGGGCGTACCCTCAAGCGCGTCGGCGAAGGACTTGAGCGACTTGGCCACGGCGGCATCGAGCACCAGGTTGGAGTCGGAGACGTTCTGCTCGGAGCCGCAGGCACGGAACTCGAACTTGTTGCCGGTGAAGGCGAACGGGGAGGTGCGGTTGCGGTCGGTGTTGTCCTGCATCAGCTTGGGCAGAGTATCGGCGCCCAAGTCGAGCACGCCGCGCGTGGCATGGACGGAAGCCTTGCCATCGATGATCTTCTCGACGACCTCGGTAAGCTGGTCGCCCAGGAAGATGGACATAATCGCCGGAGGAGCCTCGTTGGCGCCCAGACGATGGTCGTTGCCGGCCGAGGCAACGGAGGCACGCAGGAGCTCCTGATAGTTATCGACGGCCTCGATCACCGCGGTGAGGAAGACGATGAACTGCAGGTTGTCGAGCGGAGTGTCGCCCGGATCGAGCAGATTCTCGGACTCGGTGCCAAGCGACCAGTTGTTGTGCTTGCCCGAACCGTTGATGCCCTCGAAGGGCTTCTCGTGCAGCAGGCAGACCAAGTCGTGACGGGAGGCGATGAGCTTCATCTTCTCCATCATGACCAGGTTCTGGTCGATGGCCTCGTTGACCTCGCCATAGACAGGGGCGAGCTCATGCTGGCAGGGAGCGACCTCGTTGTGCTTGGTCTTGGCGGGAATGCCAAGCGCCCACAGCTCATCGTCCAGGTCCTTCATATAGGCCGAGACGGTGGGGCGGATAGCGCCAAAGTAGTGCTCCTCGAGCTCCTGGCCCTTGCAGGGGGCAGCGCCAAAGAGGGTGCGGCCGGTGATGACCAGGTCCCTGCGCTTGCGGTAAGCGTCTTTCTTGATCAGGAAGTACTCCTGCTCATCGCCCACGGAAGGAACGACCTTCTTGGGGGTCTTACCAAACAGCGCCAAAACGCGCTTGGACTCACGCGAGAGCGCGGTCATGGAGCGCAGCAGCGGGGTCTTCTTGTCCAGGGCCTCGCCCGTGTAGGAGCAGAAAGCCGTGGGGATGCACAGGACATCGTCCTTAATGAAGGCGGGGCTGGTAGGATCCCAAGCGGTGTAGCCACGGGCCTCGAAGGTGGCGCGCAGGCCGCCGTTGGGGAAGCTGGAGGCGTCAGGCTCGCCCTGGATGAGGTTCTTGCCCGTAAACTTGGTAATGGCGGTGCCGTCGTGGTTGGGCTCGAGGAAGCTGTCGTGCTTCTCGGAAGTAATGCCCGAAAGCGGCTGGAACCAGTGCGCGTAGTGCGTCGCGCCCTTGGAGATGGCCCAGACCTTCATGGCGTGGGCAACGGCGTTGGCCACATCCAGGTCGAGCGGCTCACCGTCCTCGAGGGTTGCAGCAAGGCGCTTCCAAATGTCCTTGGGGAGGTAGTCCTTCATGACTTCCTCAGAGAACACCATGGTCCCGAAGCGGTCAGTAAGATCGGCCATACGGAACTCCCTTCGTATCGGCACCGCGTGAGAAGCGGTGTTGATTACTAACGAACGAGTCATAGCTTAGACTCGCCGTGTTTCCGCGACATTACCGTTATGTTGCTGTCGCGAAACCAATCAATGAGGTTACCGCATCACAGCGGCGCTGCCGCCCTTAATGGCCAATCAACTGTATAAATTGCAGACCTCTCCCCATAGTTTAAGGGTAGTCAATTTGGGATGGGGCTCTATTAACTGGTATTTCGTATAAGATACCAGTCTTTATAGCCCCATCCTAGATTGACCGCTCTGTTATAAGAAATGCCGATAGCAAAGCATTTTCGATTGGTATCCCCAAATAGCGAGTGAAACTCCACCGTAACACAGTGGTGCTGTAGAATCCTTACTACACATCACACTATTAAGTATCTAAAGGAGCACGATATGCGCGTCGACGAGGTTTTTAAGCAGGCAGCATCCCAGGGCACCGCACCCGTTTCGTTTGAGATGTTCCCGCCCAAGGGCGAGCTTACCCTCGACACGGCTCGCGAGGTGGCAGGCAATCTGTGTAAGCTTTCGCCGAGCTTTGTCTCGGTCACCTGCTCGGCCGGCGGCTCGGGTAACGGTGCCACCACCGCCCCCATCGCGCATATGATTTCGAGCGAATTCGATACGCCCTCGGTAGCGCATCTCACCTGCGTGGGCCGCACCCACGCCGACATCGCCGCCAAGATTGACGAGTATCGCACTGCCGGCGTGGAAAACGTGCTAGCCCTGCGCGGCGACCTGCCCGCCGGCGCGACCGAGGACGACAAGCCTGCCTCCGACTACGCCTACGCCCGCGACCTCATCCCCGAGCTCGTCGACGCCGGCTTTTGCGTGGGCGCCGCAGCCTACCCCGAAGGCCACATTGCCTGCGAGGATCTCAACCTCTCGGTCGAGCACCTCAAGCAAAAGCAAGACGCCGGCGCGAGCTTCTTTGTGACACAGCTCTTCTTTGATAACGAGTGCTTCTATCGCTTCCGCGAGCTTGCCGACAAGGCCGGCATCACCGTGCCCATTACCGCGGGCATCATGCCGTTTATGGGCAAGTCGCAGATCAGCCGCATGGTCTTTATGTGCGGCGCGTCGCTGCCCTCCCCCGTCATCAAGATCCTCGCCAAGTACGAGAACGACCCCGAGAGCCTGCAGGCAGCCGGTGTAGATTATGCTGCTCGTCAGCTTTGCGACCTTAAGGAGCACGGTGCCGACGGTCTGCACCTGTACACTATGAACCGTCCTGCAATCGCCGCGACCATTATGGAGCGCCTGGGGTAATGGAAAAACCGCACGTCGATACAACCGTTGTTGAAGTGCCGGCCGACCTTGCGTCGCCGGCGCTTTACCGTATCGACGCTGCCCACCACCCTCGTGTCGACCGTGCCGAGATGCTGCGGTATCTGGGCTACGGCGGCCAGCAGATTGAGCCCGAGCTGTCACGACGAATTGAGCTTGTAGTCGAGCGCCTAGAGCTGGATATCGAGCCCCGCGGCGTGCGACGCGTGTTTGCCGTCGATGCCACGGGCGTCGACGAGCAGGGCGAGCCCTGCATCCGCTTGGTTGGCACCAATGTTGAGCTGCGGGGTCGTGATATCTATCGACATCTCAAAGACGCCCGCCTGGCGGCGCTCATGGCCTGCACCCTCGGGATGTCTGCCGAACGCCGTCTGCGCACCACGGGAGCCCAGCAACCCCTGGAAGGCGCCGTGCTCGACGCCGCATGCTCTGCCTATGTGGAGGCCGCCGTCGAGCAGATGGACCAGCGGGTCAAGGCTGCAGCCGCTGCACACGGGCTCGCCGGCAACTGGCGTTTTAGTCCCGGCTACGGCGACTGCCCGCTCTCTGTCCAGCGCTCGATCGTGGATGCACTCAATGCCACGCGCCTCATTGGACTTACCGTCACCCCCACCAGCCTGCTCATGCCCACCAAGAGCGTGACCGCTGTGATTGGTCTGTTCGACGGCGAAGTCCACGACGCCCAGAGCCGCCCCACCTGCAATATCTGCCGCATGCGCGAGCACTGCCGCTTCCGCGCCGCCCACACCACCTGCTATTCCAGCCATTAGGAGCCATCGATGTTTACTCCGCTTATCACTCATGATCTGGACGGCGCCGCGCTGGCGGCACCCGTTGATGCCGCACGCCGTAATGGCGCTGCATACAAGACGCGCACGATCGACGACCTTCGCATTAAGGATGACCGCCTGCGTGCCGCCATCGAGGGCACGGGACACCTGCTGTTTGACGGCGGCATGGGCACCATGCTGCAGGCGTCCGGCATGAAGGCCGGCGCCCTGCCCGAGCTGCTCAACTTTGAGGAGCCCCAGGTCATTACCGACATTCAGCGCCAATACGTCGAGGCCGGCTGCGACGTGATCACCGCCAACACCTTTGGCGCCAACGCCCACAAGCTCGACGGCGCCGCCACCGTGGCAGACGTCTTTGCCGCGGCAGTCACCTGCGCCCGCGAGGCCGGCGCCCGCTACGTTGCCGGCGATATCGGCCCCATCGGCGCCCTGCTGCGCCCCTTGGGTACCCTCAGCTTCGACGAGGCCTATGACCTCTTTGCCGAGGAGGTGCGCGCCGGCGTCGATGCGGGTGTGGACCTCTTTATTATCGAGACCATGACCGACCTTGCCGAGATCAAGGCCGCCGTCCTCGCCTGCCGCGAGAATTCCGACCTGCCCGTCTTTGCCACCATGACCTTTGAGGAAGACGGTCGCACCTTCTTGGGCACGAGCCCCGAGGTCGCCGCCATCACCCTCGACGCCATCGGCGCCGACGTCCTGGGCATCAACTGCAGCCAGGGCCCGGCCGAGCTCCGAGGACTCGCCGCGCGTATGCTCACCGTCACCGACAAGCCCGTTATGGTGCAGGCCAATGCGGGACTGCCCCGCGTGGACGACGACGGCAATACCGTCTTTGACATCCAAGCCCCCGAGTACGCCGAGGCCGTCGCCGGCATGATCGCCGACGGTGTGAGCGTCGTGGGCGGCTGCTGCGGCACCACGCCCGCGCATATGGCGGCCCTGCGCACGCTTATCGACAACCACACGCCCAGTCCGCGCCGCCGCAAGCCCAGTATGTCGGTCACGAGCGCCCAGACCGTGGTGGACCTTCCCTGCGACGGCCACAAGATCGCCGTCATCGGCGAGCGCATCAACCCCACCGGCAAAAAGCGCCTGCAGCAGGCCCTGCGCGACGGCGACCTGGACTACGTCGTGAGCCAGGGCATCAGCCAGCAGGAGCAGGGCGCCGACATCCTGGACGTCAACGTGGGCCTGCCCGAGATCGACGAGGTCAAGGTCATCCAGCAGGCCACCGAGCAGCTCCAGGGCTCCACGCTGCTGCCGCTGCAGATCGACTCCACCGACCCCGCAGCCGTCGAGGCCGCCGTGCGCCGCTACGCCGGCAAGCCCATCATCAACTCGGTCAATGGCAAACAACAGATCATGGATGAGATCCTTCCGCTGGTGGCCCACTACGGCACCAACGTCGTCGGCCTTACGCTCGACGAGGGCGGCATCCCCGATACCGCCGAGGCCCGCTTCGCCATCGCCGAGCGCATCGTGGCCGAGGCCGCCCGTTACGGCATCGGCCCGGACCGCATCCTCATCGACTGCCTGGTCATGACCGCCTCGACCAACCAGCGCCAGGCCGAACAGATCCTGCGCGCCATGTCCCTGTGCAAGGAGCGTCTGGGCGTCAAATGCGCGCTCGGCGTGTCGAACATCAGCTTTGGCCTGCCTGCCCGCCCGCTGCTGGGCTCGGTCTTTTTGGCCGCCGCCTTTGGTGCGGGCCTGGACGCCCCCATCATGAACCCGGGTTCCAAGCGCTTTATGGACACCGTCTACAGCTATCGCGTGCTGAGCGTTGAGGACGAGGGCTCGACCGGATACATCGAGCGCTACGCCGGCTGGACCGACCCGTACAAGATTGCCGCCAACCCGGCGGCCGCTCAGTCGGCATCGAGCGATGCCACGCCTGCCGCAAGCACCACCGCAAGCGCCGATGACGACCCCATCCGCCACATGGTCGTCTCGGGCCGCAAGGGCGAAATCGCGGCCGAGACCGAGCGTCTGCTGGCAGATCACGACGCCATGGACCTCATCAACAATCACTTTATCCCCGCCCTCGACGAGGTTGGCGTCCTCTTTGACCAGGGCAAGTTCTTCTTGCCGCAGCTTATGGCCTCGGCCGAGGCCGCGCGCGTGGGCTTCGACACCATCAAGCGCCTGATGCCCGCCGGCGAGATCGCCGACAAGGGCAAGATCTGCGTGGCCACCGTTAAAGGCGACATCCACGACATCGGTAAGAACATCGTCAAGATGCTGCTCGATAACTACGGTTATACCGTCTTTGACCTAGGCCGCGACGTCGACCCGCAAGAGGTGCTCAAGACCGTACGGGAGCGTGACATCAAGCTCGTCGGCCTCTCGGCGCTTATGACTACCACCGTCGTGGCCATGGAAGAGACCATCAAGCTGCTTCATGCCGAGGTGCCGGGCGTCAAGATCATCGTAGGCGGCGCCGTACTCACCCCCGAATACGCCAAACAGATCGGCGCGGACTACTACGCCAAAGACGCCGCCGAAAGCGCGCGCATCGCCGAAGGGGTCTTTGGGCAGTAACACAACGGAAACAACCGAGCACCAAAACGTGCCGCATGCGCCACTTGGCACGTGCGGCACGTTAGAATAGACAAGACTATGCTCGTTTTGGCAGATAGGAGCGCAAGGATGGCGATCACGCCCGCAGAAATCGCGGAAACCCGCGGCATGGTTGAGGAGCAGAACCTCGACATCAGAACCATCACCATGGGTGTTTCGCTCATGGGTTGCGGTGACGAGAACCTCGACCGCATGTGCACGAAGATCTACGACCACGTGACGCACACGGCTGAGCACCTGGTCGAGACCGCCGAGAACCTCGAGCGCGAGTACGGTATCCCCATCGTCAACAAGCGCGTTTCCGTCACCCCGGTGGCGCAGATCGCCGCGTGCTGCAAGGATGAGGACCTCACCCCCATCGCGCATGCCCTCGACCGCGCGGCCGAGACGCTCGGCATCGATTACCTGGGCGGCTTCTCCGCACTCGTCCAGAAGGGCATCGGCAACGCCGACCGCCGCGTCATCCAGTCCATCCCCCAGGCGCTCGCTACCACGAGCCGCGTCTGCTCCAGCGTCAACGTCGCCAGCCTGCGCGCCGGCATCAACATGGACGCCGTGCTCATGGCCGCCCAGACCATCATCGATGCCGCTAAACTCACGGCCGACCAGGATTCCGTCGGCGCCTCCAAGTTTGTCTGCTTTGCCAACATGGTCGAGGACTCCCCGTTTATGGCGGGCGCCGTCCACGGCGGTGGCGAGGCCGACGCCGTCATCAACGTAGGCGTCTCGGGCCCCGGCGTTATGGCCGCAGCCCTGGAGACGCTGCCCGACTCCGCATCGATGATGGAGGTTGCCGAGAAGATCAAGCAGACCGCCTTTAAGATCACCCGCGCCGGCGAGCTCATGAGCCGCGAGGCCGCCCATCGTCTGGGTGTCGAGAAGGGCATCGTCGACCTGTCGCTGGCCCCCACGCCTGCCATCGGCGACTCCGTCGCGCGCATCCTCGAGATCATCGGCGTGGGCACCTGCGGTGGCCCCGGCACGACCTGCGCGCTCGCCATGCTCAACGATGCCGTCAAGAAGGGCGGCGTCATGGCCAGTTCCAGCGTGGGCGGTCTCTCGGGCGCTTTCATCCCCGTGTCCGAGGACGCCGGCATGATCGCCGCCGTCGAGGCCGGTGCGCTTTCGCTCGAGAAGCTCGAGGCCATGACCTGCGTGTGCTCCGTTGGCCTGGACATGATCGCCATCCCCGGCGACACTCCGGTCGAGACCATCGCCGGCATCATCGCCGACGAGATGGCCATCGGCGTCATCAACAACAAGACCACGGCCGTCCGCGTGATTCCCGCCATCGGCAAGGGCGTGGGCGACTGCGTCGAGTACGGTGGCCTGTTCGGCCGTGCGCCCATCATGCCGGTGAACCCCAACGCCGGCACCGTGCTTGCCCACCGTGGCGGACGCTTCCCGGCACCGCTGAACTCGCTGAAGAACTAGCTGAGGGGTTCGGGCGAGGAGCCCCGGGGAGGGCAAATATATAAGGTCGCCTGCTCGGACAGTCCTGACTCGCACGGAGAGCACATTAAGTGCTCTCCGGCTCGTGCGGAACTCGCGATCGACCTTATATATTTGCCCTCCCCGGGGCTCCCGCACAACGGGACCTCAGTTGGGTTCTATCCCGGTTGCAGTTGCTTCGCTCCTGCACCACTTGGCTGGTGCGGCGGTTTGGCGTTGGAACGGTTCTTTTTCTGATATATGCTGGTTGCGGCTCTTCTTTTGGGGGGAGTCGCTTTTTTGTTGTGAGGGGGATAGCCCGTGGCTGATAGTGTAATTCAATCTGAGCTGCTTGCTGCGGATTGGAATGGCGAATGGATGCGTCTGCAAGCTGCTCGGCGGCGGGCTGATGATTCTTTTGAGTGGGATAAGCGAGCTCGGCATTTTCGTCCACTGGAAACTGCTCCGTATGCTCAGGATTTTATAAAGCTGTTGGCGCTTGAGCCCGGCGAGTCGGTGCTCGATATGGGGTGTGGGGCTGGGTCGATTGCTATTCCGCTTGCTCAGGCTGGGCATTCCGTGATTGCTGCCGACTTCTCTCCTGCCATGTTGGGCACGCTTGATGCCGGCATTGAGTATTACGGGCTCGAAAATCTTATTACGCCGCTTGAGCTTGCTTGGGATGATGATTGGAATTTGGTTGGACCGGCCGCGAAAGCGGTGGATGCTGCCTTTGCCAGTCGCTCTGTCACCACGACCAACCTAAAAGGCGCGCTTGCCAAGCTTGATCGTACGGCTCGTCGGCGTTGTGCTGTCACGATGGTCGCCAACTCCAGCCCGCGCTATGACCTGCACCTGATGAACGCCATCGGTGCCTCGGTTACCTGCAGTAATGGCTTTGTGTATGCTTTTAATATCCTCATTCAGATGGGTGCCCTGCCGCAGGTTACGTACTTTGAATCGCCTCGTCGCGATACCTTCGATAACCTTGAAGCGGGCGTAGCAGATTTTTCCCGTATGCTCGAGCATGGCAACGAGGATAAGGTCGACCGTCTGCGCGACTACATCGCCCAGCACATGATTGAGAACCCCCATGCCGGCGAGCCGGGCTCCAAGGGCATGCCACAGGGACGCTATATACTCGACCACGTCCGCAAGGTCCGTTGGGCGTTTATTGCATGGGAGCCGGTCTCTGCACCCCGCTCGTAGTCTGTTCGCAGCCCGCACCGCCCACTCACTCGGCATCCGCATTCTTTTTGAACTGGGCAAACGCGCTCCACACCGCGCCGTTCCTGCGCTATCGTGGGACAGCTCACGTAGATTAAGGCCCCATCGTGGGTCGCCCCATACATAGAAAGCGAGAACCCATGGCACTGACAGGAGCACAGGTCAAGCAGCTTCGTAGCATGGCCCATCACCTCAACCCCGCCATCATCATCGGTAAGTCCGATGTCAACGAGGGCACCGTCGAGCAGACGGTCGCCTACCTGGAGAAGCACGAGCTCGTTAAGTGCTCCGTGCTCGATGGCTCCAGCCTTTCCGCCCGCGAGGCCGCCGAGGAGCTCGCCGAGCGTTGCCACGCCGAGGTCGTCCAGGTCATCGGCCGCAAGTTCTCACTGTATCGCGAGTCCTCGCGCAAGGACATCGAGAAGATCAAGCTCGTCTAAGAGCCAATAATCCGGCGAGCCAACACATAGCAAGCTTACGGGTGCCCAAGTACTTCGGGCGCCCGTTTTTTATCGCTCGACCAGCACGCGATTGAGCCGCCCCTCCACCAAGCGCTCGTATAGATGCCGCGTCTCGGGCTCGGGCACGCCATTGACCTGCTCCCTCAGATGGTGCATATGCCCACTGTATAGCTCGACGATATCGCGCCGCCGCCCCGCCGCACTGTAGACACGCATGGCGCAGCGCACCATATCCTCACGCGCCGTTTCCTGCCGAAGCCCCGACTCCGCCAGCCAAATCGCCGACTGCAGATCGTTTTCTTCTAGAGCGGCATTTGCTCCCTTAATCATGCAATCGATGTACTTTGACTGCATAATGCGTCGCATACGCAAAAAGTAGGTGGGATTACAGCCATTGGGAACATACAGCGGTCCGGCATAAAGCTGCTCAATTTTAAGGCACAGCTCAACTAAATGGGGCCCGCGCGCACCCGTGCGATTTCCCAAAACCTCGCGGCTTATCTGGTCAAACAGCCGTACATCGGTCTTGACGTAGTCGCCGTTGAGTCCGATGCATTCATTTTGGATGAGCACACACGACTTGCCATCCGGCGTCGGCCCCAAAGCCGACCGCAAGCGCGATATCGTCGAGTACAGGTTATTGCGGGCGCTATTGAACTCGGCATGGGGCCACAGCTCCATGGCCAGCGTCTCACGATCGACGAGCGCATCCATGCCCAGCGCAAGCCGCTCGGCAAGTGTCGCCGCCTTCTTGCGACGCCACATTTTGTCCGTGATGGGAAACCCGTCGCGCTCGGCGCGAAACGCACCAAACATGCGAATCTCGATATGGTCGATGGTATCAACGGCTTCAACCTCGCCAGCCTGGAACAGGCGCTCGCCCTCCCCTTCCAAATCGTCGCGCAGCGAGTACCGCGACAGTTCGCGCACGGGAAGCTTCTTGCGTATCCTGGCCGCCGGCTCGCCCAGACAATGCATGGCAAGGCGCGCAAAGAGCCGATACGATGGCTCTAGAATCCCCGCACGATTCATGGACATCCAGGCCGCAAGGTCGCTGTCTCGGCCCGCACAGGCCAAATGCAGCGCCACCATCCAGGCTTCTGCGCCACCAACCTGCGTCTGGCTTATATCGAGCAACTCCGCTTCCTCGCGCACCGAAACCATCGATGTATTTCGCAGATATGCCGCGCGCTCCAGCAGCAATGCGTTATCGCGCATGTACGCAATCGACTCCTCGGCAAGTTTGAGCACTTGGACCGCACGGAACTTTGCATTAACCGGCCGTCCCTCTGCCAGCGACTGCCAGCCTTCTAACAACAGGCCAAACAGCTGAATCTGGTTGTCGCGCATGCGCACGGCAAAACGATCGAGCTCGTTGAACGCCGCGTCGTCGGTTACCGGCAAGCCGGAAAGGAGCCGCCGTGCCGCCAACACCATGCGCACCCAGATAGCCATCGCCTTAAGTCCACGTACGTCGAGCGCCTCCCGCACCACCGTCATCTCGTCGTCGCGCTCGTCGGTTCCTGCAAACGACCCGTCAAAGAGCTCCACCAGCATGCTGTCGGCCCGTATAACAATCCCCGCGATGTCGAGCTCGCAGTCGTAGGCCTTGCTCGTTTTGAGCTGCTGTAGAACGTCGCCGTCATCTCCCCGTTCGGTCAGGCATCGCTTGACCTCGATATGCGCAGACAACATGTCGAGTGCGGTGTGGGACGTCTCTATTTCTGGCACGGCCAGGTTCGTAGGAAGCCCAAGCCCGTTGTCCCCATAGCAAACAGCCGTCAGTGTCTGGGCTACCCTCCATGAAACAGGGTCTATTTCACAGGCCGCCCGTTCGCCCTCGCGCTCGATGACCGATGCCATATAGCGGGCGAGCTTTGTGTTGGACACGCTGACCGCTGCCAGATATACGCCAAGCGCCTCGGCAGGCGTTGGCTCTAGAGCCGGATCGTCGGCATCGATCGTACCCAGCGCTGCTCGGCAGATATCGGCCCCGTGCCCCGTCAGAGCAAGATCGACCCCATACTGCCCAGCAAGTTCAAGGACCGCCTCACGGTCCAAAAAGGCGTCCGCCAGGCCCATCGCCGCATCGCATCGGCCCGCCTTAAGCAAAATCCGGGCCGCCCTCGGAACAAGTTCGGGGCGAACCTCGGCCACCAACTTACGCAAACGCAAGCGTCCGTTATCCTCCGTGCCCAGACACGTAAAACTCCGCTCGGCGGGATCCAAGCCAAAGATCGGGTAGTCGCGTACAAAGTAGGACTGGTCGACCATCGACAGTCTCACCCCGCAAGCCTCGAGTTCCGAGATATTGCCCTCGCCCATCAAAACCATGAGACATGCCACGCAAAACAGCGCATTATTGTCGAGCGAAGCCAGATCGACAAGTGCCGCGCCATATACGTTGACAATCTCGTTTTCGAGCAGACCGGCTACGTCGCCTTGGCCATACAGACCCGTCTGCAATGCCGAAACGAGCTCGGGCACGCCCTGCGTGAGCTGATAAAAGTCGAGCGATGTGCTGATCGAAAACGCCGATGCCCACGCCGAATACTCATAGGCATGCACCTTGAGCATCTGCGCATTGATCTTAACCGAATCGCCCAGCCCGTGAATCAGCTGACGATTTGAAGGACGGCAGGAAATAAAGACCCCTACCCCCATAGCGCGCAGGCCGCGAATCCTGTCGATGAGGTCCTCGGTATCGTGCTGATCGAGGTTTGGCACATTATCAATCGCGATAAGGGAATGCGGTTTGTCTTTGAGTTCTTCAGTAACCACCTCGAGCTGCATAAACACCTCGCGCCCAGTGGCGCGATCGGCCTCGATAATCCGCACGGGGCCTCGCGTCGGGTCGCATTTAACCTCATGGGTGTACTGCAGCAGCACCGAGGTCTTCCCAAACCCGTCGGGCGCATAAAGAACCACGATGCCGGCCTTTCGGCCCTTGGCGATAAGCTCATTCATCAAGCGTTCGCGTCGCACCATATAGCCTCCGCCCAGCGGCATCAGCTCGAGGTCGTCTATACCGCTCAAATCGTTTACCATGCCCGCTCCTCAACTCGACCGTATGGACACTGTAGCCGCAAGACCATACAAGCCGCGCTATGAATAGAGCGACCTTGTGTTTTAGGTTGTCTTTTGGTAGCAAGCGGCAAGTTTTTGTACAGCAAGGGCCGATTGTTATTAATCCCCCGACTAATCGGTCTTTAAGCAGGTAAATGAGCTTGTCAGCTTGTCCCATCTAAGCGGCAGTGTAACGCAGATGAACAAGGTTCAGCCATGTCATTCAACTCGCCTAGCACCCGCTACCGTCTACGACCTTCTAGTGGCATTTTTGCATAGAATCTGATATAGAATGAATCAAGCTGTTGGGCATCCGGCATTCGTCAAGCTTGCGGCAAGATTTTGGTCAAGTGGGCGAAATGGGATAGCAAAAAGGCCCCCGCAAAGCGGAGGCCTTAGGCAAGGCTATGTCGAGCTGCAGGATTCGCGCTACTCGCAGAGCGAAAGGGCGGCCTCGTCGGCAACGACAACGCAGTTGGTGTGCAGCTGCAGGATCGAAGCCGGGCACTCGGGCGTAACCGGACCATAGCACATGTCATGCACGGCCTGAGCCTTGGCCTCGCCGTTGGCGACGACCAGGATCATGCGGGCATACATGATGGTCTGGGTACCCATGGTGTAGGCCTGACGGGGAACATCGTCGATGCTGTCGAACAGGCGGCTGTTGGCCTGAATGGTGCTCTCGGTGAGGTCGACGCAGTGCGTGCCCTTGGAGAAGTGGTCATCGGGCTCGTTGAAGCCAATGTGGCCGTTGTTGCCAATGCCGAGCAGCTGCAGATCCGGGTAACCGGCCTCGGCGACGATCTTGTCGTACTCAGAGCAGGCAGCGGCGGCGTCGGGGTTGGAACCGTCGGGCACATGCGTGTTGTTCAGGTCGATGTTGATGTGATCGAAGAAGTTCTCACGCATGAAGTAGTGATAGCTCTGGGGATCGTCGTGCGAAAGGCCGCGATACTCGTCCAGGTTGTAGGTGCTGACCTCGGCAAAGTCGACGTCGCCCTTCTTGTACCAAGCAGCGAGCTGCTTGTAGGCACCGATCGGGGTGGAGCCGGTGGCAAGACCCAGCACACAGTCGGGCTTGAGGATAACCTGGGCCGAGATGATATTAGCGGCCTTGCGGCTCATATCCTCGTAGTCTTTAGCTTTAATGATCTTCATTACGCGTCCTTTCTCGTACAAGAGAGGCAAGGCTCCCTTACAAGCACTTGCCCGCGGCCCGCGTCGGCCGCAACCAACGTGTGCGGCCACCAGGGCGAGGTCGCGTAATGTATGTGTCTCGTGTCTAGCCGCGTCGAGGCCCCTGCCCGTCCACGGTGACCCAAAGCCTTTTAGCTTCGGACAAATCCCATCTTGCCACTGAGGGCGTCCTCTTTCAAGGGCGCCCTCCGTAAACGTGTTTGAATTGTAGACTAATGGCCACGTGCACTTGCTAGCGCTCGCGAGCAACGATGAGCTGGTCCATCTCTTCGACATGCACGCCAACGGAGCCCTTGATGCTCGAGAACTCAACGGAGTTGCACACCAAGATGGGAACCGTCACATCGTAGCCCTCGGCAGCAATTGCCTCGCGATCGAACTCAATGAGCACATCGCCCTTATGGACGATGTCACCCACTTGCGCATGTACGGTAAAGTGCTTGCCCTCGAGCTGAACAGTGTCCAAACCAACGTGGATGAGCACGTCCAAGCCATCGACCGTGTTAAGCGCAACGGCGTGTCCCGTGGGAAAAATAGCCTCGACCTTGGCATCAGCCGGCGCGATCACGCGCGTTCCGGTGGGCTGAATCGCCACGCCCTGGCCCAAAAGGCCGGTGGCAAACGTCTGGTCGTTTACCTCGGAAAGCGGAATGACGTCGCCCGAGATGGGAGCATCCAGCGTAAGGACTCGACCACGCATACCAAAAGACCTTAGGACTTTAGTGAACATGCTCCCCCCTCGGACATACCGATCAATCAAAATAACCTTAACAGTTTACCACTTGGCAACGGTTTTTGACCATTAGGGAAGTTCGCGCTTGACAACCTCGACGATGTCGTCGACAACGCGCTGGGTCAGCTCGTGCGTCTCGGCCTCGGCCATCACGCGGACCAGCGGCTCGGTACCGCTCGGGCGCACCAGAATGCGGCCGCGACCGTCAAGCTCCTTCTCGGCAGCAGCGACGGCATCCCAGATAGGCTGGCAATCGTCCAGACCGGCCTTGTTGTCGGAATGCACGTTGACGAGTACCTGCGGGTACTTCTTCATGATGCCGGCAAGGTCGGTGAGGGTACGACCGGTGCGCTTGAGCACGGCCAGCAGCTGCAGAGCCGTCACCAGGCCGTCACCGGTGGTGTTATGCTCCAGGAAGATGATGTGGCCGGACTGTTCACCGCCGATGACGGCGCCATCCGCGAGCATGCGCTCCAGAACGTAGCGGTCGCCCACGGCGGTCTGAACCATCTCGAAGCCCTGCTCCTTCATAGCGATGGAGAAGCCCAGGTTGCACATGACGGTCGAAACGATCTCGGAGTTGGCGAGCTTGCCACGAGCGGCGAGGTCGGAACCGCAGATAGCCAGGATGTAGTCACCGTCGATCTCGTTGCCCTCGCTGTCCACGAACAGCACGCGGTCGGCGTCGCCGTCGTGGGCCAGACCAATGTCAGCATGGGTGCGCAGCACGAGCTCGCGCAGGGGCTCGAGGTGCGTAGAGCCACACTCGACATTGATGTCGGTGCCGCAATAATCGGTGTTGATGGCATGGACCGTGGCGCCCAGGCGCTGCAGCGCGGCGGGCGTGGTCTGGCAAGAAGCGCCATGGCCGCAGTCGACGGCAACGACCAGGCCGTCGAGTCTCAGGCCATCAAGCGTATCGATGGCGTGGTCGACATATGCCTTGCGAGCATCCTTCATCTTGATAATGTGGCCCACGCCGGCGCCGGTCGGCAGCGTGTCGGCAGCCATGGCTTCCTCGGACATGACCCAGGCGCTGATCTCTTCCTCGACAGCATCAGGAAGCTTCATGCCCTTGCGGCTAAAGAACTTGATGCCGTTGAACTCCGGCGGATTATGCGAAGCAGAGATGACGATGCCGCCGTCGAGCTCGTTCTGAACGGTGAGCAGCGCCACGGCAGGCGTGGGGATGACGCCGCAGCAATGCGGACGGCCGCCCTCGGCCATAATGCCGGCAGTCAGAGCGCTCTCGAGCATGGTGCCCGAAAGGCGCGTGTCACGGCCGATGCAGATGTCCGGACCAAGGAACTTGGTCGCCGCGCGGCCCAGGCGAAACGCGAGGTCGCACGAAAGATCGGCGTTGGCGACGCCACGGACGCCGTCGGTACCGAAGATGTTCTGGGGCATAGGATCGCTCCTTCCCTAGCAGGCGATATGCAACCGCCCACCCTAGTCGAAAAAGAAAAGCGGGACCCGCCGAGGAATCGGCAGGCCCCGCTTGTACATTGTATCTCGAAAGGAGATAAAACCTTAGCGCTTGGAGAACTGGGGAGCGCGGCGGGCCTTCTTGAGGCCGTACTTCTTGCGCTCGACCACGCGAGCATCGCGCGTAAGGAAACCGGCCTTCTTGAGGTCAGCACGGTAGTCGCCAGCGTTCAGAAGAGCGCGAGCGATGCCCAGGCGCAGAGCGCCGGACTGACCGGAGATGCCGCCGCCATCGCACAGAGCGATAACGTCGAACTGACCGGCGGTGTCGGTCACCTTGAAGGGAGCAAGGGCGTTCTCAACGAGCTGATGACGGCCGAAATACTGCTCGGCGTCACGCTTGTTGATGGTCACCTTGCCGGTGCCGGGGACGAGACGGACGCGGGCGACGGCGTTCTTACGACGGCCGGTACCCTGGTAGACAACGGTGTTCTCAGCCATCTTTAAGCCTCCAGCTCAATCTTCGTGGGGTTCTGGGCAGCATGCGGATGCTCGGCACCAGCGTAGACCTTAAGCTTGGTCATCTGGGCACGGCCGAGGGTGGTCTTGGGCAGCATACCGCGAACGGCGCGCTCGATGACCTTCTCCGGGTGCTTCTCCATAGCCTGGCGGAAGCTCTCAGCCTTGAGGCCGCCGTTGTAGCCGCTGTGGCGATAATAGGTCTTCGTGTCGGCCTTGTTACCGGTAAGCTGGACCTTATCGGCGTTGATGACGACAACGAAGTCGCCGCAGTCGCTGTTGGGCGTGAACTGGGGCTTGTTCTTACCGCGCAGGATCATTGCGATCTGGGTGGCAAGACGGCCCAGGACAGCACCATCGGCGTCGACGAGAACCCAGTTGCGCTGGACCTCGCCCTGCTTGGCGTAGTGAGTCGATTTCGAAATCACTTAGACTCCTCCATGTACAGTACGTGTTGTTACAGAGATTCACGGGGCTCTGCAAGTAACCCGTCCATATTACCCCGCTCGCCGTACGAGTCAACAGGTATTTTGGCTCCGACCAGAGTTTCTGCACATGTCATCCACGAGCCGTGATTTTCCAGCTCTTTAGCTGTTGTCATTTTTTGAAGGTTCGCCGTCGCTAGCGCTCAACGAACTCTTGGATTTCCGCGAGCAGGCGCTTTGCCTCCTGACGGCCCTGGATATACAGGTCCAAAAGCTTTGCCGAATCGTGCTCGACATGGCCGACCTCGACCAGCTTTTGCGGAGCAACGACCAGCGCACGGCCCTCGCGCTCATACTTCCACAGATGCATGCGCTGGATGTTATAGCGGTCGTGGCGCGTCTCGATAGCCTCGAGCAGATAGGGGTAGTCGGCATAACGCGCACGCGCGGCCGGCAAAAACTCGTAGGGCTTTTTCTCGTACGAACGGTCCTGCGTGACGATGACGACCGCGCGATCGAAGCCCGCCTCCTCCAGCACGTGCTCGATGGGGACCGAATCGGCCACGCCGCCGTCGACGTATTTGTGCCCGTCAATCTCGACCGGCGGCGTCACCAGCGGCAACGAGGTCGATGCGCGCACGGCATCGAGATCAAGTACGGCGCTTTTGACCGGGAGGTACGCGGCGGTTCCGAACAGCATGTCCGTCGCAACGGCGTACATCTCGATGGGACTCGCGTCGAACGTCTCGTTGTCAAAGGGATCCAGGCGGTCCTGGACATCGTTGAAGATAAAGTCGTAACCCACAATAGAGCCCGTGGACGCAAACGACGCGGCGCCCATGAAGCGGTTGTCGTTGCAGAAAGCCAGGTTGATGCGGTTGGCACGGCCGATCTGGTGCGACTTGTAGTTCACGCCGTTGAGGGCGCCGGCCGATACACCGTAGACAGCCGGAATCTCGACGCCAGCCTCCATGAGAACGTCGAGCACGCCCGCGGTAAACTGCCCGCGAAAACTACCGCCCTCCAAAACGAGCGCGACCTTTCCGGCGTTCTTTGCCTTATCTTCTGCAGTCATATCGACCTCCTGCGATTGCGTTTTGGCTTTCTTCTACCCAGTTTTGGGATGGCGAGAGCGCAGGTTTTTTGAGGCGGCAAGTGAAGCGGAAAGTGTGTCCCAGTTTGAGGCGAGATTCCGGGATGCGCTTTCCGCTTGGACCGCCGCTGGGAAAGCGCGTCCCGTTCTGAGCGCGGATTCCGGGATGAACTTTCCGCCTGGGCCGCCATTGGGAAAGCACGTCCCACTCTGCGTCACTGAGGCGTTTTCTTTACGCTCGCGCCCTGCACAGAGTTCGATTCTCCGCGGTGCGGGGGATCCGTTGATGCTGGGCGAGGCCAGCTGAAATTCGATAAACATCGCATCCGTTTTGAGTCGGAAGTTTGCGCGGAGAATCCGCGTATTTGCTTCGCAAATACGCGCCGGCTTCGGCCGCCTGCCGGCGTCCTCGCCCGCGGGCTAAAAACGCTTACGCGTTTTCCTAACGCCCGCGCCCTGCACAGAGTTCGATTCTCCGCGGTACGGACTAGAAATAAAAAGGCAGGTAGATAGGAATATCTACCTGCCTGTTACTTATGGTGGAGGCGCGGAGAATCGAACTCCGGTCCACGAAAGCCCCCTGATTGGCATCTCCAAGCTCAGTCGCTGGTTTAGTCTCGGACGCTTTGCGCGCAGCGACACGCTCGCGGCGTCCTAACCGGTTCGGTCTTAGCCTGCGCCATACCGATTACGTGCGCAGGAGCATTCCCCTAAAATGACGTCGCGCCGGTGTCGGGGAAATCACCGGGTTGACGCGCCGCTATAAACTAAGCAGCGAGAGCCATAGGCTCAAAAGAAGAGTTGTTGTCAATTCAATTTGACGGTACCCCTGTTTAACGAGGCGAGGAGACCTCGGCTTGCTTCCTCTCTCAGAGCTATCGTGTCGAAACCAGTCGCCCCCGAATGTCGGGAAGTCTGGATGGCATTGGGCACGAGCACCCAACACCCGTCGACTTTTCAAGGAACATGCAGGGCGAGCCCCGCTTGTGGAGTGTTATCTTACCACGTTCTGAAAGCGGACAGCTGTTCTATGCACGAGCTGTGAAGACCCCAATGTGCGCCGCACTTCACACTTTTGCTACCGATCGCGTCACGTATATTTTCGCCAAGCAAAATTGACCCGTCGAAAGGACCGTTATGGATACCAAGCAGCAGCTCGTCAATGCCCTCGCAGGCCTGGGCTCAACCATTACCGAGGCTATGGATGTCATCGAAGGCTTTGTCCCCTGCGGACATCCCGCCCTCACGGTATCGAACGCACTCGTCGCGCTGGACGCTGACGATGATGCAGCTCTCGCCCAGCAGCTTGAGACCGTCGAGGGCTTTATCGACCACGTAAGTGAGAACCGCGGCGTGACCGCCTACCACGGCATCGAGGTCGAGCTCGCGGGTCCCAAAGCCAATCTACTCGCAGCAATCCGCGAGGTAGGCGCCCTTATGCAGACCGCAGGCGTCAAGAACACCCAGGTCAACGAGTGGGTCTACCGCAGTCTGGCAGCACTCGACAGCTCCGACGAAAAGGCAGCCGAGCAGCTCGCAGAAAGTCCCACCATTAAGGCCGAGCTTTTGTAAATAGCAGACGCGGGTCCCCTGGCGCATCGTCGTCCAAGAGGCCCGCAAACAGTTCGCGTCAACCGATAACCGCGCCGCCGCGTTCGACCAAAGCCAGAATCGGCATCATTTGGCGCGGGGTCTTTGCTGCAAGATCGGCATGTTCGAGCAGCTTGCGATCGTTGGTCACCAAGTAATCGACCTGCGCGCGCTTGCACGCGGCGAGCACCAAGTTGTCCTCGTAATCGCGATGGAGCGCTAAGTATTTGTCGGCCAGCCAAAGGTCCGACGCATCTGCGCCCACGGCCGTAGCGTTTTCGGTCATATTCCGAACAAACGCCAGCGCCGCATCGCCAATCGCGCGGGCAGACGCCTCGTCGAGCGCTCCCCCGCTGGCAAGAACGCTACGCTTCAGCTCATGTTGGACAACGTACAGCACGTCCTTGGCGATATGCACCGGAAAGAACAGCAATGCCCCCGTCTCCGCCGCCTGCCCAATAAACGCACGCGCGGCAAGCGACTCGGCATGGTCGACGCAAAACGAATCAACCCATACGTTGGCGTCCACCATTATTTTGAGGGGAGACCCGCTCACAGGATCATCCCCTTTTGGCGATAGCGCTCGTCCATGGCTTCGGAATAGATTGCGTCCCAATCGCGATCGTCGAACACGGACGACGTAGCGATGCCCAAATCTGCATAAAGCCGGTCTGCCGCTGCCCACGACGCGGCGAACGGCGTATCGGGCGCGACGGTCTGCTGCCGGTCGTCGACGGCCGCAAGCACTTCCTCGCACTGCCCGCCACCCTGTGCGACCTTGGCCACGACCTTTTTGATGAGCTCGGGCAGTGACCTGCCCGAAAGCTGCAGCGCTTCCTCGGCACGGTTCTTGACCTGGCGATCTACGCGAACGTTCACCTGCGCCATGCTGCCAACGGTAGCCATTTCAACCTCACCTTCAGCATTTACTAGCATTGCTAGCACAAGCATATATCCGAGCTAGCCTCTCGTCAAACAAAAGAAGGCCTGCACTCTGGCGGCTGCGGTGCCGCCCGAATGCAGGCCATATACTCAATCGAAAACGCTAATGCAGGTAAGCCTTCGCATTGCTCAGGCTGTAGGCGATCGTCGAGCCGTTGTGCAGCAGTGACGATGCCTGCGGGGTAATCGCGCCGGTAATACCCAATGCCAACAGCGCCGAGTTGGTGAGCATCACCTTGGAATACGAACTCGACAGACGGTCGATAAGCCCCTGACTCATGCGGCGCAGGCGCACGATTGCGGCCAGATCCGTATCGGTCAGGATGATATCGGCGACCTCCTTGGCGATGTCGCTTCCACCGCCCATGGCCAGACCCACATCGGCCAGACCCAGCGCCGGTGAGTCGTTGACGCCGTCGCCCACCATGGCAACGTGGCGCCCCTCGCACTTAATGCGCTCCACATACGCGTACTTGTCCTCGGGCAGCAGCTCGGCCTTAAACTCGTCGACACCTGCCTCGCGAGCAATGCGCTCGGCCGTGCGCTCCGAGTCGCCCGTGAGCATGACCACGTGCTTAACGCCCAACGCGTGCAAGTCGGCGATGGCCTCGCGGACCCCGGGCTTAAGCGGGTCCTCGATACCGAGCACGCCCACAACGGTGCCGTCGACCGCCAGATACAGCGGCGACAGGCCCTGCATCTGGGACTCGATGCGCTCCTTTATGTCGGACTCGAGCTGCGCGCCCTCATCCTCAAACACAAAGTGTGCCGAGCCGATAATCGCACGACGCCCTTCAATGGACGAAGCGATGCCGTGCGCCACGATGTACTCGACGGCGGCATGGCGCTCGCGGTGCTCGAGCCCGCGCTCGCGCGCCGCATTGACCACGGCGCGTGCCACCGGATGCGGAAAATGCTCCTCCAAGCAAGCAGAAAGGCGCAGGATCTCGTCCTCGCTCCAACCATCGGTGGTGAGTACGCAGGCAAGACGCGGCTGGGCCTCGGTGAGCGTGCCAGTCTTATCAAACACAATGGTGTCGGCCTTGGCAAACGACTCAAAGTACTTGGCGCCCTTGACCATGACGCCCATCTTGGCAGCATCGCTCATGGCAGTCATGACGGCGACGGAACCCGTGAGCTTGAGTGCACACGAGTAGTCGACCATCAGCGCCGCCGAGGTCTTGATGAGGCTACGCGTGGTGAGAGCGACAAGGCCCGCGAGCAGGAAGTTCCACGGGACGATCTTGTTGGCAAGGTCCTCCATATGCGACTGGCCCTCGGACTTGAGTGAGTCGGCGGTCTGCACGAGCGAGACGATCGAGCGCAGCTTGGTCTGCGCCGTGTTGGCGCGCACGCGCACCAAGATGCTGCCGTCTTCCACGACAGTTCCGGCGAACACGTCGTCGCCTGCGCTGCGCTCGACGGCAAGCGGCTCGCCGGTCAGGGTCGCCTGGTTGACCATGGCGCTCCCCTGTTCGACCACGCCGTCGATGCAGATGGACATGCCGGTGCGTACGGCGACCAGATCGCCGGGCTCGAGCTCGGTCGCAGTAACGCTCACCTCGGTGTCGCCGACCACTTTTTGCGCCTTGTCGGGCACATCGAGCAGCGAGTTGATGAGCTCGTTTTCGCTCATGGCGCGGGTGTAGTCCTCGAGCAGCTCGCCCACGTTGAGCAGGAACATTGTCTGGCCCGCGGTGTCGACGTCACGCTTGACGAACGAAATGCCGATGGCCGAAGCGTCGAGCACAGGAACGGTCAGGCGCGGCTGCGCCAGCTCATGAAGGGCAGCGCGCAAAAATGCCATGTAACCGGCCACGACAAACACCGCACGCAGAGGCGTCGGCAAGAACCAGCGGCGCGCGTAGTGGGCGCCGATAAGTGTCGCCAGATCCATGACAAGCTTGTGCTTGCGTGGCTCAAGCTGCATCACGTAACCCGTCTTTGCGTCGGCAATGGCCTGGGCATCGAGCGCACCCAAGGCGTCGAGCACGCTCGCGCGGCGCGGCTCGTCGTATTCCAGCGCCATCTGGCCAATGCGGCCATACACGCGCACCTTGCGCACGCCGTCGATATCGCCGCTGAGCTTAAGAAGTGCATCGAGATCGCTCTCTGGCACAGGACCCGCCAATTGAAGACGGGTCCTGCCGGGGATCTCGCTAATAATCGAGAATCTCATAGTTTGTGCCTGGGGGCGTTACTCGGCTGCCTCGTCAGCAGCGGCCTCGCTCTGGGTGATGTATGCCGCCTCGGCAACCATGTCGTCGACATTAGCCTTGGCCTGCTCGACCATGTCCTGGTAGCCGTTCTTGATGCGCATGCCGCACGCGATACCCTGCACGCAGGCATTCTTTACCGGAGCGCTGGTAAGCAGCTTGATGCCGGCCGTGCCAAGCAGAAAACCGCCACCGACAAGCAGGGTGTTAAAAGTCGACTTCTTCATGTTGCTTCTCCCTTTTGCCGCACAAGCGCGGCATGGTGCCTTAGCACCCGAGTTCATTAGTTTGCTCGAGCACGCTTTGAGACTAGTTTAGTCGAACTATTATGGTCAACCAAAGTTAACCTTTGGAAATCTTGGTCCCCTTTCCTACAGCTGCCAGTCCGCCGCTCCCTTTTGCAGTGCGACCATACGGGCAAATTCTCCACCTGCCGCCTTGAGCTGAGCCGAAGCGCCCTGCTCGGCAACCACACCATCCTTGAGCACAACGATTTTGTCGGCATTTTCCACCGTACGCATACGGTGGGCAATAACGATAACCGTCTTACCTGCAAGTAGACGGGAGAGTGCCTGCTGTACCACGGTCTCGTTCTCCACGTCCAAGCTTGCCGTCGCCTCGTCCAACAGCACGATGGGCGCGTCTTTGAGCAGCGCGCGGGCGATAGAGATGCGCTGGCGCTCGCCACCGGAGAGTTTGGAGCCGTTCTCTCCGATCATGGTGTCATAGCCCTGCGGCATGCGGTTCACGAACTCGTCGCAGTTGGCAGCACGAGCAGCCGCAAGCACTTCCTCATCGGTGGCATCACGACGCCCGAGACGGATGTTTCCCATCACCGTGTCGTCAAAGAGCAACACGTCTTGGAACACAATGGCGTAGTCGCGCAGCAGCACCTCGGGATCAACGCTCGCTACATCCACGCCACCCACGGTGACCGTGCCTTCGGTGGCATCCCAAAAGCGCGCGGCCAGGCGGCTCACCGTAGACTTACCGGAACCCGAGGGACCGACCAGTGCCGTGACCTCGCCTTCCTTGGCGGTAAAGCTCACATCGGTAAGAACTTTCTCGCCGGCGCGGCCGTCCTCGCCCGCACCATAGCCAAATGCCACGTGATCGAACACCACATCGTGGCCCACGGGCTCAAATTTCTCGCTGCCCCGCGTCACAGGCTCTTCCATGATGGAACGCATACGCTTGGCAGACGACTCGGCGGCAAACAGCTCGGACATCAGCATCAACGCCTGGTCAAAAGGCGCATAGATACGGCTCACCATAAGCAAAAAGGCAAATATCACCAAAAAGTCGACCTGCCCGGAGGCGACCATCGCGGCGCCCGCGACCAGCGTGGTGGCAATGCCCAGACGCAGGATGACAAAGGCGGAGTTGACCAAAAGCCCGTTAACGAGTTCTCCCTTAGTGGTCTCGCGCTCCTCGGCATCAATCACGGCGCCGAGTCCCTCAAGATAATGGGTCTCCTGGTTGGTGGCGCGGATCTCGCGAACGCAGTCGAGCGTCTCTTGAATCGCCTCGGTAACCTTGACCTTCTCGGCGCGCACGCGATCGAACACCGGAGTCATGGGGCCGCGTGTTAGATACAGCACGGCAAAGGCCACGGGAACGCTCCAAAACGCCGCGATCGCCAGCTGCCAGCAAAAGAACAGCGACGCCACGAACACAATGGTGCTTGCGATGATGGCGCCCCAAAGCTCTCCCAGCACGTGGCTGTAAGCGTGCTCCATGGCCTGGACGTCGCCCATGATGGTCTCGGTTAAATCGGCCAGATCACGACGACCAAAAAACGACAGCGGCAGTTTGCGCAAGCGCTCGGCAATCTCCATACGCTGCTTGCCGCACTCCTCGTAAAAGATGCAGTAGGTGTAGTAATACTGCTGCCAGTTAGAGGCAAAGAGCAACACGAAAAAGACCAGGAGGCCGCCCACGATCGGCAGGGCATCCGGCAGGTCAGCCCCGCTGGCGAGATGCTCGACGAAGCCGGCCATAACCAGGAATAGAAAACCCATGCCGGCCATGGTAATGAGATTGGTGAGTGTGGTCCAGAAAATGCCGCGTTTTACGCCGGCGACGCCTTTATCGGATAGGAAATATTTCTTTTGGAATGAGGCGAACATTTAGGCCTCGCCTCCCTTCGTGACGGCGGCATCCGCGGTCGCTGCAGTGATTTTCCAGCTCGCGGCCTGTTCGTATTCGGCCCACATCTTGGCATACAGACCCTCTTGGGACAGCAACTCGGCATGGGTACCCGACTCCTGCACGCTGCCCTGGTTGAGCACCACGATTTGGTCTGCGCCCACCACGGTCGAAAGCCGGTGCGCAATCATAATGACCGTGCGACCTGCCGCCAGCTTGCTAAAGGCGCGCTGGATGAGCGCCTCGTTCTCGGGGTCGGCAAACGCCGTGGCCTCATCGAGCACCACGATAGGCGCGTCTTTAAGGATCGCGCGGGCGAGTGCCACGCGCTGGACCTCGCCGCCCGAAAGATATGCTCCGCCGGTGCCGAGCATGGTGTTGATGCCCTGTGGGAGCTTGGCCACAATGTCGTCGCACTGAGCTGTGGAGAGGGCCGCACGCACTTCGTCGTCAGTGGCCGTAGGCTTAGAGGCGCGCACGTTATCGGCAAGCGTCTGCCGGAACAGCTGGTTGGTCTGAAACACAAAGGCCACCTGGTCCATAAGCTCGTGCGGATCCATGTCGCGAACGTCTACACCGCCCACGAGTACGCGTCCCAAAGAGACATCCCAAAAACGAGGAATCAGGCTTGCGCAGGTTGACTTGCCGCCGCCCGAAGGACCCACAAGCGCAAGGGTACTACCAGCGGGAACGCTGAAACTTACATGGCTAACGGCAGGCGCTTCGGCGCCCTCGTAGGTAAAACTCACGTCCTCAAATCGCACGTCGCCGCCGGCAGGGTGCTTGGGTTGAGCGGGCACCGAGAGCTGCTTGGAATCCATGATGCTTCGGATACGAGCCAGCGAATCGGCACTCATCTGAGAGGCCTCGCCCACAAACATGAGCTTGGTCATGGCTGTTGGCACCACGGCCGAAAATATCGCGTAAAACGTGAAGTTGGCCATAAAATGCGCAAAGTCCGTCTCGCCCGGCGCCAACAGCAACGCCACGGGCAACAGGAATGTCACAAGACTATTGAGCGCGGTAAGGTTGAGTACCTGCGGACCTCGGCAGAACGCGCCCGCATAGTTTTGTGCCATGTCGGCGTATTCGGCGATCGCATCGTGGAAGGCCTTAAAGGAGTAGACCGTCTGCTGAAACACCTTGACCACGGGGATGCCGCGTACGTATTCGGTGCCGGTCTTGTTCATCTTGACCAGCGCGCCCATGTAGGCCTTCATGAACTCGGCGCCTTTGCCGCTCATCATGGTGGCCATGGCGCCAAACGAAATGGCCACCGAGATGAGGCATGCCGCGCCCAAGCGCCAATCGAGGGCGAAAAGCAGCACGAGCAAGCCCACGACCATGGCGGCGGCGCCTGCGATATCGGGCAGCATGTGTGCGAGCAAAGTCTCGGTGGAGGCGGCACATCCGTCTACAACACGACGCAGCTCACCAGTGGCGTGCGTGTCAAAGTAGCCAAGCGGCAGCTTAAGCAGGTGCTCGCTCGTAGTCTTGCGGATATTGGACGCACAGCGAAACGCGGACAGATGCGTGCACATGAGCCCCACGAAATAAGCTACGATGCTTGCCAGGGCAAAACCTACGGCCCACCAGCCATACATCGCGATATCGGTGGCTTCGCTCCAGTTAGGCGCCACGGCGATCAAATCGCGTGCGACAAGCCAAATGCACACGTACGGGCCAAAGCTCAGCAGCTGCGAGAGCGCCGAGAGCGCCATGCCCAAATACGTTAGGAATTTACGGTCGCCGGCATATGCAAGCAGCTCGCCGATACCGCCACCTTCCTTTTTTGATTCCTTTGCCATGAGATCCCTTTCTAACGGCTTGAGAGTTAACCGTAATGAACTTATCATTGGCATGTTAGCCATGGCTCACAATCAACCGAGCTGTGGACGTTTCTGCAAAGGAAAGGGACGCTTTTGCAAATGCGGCGGGCAGCGACCGACATAACCGAGCTCTACGTACCGCAATTTGAGCAGTTTGGCCTGGAGCTTACCGGCAAGGGCGCCGTCTTTACCGGCGAGGTGGCAAACGACCGGGCGCACGGCCGCGCATGGATCATGCCCCTCTCCCCTGCCTGCATCGTCATGGAGCATTTCATAACCCCGACGCGCAACATGTACCTAGCCGAATACACGCCCGAGCCATACGCCTGCGTGAGCGAGGTCAGCGCGCCCACACTTACATGCATGCCCGAGGCTGGCATAACGCCCGCGAACCTTAAACCCTTGCATGGACCGTGGCCAAACAATGCCGTTTGCAGCTTTATCCAAGATAGCTGTGGCGAGGAATTAAGCCCGCTGTTTGCGGGGGAGCTCTATCACTCGTGCTCGGTGCTCTTTTTGCCTGGATATTTTGACGAACTGGAGCACCGCTATCCCACCGAGTTCACGGGAATCTTTGAGGCGTTTGCCGAGCCATGGTACGAGGAAGCGACGTCTGCCATCTGCCACACGCTGCGCCGGATTAACGAGGAACGCGCCCGCACCGTAGGCGGACACGTCTATATGCAGGGCATCGTGGAGGCCATGGTCGCGGAGCTCGCCTGTTCGCGCGCGGCCCACAAGCAGGCACGGCAGGCGGCAGACACACGCGTCAGCATAACCATTGCCGAAGAAGCAGCGGCGATGATTGAGCGCGCGCTCGACAAAGGCAGGCGTGTGGGTGTCAACGAGGTGGCCGAGAGGCTCTACACAAGCCGCTCCAAACTATGCGCCACCTTTAAGGCCCAAACTGGCGAGTCCCTGGGCGCCTACATTCGCAGACGCCGTATGGAGCGAGCACAGGACCTTTTGGCCGATAGCGCGCTCACGATAGCGCAGGTGACAGAGCGTCTAGGCTACCCCCAGCAGGCCGCCTTCGCCCAAGCCTTCAAACAATACACCGGCACCACCCCCACCGCCTGGCGCTCCCAACATATATAAAGAATGAGGGCGTCAACGGCGCCCTCATTCGCTCTATTCCATTCAGCCCCACCTGACCCGAACGGCCGAGTCGTCTGGCCGGGGAAGCCCCGAGTCGCCGGGGTGTTTGCTCCAAATGAGTTCCGCATGCAAAGAAGGCCACTAAATGTGGCCTTCGTCTTGCATAGGACTGTTTGAAATTTGGAGGAAATACCCCGGCGACTCGGGGCTTCCCCGGCCTCGCAGCTACGAAAGCGACGTTCTCAGCAACTCGTTGAAGAGCTTCGGGTTGCCCTTACCGCGGCTCGCCTTCATGCACTGGCCCACCAAAAAGCCGATAACCTTCTGGTTGCCGTCGCGGTACTGCTGCGCCTGCTCGGCACAGTTTGCCAGCACCTCGTCCACAATCGGCTGCAGCGCACCGGCATCGCTCACCTGACGCATACCACGCTCGTCGACGATCTTGTTGGGGTCGTCGCCGGTCTGGGCCATGGCCTCAAAGACCTCGTGCGCCTGGTTGGAGCTGATGACATCGGTCGCCAGCAGCTTGGCGAGCGCTGCCACCTGAGCCGGCGCGATGCCGGACTCGGCCAGCGAGACACCCGCGCCCTTAAGGTAGGCGATCATCTCGTTGACCAGCAAGTTCGCGACCGTCTGGGCCTCCTTGCCAGCCATACCGGCAGCGGCGGCCTCAAAGAAGTCGGCAAACTCGGGGTCGCCGGCAATCTGCTCGGCGTCGGCCGTCTTAATGCCAAAGTCGGCCTCAAAACGGGCGCGCTTCGCATCGGGCAGCTCGGGAATCTCGCCACGGCAACGGTCGATGAACTCGTCGTCCAGATCGAACGGCGCCAGATCGGGATCGGGAAACAGACGATAGTCGTCGGCCGTCTCCTTCACACGCATGACCACGGTGCGCTTGCGGCTGGGCTCCCAGTGGCGGGTCTCCTGGTAGATGATGCCGCCCTCCTCGAGCACCTCGGCCTGGCGGCAGATCTCGTAGGCAAGACCGTCATGCAGGCTCTTAAACGAGTTGAGATTCTTGAGCTCGGTCTTGGTGCCCAGCTTGGTCTCGCCGCGGCGACGCAGCGAGACGTTACCGTCGCAGCGCATGGAGCCCTTCTCCATGGAGCAGTCGGAAATGCCCAGCGTCACAAAGATGCGACGGAGCTTTTCCATAAACAGGCGAGCCTCCTCGGGCGTGCGCAGGTCGGGCTCGGTGACGAGCTCAATCAAAGGCGTGCCGCAGCGGTTGTAGTCGACGAGCGACTCGGCCGCGGCGGTAATGCGGCCCTCGGCGCCGCCCACGTGCACCATCTTGGCGGCGTCCTCCTCCATGTGGATGCGCAGGATGCGGATGGGCACCGTGTAGGAACCGTCCTCGCGACGCTCGGGCATCTGCAGGTTGGACGCGTCATAGCTGGCCAGGTGGCCGGCGCGTTGGTTGCCTTCGCGCATGGTCGACGTCATGGACGTGGACAAGCCCTCGGCGTTGGCCGAAGCGCTCGCCAGGCTCTGGGCCTCGGCCTCGCCGAATGCGCAGTCGGGGCGCTCGGCGGCACCGCGACCGGTCACGTCCAGATCCAGGTGACCGTACATGGCAAAGGCGACCGGACCCTGCGTGGTCTGGAAGTTCTTGGCCATGTCGGGATAGAAGTAGTGCTTGCGGTAGAACATCGAGTGGCGCTGAATCTCGCAGTTGGTGGCGAGACCGGCCTTGACGATGCTCTCGATGGCGCGCTTGTTGGGCACCGGCAGGGCGCCGGGCAGGCCCAGGCACACCGGGCACACGTTGGCGTTGGGTTCGTCATCGTGGCTGAGCTTGCAGTTGCAGAACATCTTGGTATCGAGTGCGGTGAGCTCGGTATGGATCTCCAGGCCGATCACGGCCTCCCAATCCTGCAGGACCTCGGAAAGCTCCTTCATTACAGCTCGCCTCCCTTCCCGGCAAAATCGGGCGCGACGGAAAGCGCGGGCGCACCCGTGGCGGCATCGGAAAAGCCGCGCTCCAGGGCGCGGGCAAACGTGAGCAGCTGACGGTCCTTAAACGCCGGACCAACCAGCTGGGCAGAAACGGGCAGCTGAGTATCCTCACCCAGGCCCAGCGGCACCGAGATGCCACCGTTGCCGCAAATGTTGAGCGAGATGGTGTACAGGTCGGAGAGGTACATCTGCGTGGGGTCGCTGATCTCGCCAAACATAAAGGCCGTGCGCGGCGAGGCGGGCATGAGGATGGTGTCCACCTTGGCATACGCGGCGTCGTAGTCCTGCGTGATGAGCGTGCGGGCCTTCTGCGCGGCGTAGTAGTACTTGTCGTACACGCCCGAGCTCAGCAGGTAGGCGCCGAGCATCTGACGGCGCTTGGCCTCGGCGCCAAAGCCGTGGGCGCGCGACAGCGAACTCTGGTCGGACAGGTTGGCGCAGCCCTCCTCCTGATAGCCGTAGCGAATGCCGTCGAAGCGGGCCAGATTGGAGAACGCCTCGGCCGGGCCGATGACGTAGTAGGCGGCGATGGCGGCGTCCAGGTGCGGCAGGTCGACCTCGACCAGCTCGGCACCCTGGTTCTGCAGCTCCTGGGCGGCGCGCTGAACAGCGGCCTTGACCTCGGGCGTCAGGCCCTCGGCCTCCATAAACGCGGGGATGATACCCACGCGCTTGCCCTCGATGCTGTCGTTGAGATGCTCGGTAAAGTCGACGGCGCGATCCTGGCTGGTGCAGTCGTACGGATCGTGGCCCGCGCCGGTAAGCGCGTTCATGGCCAGCGCGACATCCTCGACCGTGCGGCCAAAGGGGCCCACCTGGTCGAGCGACGAGCCAAAGGCAACCACGCCGTAACGGCTCACGGCGCCATACGTGGGCTTAAAGCCCACCACGCCGCACAGCGACGCCGGCTGGCGAATGGAACCGCCGGTATCCGAGCCCAGCGAGAGCGCGACTTCGCCTGCGGCGACGGCTGCAGCGGAGCCACCCGAGGAGCCGCCGGGCACGCGCTCGGTATCCCAGGGGTTGTTAGTGCGGTGGAACGCCGAGCTCTCGGTGGAGCTGCCAAAGGCAAACTCGTCCATGTTGGCCTTGCCCATGGGCAGGCAGCCGGCATCGAGCATGCGCTGGACGCAGGTGGCGGTGTAGACGCTCTGGTAGTCCTCGAGCATGCGGGAAGCGCAGGTGGTGTGCGTGCCCACGAGGTTCATGTTGTCCTTGATGGCCAGCGGCACGCCCGCGAGCGGGGGCAGCGGCTTGCCTGCAGCACGGTCGGCATCCACGTGCGCAGCGGCCTCGAGCGCAAGCTCGGGCGCCACCTGCAGGAATGCCTGGACCCCGCCCTCGCGCGCCTCGATGGCGGCAAGGGAGGCCTGGGCCACCTCGGTGGCGGTATAGTCGCCGGCGGCAACGCCTGCGGCGATCTGGGCGGCGGTAAGGGAATCGAAGCTTAGCGCCATTACTCGCTCTCCCCCTCTCCCAAAATGGACGGCACGCGGAAGTAGCGGTCGCGCGCGCTGCCGGCGTTTTCGAGCGCAACGTCGAGCGGCAGGTCGCGCTCGGGCTCGCGCAGGTCGTCGCCCATCACGTTGGACAGGCTTCCGATGGGATGGAACGTGGGCTCCACGTCGGGCAAGTCATATTGCAAGACGGGCTCGAGCATCTGGACGGCGTCGTTCATGTAGGACGTCATCTGGGTGAGCTCGTCATCGGTCAGTGCGATCTTTGCGTACTCGGCGATGCCGCGCACGTCTTTCTCGCTGAGTGCCATAGGCGCTCCCTTCCGCATAACAGATAAACCGCTCTAGTATACAAGGCAAGGCCGCTTGGAGCAGGTGCTTTACCCAAATGCAGCGAAAACGTAACGAGGGCGGCGGGCTGGCAGGCGGCGGGCTGGCGGTTCCGCAGCGAAACCGCACCGTCCATGGCGAAAAGCGTCTCGCCCACAACGAAAACCGCGCCGCCCAAAACGAAAACCGTCCCGCCCGCAACGAAAACCATCACAACATTCGACGTTTTTCGTCAAAATCGAGATTTTCATCGAATGTTGTGATGGTTTGGAAGCCCCGACCACCACAAAGGTGCCTGTCCCCATTGTGGTGGTTCTGAAGAATGTCTTATGCCGAGGCCTTGGCCTTGCGGCGCTTACGGACCGCGTGGATCACGATGTCCAGCAGCAACAGCACAATGGCTACGACCACAATGAGCACGGCAAACTCGCGCTTGCCCCAGTGGCGGCCGGCCAGCGACTTTTGCTTGTCAACGTCCTTCTTGTTGTACTTGGTGCGCACGCAATGCACCAGCAGGCGATGGTCGTTCACGCCATAGGGCGTGCAGGTGACGAGCGTCACCTTGTCGGCGCCGGGCTCGATGGTCAGCGACTCCATCTCCTCGGGCAGCACGACCTCGGAGTCCACCATCTTGTAGGCAAGCGTCTTGTTCATGGTGTGTAGCAGCACCAGGTCGCCGGGCTCCAGCGAATGGATGTCGTCGAACATGCTCAGGTTGCGCATGCCCGAGTGCGCGGTGAGCACGCAATGCGTCGAGGTGCCGCCCACCGGCAGGCTTGTGCCCTCCAGGTGGCCGACGCCCGCCATAAGGACTTCCTCGCTCGTGCCGTGGTAGATGGGCATGCTCACGTCGATGGAGGGGATCTCGACCCAGCTCATCATGGGGTCGCGGTCAAAGATGAGCTGCTGAGCGTAGGGCTCGATCTGGTCGGCGGGAAGCTCGGTGGCCTCGCCCGCCAGCTGCTCGTTAAAGGAGCGCGCCTGGAGCAGGATGCGCTCGCGTTCCTCGGCAGACAGCGCGTCCACGGTGCTGGACACGGTGCTGATCTGGTTGAACACGCCCGAGGCCTCGAGCCGGTCCAAGATCCACGGCCAGGTCATAAGGCCCACGCCAATAAGGATGATGACGATGGTGATGAGCCGATCGGCCCAGCGCGGCAGCCGCTTGCGACGGCGCTTGGGCTTTGGTTGAGGTTTGGGCTGAGGGCTTGAGCCACCGTTGTCTGAGGCGTTATTGCTCTTCATATGTTTGGCGCCCTGCACCATCGCCGGTCACTCCTTTACAGCTCAGGTTGTCTAAACAAATAATAGCCGATTAGCGAGCTCAAACGCCGGACAACGCAGCTAGACTGCACCGTCCAGTCGAGGATAAGCCAGCATTTGAGTTTTCAAAATGTCCCGAATCGGCGGGGCGATTCGGGATACAATGTCAATAGAAAACGACGCACCCCGCGTAAGTGTACGAGAGCGCGGGCGGCCTAGTTTTCAGCTTTTGTTAAATGCCCGGGATCCGACCCCCGGGCATTCTTATTTGCGCTTGTTGCGGCGCAAATGCCTCCTACCGTCCGCACCGCGCGTGCGCCTACGGACCTTAAACCGAACCTCATACGAGTCAAGAAACGCGATGACGAACGTGCCCACCGTCGCGAGGGCGGCGAGCGCGTTAAGGAATTTCAGCATTTGGTGACCTCCGATCGAGTCGTCGGCCGCCCGCGCACGGGATGCGTCGCAAGGGTATTTTACTGCGAGCGTATGCACCCACGCCTGGTAAACGCGATTTTGACAAACATTTGTTCGATAGTTACACACACGGTTCCTCATCCAGCGGAGCCTGGCCGCATTGTCCGGGTTTGCCCGACGTGTTTGCGTTTTCAAAATGTCCCGAATCGGCGGGGCGATTCGGGATACAATAGCTACAGGAAACGACGCACCCCGCGTAAGTACTTTGGAGCGCGGGCGACCAGTTTCCGGTGTTGTTAAATGCCCGGGCCTCTAACCCCGGGCATTCTTATTTGCGCTTGTTGCGGCGCAAATGCCTTCTACCGTCCGCACCGCGCGTGCGCCTACGGACCTTAAACCGAACCTCATACGAGTCAAGAAACGCGATGACGAACGTGCCCACCGCCGCGAGGGCGGCGAGCGCGTTAAGGAATTTCAGCATTTGGGGACCTCCGATCGAGTCGTCGGCCGCCCGCGCACGGGATGCGTCGCAAGGGTATTTTACTGCGAGCACTCGCACTTACAGCTGGTAAACGCAATAATTGCAAACATCTGTTCGATATTCATACGCTTGATCCATCGGACGATGGAGGCTGGCTGCGTTATCCAAAAAACGGGGCAGACTCCAGTGCGGAGTCTGCCCCGAAAAGAGAATGGCAAAGCAAGAACGTGGATGGACGAGAAAAGTGTCCGCAAGTCTCATGGCCATCACATCCCACCTGCCAAAGGGATGGGTGAGCGAGCGTTACTCCTGCTCGGACTCCTCAGCCTGCTTCCGGCTGCGGATGAGGTGCGCCACACCGATGCACAGTACCGCGCCACCAGCGATCCAAGTGAAGGTCACGCCGTTGAGACCGGTTAGCGGGAGGTTGGAGCCTTTCTTGTTCTTGACGGTGAGAGTAATAGTACCGTTATTAACGCTAGGCGTTTCAACAAGGTCAATGTTCGACTTGCTGGCAGAAACGGTCAGCTCGTTTTGTCCCTCATCCTGTTTGAGACTATCGGTGCCGTCCTCCTTGACAGTCGAGATTGTGAAGGTAAAGTCATCCAACGTGTTGTAGCCAGGGTTACTGCCCTCAACCTCGTGCACCGTGTAGGTACCGGCATCGAGGCCCTTTACGTTGATTTCACCCTTCTCATTAGTCTTGAACCTGTACTCGTCAGCGCCAAGCAAACCGTTCTCATGAACATACTGCGTGCCCACTTTGCCAGACTCAAGCTCGTCAGCGCCCGTGGCCTTGATGGTAAACATGACGTCCTTGAGCTTGGTGTTACTATCGACAGAGTCTTCCTTGACGAGCTTAAGCGCATAGGTGTAATCACGAACGGTATCGGGCACGGACTCACCCTTGCCACCGCTCATGGGGTTATTGGAGTAGATGAGCTTAACATTGTTGTCATTGCCCGCGCCGCCAACGGTAACCTTCTCAGTATTCGCGGGATTGAGTTTTGCGGTGTAGGTGACGACGACCCTGGAGTCCTTGGTGATGCTAATGGCAGAGGAACCGTTCTTGGCGGTAACAGCCTTCAAATCATTAAACTTAACCGTCAGAACATTATTGTTGCCAGTCGTATTGTATTCAACCGCGCCCGTGGGAAGGTTTACCTCGGTTCCACTCGTATCCTCGTTGTTCGCATAAACCGTAACATGGACCGAATTATTGTCGGCAATCAGGCCATCAGACAGTTCGTCGCGGAACTCGTAGTAGTAAGTATTGAACGAGGCCACGTTTTCGGCAACGGTGCCGGTCAGCTGATATCGAACATTCTGACCAACCTGCGAGTCAGCCTTGTCGGCCCAATCGCTGCCAGGCTTGTCGTCCTTAATCTTCTTTGTAACCGTAGGAATGCCGGTCTTCTCGGTAACCTCAACAGCGCTGCCGCCCACGACAGCGAAGATCGGCGAAGTGCCAGTCTGCTTTTTGCCGGAATAGCTATCCGCAGTGCCGATAGAGTCATCGTCCGTCAGGAAGAGATAGTAGCCAGAGTTATCAAATGATACTGAGATGTCCGCGGCGAAAGCAGCGGTAGAAGCTCCCTTTGGCGTGACAGGAGTAGTGCCCTTGACCAAGCTAGCAATCGTATCGAGCAAATCACCATTGTTCACAACCTGAGAAGCATCCTGGAGATTTGTGGCCATCCAGTCGGCGACGTCCTGTGCGGAGGGATCATCGGAAAGCTCGCCGCTTTTGTCGGCATTCTTTATGGCGGCAATGATGCCAGTCTTAACAGTTTCAGGTAGCCCGTTGGCCCAATCGACGTTGGACGCGACCCTCTTCCCGTCCTTGTCCACGACATCGGCCTTAAAGATTTGATATGCCTTGTACTTCACATCACCATTGTTTTCGTTCTTCTTGATGGTGATGCTATTGGTCGTAGCAGCCGCGCCCTCAGCAAACGCCATGGTCACCGGGGCCATCACGCCGCCGAAGCTCAGCGCTGCTGTGAGGCCGGCGGTTACTGCCAGGCGTGCGATGTTCTTGCTCATGCTCATCTTCTTTTCCTCTGCTTTCTGCTCGAATTCCATTTGATCTAAATCTGTCTGTCTGTGTCTTAACATCTACTTCGCTACGTCTCGCCCCGCTCTCTGTGGGGCTGCCAGCTACTCTTTATGGCTGCCACCTCCCCGCTTGACCAGGAGCGCGACCACGATGAGCGCGGCTCCGGCGACCGCTGCGGCGGCCGCGGCGTACATTGCCATATCGCCAGTCGAGGGCATAAAGCCTCCGGTGGTAATGCTAGGGGGTGTGCCGGTGGGCGTGTTGATGAGCGACGCCTCCAGGCTGCCCGTCGACCCGTCCGCGCTGTCGGCGCGCAGGGGCGACTCGGCCGTGATGGTGAGTTTGGGCTTGGCGGCGGCCACCTGGTCGACGTCCAGGCCCTCGGCCTTGACCGTCACGGAGCGCGTGCCCTCAAAGGCAGCGTAGCCCTTGGGCGCCTTGAGCTCGCGGACCTCCAGCTTGCCCGAGTCCACGCCCGAGACGGTCACGCGGCCGTCCTCGCCCGTGGTGACGGTGGCCTTGCCCTCCGCATCCCACGCGCCATCGGCCGCCAGCGTGCGACCGCGGTCGTCGGCGATGCTCAGGACCGCCCCGGCAAGCGGCTTGTCGCCGTCGCTGCCGCGCTTGGTGAGCGCGAGATCCCAGGTGTAGGCGCACGCATCGTCGCTCGGCGTGCGGGTGAAGCCGGCGTCGCCGGACTGGTCGGCAAAGGGAGAGCGCGGGTAGCGCAGGTAGACCTCGTTGGGGTTGCCCTTCGCGATGCCGTGGTTGCACGCGCTGTTGAGCGGCGCGTTGTACACGGCGACCACGCGGGCGCCCGCGGTGAAGGCATCGGCCCCGCCGAGCGCGGCAATCAGGTCGCCGGTGCGCACGGTGAAGGTTCCGTCCGCCGCTACCTTGGTGGCGCACTGGGACGTGATGTCGGTCCAGCCCTTCGCGGGCTCGGTGCCGGCGCGGCCGTCCTTACCGGTCGAGACGGCGTCAAAGCCGCCGTCCGCGCCCGCCGCTACGTACACGCGCATGCTCGCGGCGACCTTGGAGGAGTCGAGCCCCGCGCCCATGGTGTCGACGAACTGCACCGTATAGGTGTCGTAGGCCGTGAGCCCCGCCGGGACCGTGGCAGAGAGGCGCCAGTACAGGTCGTCGGCGACCGTGGCGTCGGCGGCCTTCTGCCATGCGGCGGTGCTGTCCTCCAGCACGTGCTTGGCAACCTTGGGCGTCGCCGCCTTGGGCTTGACGGTGACGGCGCTGCCGCCGACCAGGGCCATGATCGGCGCGGTGCCGGCCTCGCCCTGGGCGATGGCGTCGTCGTCGGCGACGATGAGCCAGTAGCCGCAGTGCAGCTCGGCCGCCGTACCCGCGTTAAGGGCCACGAACACGGCGCCAGAGCTCTGGAGGGAACGAGCGAGCTGTGCGCTCAGCGCGCTCGTAAGGTGGGAATCGGTGTTGAGCCACTCGGCAGCTTCCTGCGCGGTGGTCTGGGAATTGGGCATGCCGGCGCCGTGCAGCACAGGCAGCGCGGCGTCGCGCACGGCGTCGCTTGCCCAGGCGAGGTCGGTGGCGATCTTGGCGTCGCTGTCGCCGTCGACGACGTTGGCGTTAAAGATCTGGTAGGCATCGTAGCTGCTCGCCACGGTGCCGCTCACCGTGATGGAACCGGTCGAGGTCGGCGCGGCCTGCGCGGAAGCGGGGAACACAACCGCGCAGGTGCCGATCAGGAGGGTAAGCAGCGCAAACAAGATCGGGAAGGAGCAAACTTTCTTATTCACGACGCTCACCTCCCTTCGCATTCGCCTTGCGACGAATGTGCATCCAGGCCGCAGCAGCGCAAAGCACCGCCGCGCCGGCAATGTACGTCAGAGTGACGCCCGACATACCAGAAAGGGGCAAAGAGGTGGAGTAGGTGTTGGTGAAGGTGGGGTTATCGGTCTCGCGTTCCACGTCGTTGGCGTCGACCTCGTAGTAGGTCGGCGTGCATTCCAGCGTGCCGTCACCCTTGTCCGTTGCCGTCACCACGACCTTGAACTTCTTGGTGTCGTTCTTGTAGCCTTCGTGTTTGGTGCCATCGACCTTGCTGGCGTCGCATTCACGGATGTAGTAGGTGAACGTTGCTTTGCCGTCGTTGAAGTCGCTGACTTCGAGTTTCTGATCGTCGAACTTCACCGTCTGCGAGCTGTTCGAGTCATCAGTGGTCCACTTTTTATCAAGCACCTTTTTCCCGTTGCCATCCTCGGTATACAGCTCGAACTTAAACTTCTTCATCTCGCCGCCGTCGACCTTCTTGGTCACCTGAGGCGTCCAAGAGCCCGAGGCCTGGTACTCGTTCGTAAACGCAGAGCTGGAGTCGTTGCCGATTGTTACGGTCGAAACGGCACTGTCAGCCGGATCCACACTCCATTTATAGAACTCAGGGGAATTACACTCGGTGAAGTTCTGGTCGTCTTCCTTTTTAACGGATACTTTTGAAGTACTCGTATTGACCGAAAAACTTTTAACCGTAATTCCCAAGAGATTCTTGTCAACATGTTGATCACTAACCTCTACGTGTATTTTGTAAATAGACTTATCAAACTTTGTTCCTTTTTCCTCGATAGGAACTTCAACAAGGTAGAGGTCGTAATTACCCGGCTGATACGCGGCCGTATCAATGACAATCTCTCCCGTCTTTCCCTCGGCATGAAGGGTAAACTCAGGCGTCGCCTTGCATCCGTTTTCGTTAAGCGAGCCGTCCTCATTCCAGAATGGTTCCCCATATGAATTGGCAGATGCGCTCAACAGCTCAAACTGATAGGAATGGTCATTGAGATCCTGCTTATCACCGTCCTTCATAAGGACTTTATTTGCCTTGACCTTAATTGCAGGGTACACATCCACCTCCGTAGCATCACCGACGATGAGATCGCCATTGGTCATGATGCCGCCACCGTGGGTGTAGGAGTAGTTACCGCTGATGATGGTCGTAGCCTCTGCCTGCGCCTTTTCCTTGGCATAGGTGGTCGGATTAGCCTTAAGGCCGAACATGTACTTGGCCTCGGCACCGCCATTGGCATCGATGGTTATCTTCTTACCATCGCAAGTGCCCTGCCAGCCAGCTGAGCCGCCACCGAGCATCTTGCCGAGCACGACAGCAATTGTCGAGTCCGCACCATCTTTATTACGTACCAGGAAGAAATCCTTATGACCGGAATTCAAGAAATCTGACGTGATGTACTTTGTATCCTGGTCATGCCCTTTGTCGTTGTTCGTGCCACCAGCGGAATAATGGGGCGTTTCCAACTGAGTGCCATCTTGATCAACGTTATCAGTATTGTCATAGATAGCAGCACCATTGGAGTGCGAAACGATTGTCTCGCCCGTAGGGCATGCGCCAATTCCGCCACTCCAACCACCGGCATTATTGTTAGTGATAAGCGACTTAAGGACGTTGAGCCTGCCATGTTCCTGGACGAAGATGCCACCGCCGCCCCAGTCGCCCTTACGACCCGAAGTGCCGCCTCCTGTCATGGTCGTATTATTGGTGATGTAAATCATATTAGGCCTGCTAGCGTTAATTGTGCCGTAGGTGCCCCTTGTAGTAGCATTGCCACCCGCCATGGCGCTAGCGTATGGTGTAGCACCACCGGCAATGCGCAAGCCGCCGCCTTCGCCGTTAACAGATTTGTTGCCCGCAATCGTGCCGCCTGTCATGGTAAACGTAATCGCCTGGTTCCAGAAACCGGCATAAATACCGCCGCCGGCTTCTTTGGAGTAGTTAGCTGTAACGGAGCCACCCTCCATGGCTAGTGCGCCGCCGTTAACAGATGCAATGCCACCGCCGCCAAGCAGGCCGCAGTTAAAAATGTTCGAATCGGTGACATACGAATCAACACGGTTGTTTGTGATGTTCGCCGAACCACTGATGTTAACGTTGGCGCCTTTGGTAAAGACGCCGCCGCCATAGCCATTCATTGGATTAATGCCGTCGTTGCACTCCTTCTCATACGTAGCGTTTCCCGAGATGACACCACCAGATAGATTCAGCGTGGCGCCTCCGTCAGCATAGATGCCGCCGCCAGAGGCCCCATGTTGGCAGCGATCACACCGTCAGCCATGTTAATCGAGGCGCTCTGGCCCGTTGCTAGCAGACCGCCGCCCCATCCGCCGTTGCCGCAGTTACCACCCGCAATGTAGCCGCCCTCGATGTTGACGGTACCGGCGGCACCGATGATATGACCGTCGCTGCGAAGATTTGCAGCCGTGGTGATCATGCCGCCCTTGAGGTTGAGCGTGCCACCCGCCTCAACGTAGACCACTTGCTTGACGGAGCCGTTATCGGATGCAGCATCGATTGCGCCGAAACCGGTCACAACGTGTTTGGTTGTGGTCTCGGTAGTGCGGAGGCCGTTTTCCGTTGGCTTACTCACGGTCTCGAAGTAAGTAAGGCTCTTAGGAGTGCCTTTGTTATTCGCATTGCCAGATGGACTGGTCCATTCAACCTCAGCGGGCTGACCCGGCTCACCGGTAAACGGCTTGGGATGATCGACGACACCGCCGGAATCTTCGCCGGAATCTTCGATGGTAAGCGTGGCGTCCTTCTGAACCACGATGAACGACTCCACCGAACCGGGACGGTGATAGAGCATGTTGCCGTTAAGATCGATGGTGGTGTCTTTGTTGATATCGATCTGCTTATCCGAATAGGCAGAACCCGTCAGTCGGAACTTGCCGCCATTGGCAAATGCCTCAGAAACATCGTTGCTTACCTCGGTATAATCATTGGCACTGACGGTGGCGGGAGCGTTCGCGTTTTCATCGTTATTCTCATCATCCGCAAGCTGTGCGTCGGAAGGCTGTGCGGCGCCCTTGGCCTCCACGCTATCGGCAGTCGAGCCCGCAGCAGCGGCGTCTTCGGTCGCGCCGCCCTCGGTCTCGCCGCTATTCAGCTTTTTGGTATCCCCATTGTTGGTGTTTTCTACATCAGTAGACTCAGTTGAGGAATCAGCCGCCGCCACAGTTTCCTCGGCTGCACCCGCCTCGGCATCGTTGGCAATGGCCTGCGAGATCGGAGGCATGACGAGCGACAGTACCAGGCTCAAAACGGAGGCTCCGCACAAAACGCCTGCCAGTACACGGCGCGTCGCTTTTTTACTCTGCTTAGTTTTTTCTGAATTCGCTTTCATCGATGTCTCCTCACCAAGAGACCGCGATCTTGCTCTTTCACTATCAAACGTATCTGCGCAATCTGTAATTGCGCACGCTAATAGTACATATTGTAACGATTGTTTGAACATCTAAGCAAAAATACCGATAGTTTTGTAGCGAATTCTCAATTCTCTTAACATTTGCTCGGATTTACCTTCGTTTATTCGCTATGAAATATCTATTTCTACTGGTAATTAAGCTAGTTATCATTTTTTAATAGCATTTTATTTATTTGCACAACATTTTGCTCAAGAGCATGCGTCCTATGAACGGTCGAAAATCGACCGTGAACGGTAGATCATTAACCGGGAGGAATAGACTACAAAATTGATGGGAATATCTTTAACTCATCGGTGGTTAGAAGCATGATGTTCAGACAACGTTATTTGAATTTTCGCGCAGATTTTAGGTATCAATTCACCCAAATCGCCAGAGGCCACCGCAAAGGAGCCTGCCCCCTTTGCGGTGGTTCTCCCCCCCCCGGCGCTATAGCAGATGTTCCTCGATAAAGATCGCGATGCCGTCTTTGTCGTTGCTCGCGGTTACAAAATCGGCGGCGGCACGGGTGGCATCGCTGCCATTTGCCATGGCCACGCCCACGCCGGCGTCAGCCACCATGCAGGTGTCGTTATCGGCATCGCCAAACACGCAGATGTTCTGGAGCTCCATGTCGTTGAGCTCCGCCACGCGCACAAGGCCGCGCGTCTTGGACACGCGCGGGTCCATGAACTCGTAGAGCCGCTGCGTGGTTTGCAGAGCCGCCGCCTTAACGGTGTCATCGGAAAACGTCGACGCCCGCTCAATCACCTGCGGCATCACCTCGGGCGCCATGGTAAACATCACCTTGGGCTGCGGCTCGCGCAACAACTCGGCAAAATCGACCACCTGGTAGGGCACACCGTCGACGCGCGACAGGTGCTCGACACACGCGTTGCTCTCGGGCACGTAGAACACGCCGTCTCGGGGGCAGACGGGTGTTGCCGGAAGGTCCGCCATGTGCTTGCAGATGCGCGCGATGGTCTCGCCCGGCAGCGGATAGCTCAGCTCGTTGATGTCGTGCGCGCGGTCGATGACCTCGGCGCCACCGCAGCCCACCATCACGTCCACCAGACCTTCGATGCCCCAGAGCTCGTACATGGCCTCGGTCGCGTGGGCGTCGCGCCCGGTGCACAGACCAAAGAGCACGCCGCGCTCGCGCAGGGCGCGGATCGCCGCCACGGTGCGCGGGGACACCGTGTGCTGGCTCGTGAGCAGCGTGCCGTCGATATCGCAGAACACGGCTTTGATGTGGCTGAAGGTGGTGTCCATGGGGGCCTTTCTGGGTTGTGCGGCGGTGTGGGGCGTATTCGTGAACGGCGTACATGGTATACCAAGGCACAGGCGCGGCCTGTCAAAGCAAAAACCACCACAAAGGTGCCTGGCCCCTTTGTGGTAGCCGAACCCGAAGGGTGGCCTGGCCCGGAGCGCAAACCATCACAACATTCGACGTTTTTCGGCAAAATCGCGATTTTCATCGAATGTTGTGATGGTTTTTACTGCTTTGCGGCACGATCCAAATGCCGGCGTCCAAACAGCAGCAGCGCCGCGGGAACCGCCGTCACGACCGTGCCCGCCCCTACGAGCGTCTGCTGCACGCCAAATGTCGCCGCCAGCCAGGGGGCAATCGCCAGCGGGGCCACGCCGGCGAACATGTTGCCAAAGCCCATGACCGAGTTGACGCGGCCGAGCTGCTCGAGCGGAGCCGTCGTTTGCACGATGGTGTTGTGGAGCGGATTGACGACACCCCAGGCAACGCCCAGGGCGATCTGGCCGACGAGGGCTACACCCACGTACGGTGTCCCCACATAGAGCAAACTTCCCAGACCCACGGACATAAGCGCCACAAGCAGCGTCTTAAGGTTGACCAAGTGCGGCGGCAAGCGGAGCGCGGCCACGGCGCCCAGCACCGCACCCACGCCGGATGCCGACGAGAGCCAGCCCATCCACTCAACGCCGACGTGCAGGACATCGCGGTAGAAAAACGACTCGAGCGGATCGAAGGCCCCGTAGCCAAAGTTCGAAAGAAAAATGATGCAGAAAAGTAGCGCGAGGACGCTGTTGGTGAGGACTGTCTTGATGCTGGCTGCGAAGGTGGCGCGGGAAGATGTATTGGGGTTGGAGCTTCGTCCCGCACGCTCCCCTTCCTCTGCCGAATCGGCATCCGCATGCCCGGCGACATGGCTGGTCTGCGGCCTAAAGCCCCAACCGACGACGAACGCCAGCACGGTAAAGAGCATCATGAGCACGAACACCGCGCGCGACGACGCAGCCGCCGCGACAAAGCCGCCCAGCGTGGGGCCAACGATGATACTCACGTTTGAAAACATGGCGATGGCGGAGTTGACGTCTTTGAGCTCGACAGGATCGTCGGTGAGGTAGGCTGGATAGGATGTGGCGATGGGCTGGGCGAACCCCATCACAAAGCCCAGGAGCACCGCGCCGAGCAGGACGATGCCGGTCGCGCTGCCAAAAACGAGGATTGCCGCGCCGGTTGCCAACGTGCCAACGATGCTCAGCATGAAATGGCGACGTGGGCCCCAGGCGTCGAGCGCCGCTCCACCCGCAAAGGATCCCAAGATCACGAATACGTTCATAAAAAGGACGGCCAGCGATGTCGCCACGACCGAGGCACCGTCTGCATAGGTGAGCGTTCCGATAACGCCGATAAAGTAGCTGGTCTGAAAACCGGTGTAGATGAGAAAGCGCATCGCCACCAGGCGCTTGGCCTGCACGGACAGCGATGATTGAGGCTTTGAGAAAAGAGGGGCGAGCATGGAGACTCCTTGTTTCATACGAATACGGGCGGCGGGCATTCGCCACCGTCTGTCAAATCAATCTATCCGCATGAAACATTAAGGACGCATCAAGCCCCTTCTCTCCGTTTTTCGCCCGTCATGAACTACTTGGTAGATTGTAAGGCATGTCCCACACATCTACTAAAGCAAAAACCACCACAAAGGAGCCTGGCCCCTCTGTGGTGGAAGTGACATTTGCCCAGATAAAACCTGCCAAAATAAACCTGTCCCTTTTTGGCAGGTTTTAGGCCAGATGATCTTGGATAAGGTCGCAGATGGCTCGAGCGTCGTTGATGTTGATGGCTCGGGTCGCGAAGCCGGCGTCGAAGGCCTGGCGTGCCAGAGCCTCGTTGCAGGCGAGCGCCAGCGTGTGACCGTCGACCAGGTCGAGCGAGCTCTTGCCGCGCAGACGGTCGACACCGGAGCGCGCGACGACAATGTTGTCGAAGCCCTCGGTCTTGTAGCCCTCGATGATCACCACGTCGACATCGTTGTAGCGCGACAGCAGCTCGCGCGCGGGCATCTCGTCCTCCTCGCGCGTGTCGGCGTACTCCGCCCAGCGCGTGGCGCAGATGAGGCCCACGTGCTTGGATCCGGCTTGGTGATGGCGCCAGGTGTCCTTAGCGGGTACATCGATATCAAAGCCGTGGTGCCCATGATGCTTGAGCGAACCCACGCGCAGGCCGCGGCGAGTGAGCTCGGCGATAACCTTCTCGACGAGCGTGGTCTTGCCCGAGTTTTGGTAGCCGATAAACGCGATCGCGGGGACGGCCGGAGTGGGAGCTGCGGGCGCGACGGCGACGGGTGCGTTCGCGGGTGCGTCGCCCGCGGCTCCCACGGCCCCAGTAGCAGCGGCCTGGCGCTCTGCGCGGTCCCACACGCCCGAGCGGCCGCCCTCCTTGTGCAGTAGGCGCACGTCGACGATCTCCATGCCGCGATCGACTGCCTTGCACATGTCATAGATGGTTAGGCACGCGGCACTCGCGCCGGTCAGAGCCTCCATCTCGATACCCGTCTTGCCCGTCACGCCGGCCGTAACCAGTACGTGAAAGCCAACCTGCCCGTCCGCGCGCGCCGGCGCCCAGCCCTCGGGCACGTTCTCGGCCGGCGTCCCCGCCGGAGCGATGGGCGCAATGTCGCACTTGCTCTTGGTAATGAGCAGCGGATGGCACATGGGGATGATGTCGCTTGTGCGTTTGATGGCCATAATGCCCGCCACGCGCGCGCAGGCAAGCACGTCGCCCTTTTTGGCGCGGTCCTGCAGCACCATGGCCTGCGTCTCGGGATGCATGAGGATGGTGCCCTCGGCGATGGCGATGCGATGGGTCTCGGCCTTGTCGGACACGTCAACCATGCGTACCTCGCCCTTGGCGTCCACGTGCGTCAGCTCGTCGCGACGGGCGTCGCGGGCGGGCTCGGTGGCAGCGCCGGCAGTCGGCTGCGTGGACGCGTCGGCGTCGCTGTCAGTAGCCGTGACTTTGTGGGCAGACATCGCGGCCCTGCGAGCGGCCTTGGTGGCATCGGCGTACCTGCTCTTGGCCATATGATCATCCTCCGATTTGGGACATAAATCGTTGCGTGCCCTCAATTATCGCGTGTTCCTGCGGTTTGTGGGCCACGGCATCGCGCCAAATCGAAAGTACCTGCATATCATCACCACGGCGCAGCGCCTCACGCACCGAATACTCGGCATCGCTGAACAGGCACGGACGCACGTTGCCATCGGCCGTCAGGCGCAAACGGTTGCAATTCGCACAAAAATGGTTGGACATGGCACTGATGAAGCCGACCGTTCCCGCCGCACCCGGAAAGTGCCAATAGCGCGCAGGGCCCGCGCCGTCAGGAGCGTCGTTGATGTCGAGCGGCTCGAGCTCGCCCAGTCCCGTCGCGGCGGCCCCGGCATTGATGCGCGCCCGCAGCTCGTCGCTCGGCACGGTATCGCTCGCGTCCCACAGCTCGGGATTGAGCGCGGGCGCATGCGGATCCACAGCGCAATGCGAGCTCGTGCGCTCGTCGCCAATGGGCATGTATTCGATAAAGCGCAGGTGAATGGGACGGTCGACGGTCAGCCGTGCGAGGGCCGCCACATCCTGGTTGAGCCGGCGCACAACAACGCAGTTGACCTTAACGGGCTCAAAGCCCCAAGCCAGCGCCGCGTCGATGCCGGCCATGGTCTGCTCGAGACGACCAAGGCGCGTGATCTTTCCAAACAGCGTAGGGTCGAGCGTATCGAGCGAAATGTTGACGCGGTTAAGCCCGGCGTCTTTGAGCTGCGGCGCCAGCTTGGGTAGCAGGGCGCCATTGGTGGTAAGCGAGATGTCCTCGATCTGCGGAATCGCGCGGATGTCACGAATGAGCGGAATGATACGGCGGCTGACCAGCGGCTCGCCGCCCGTCAGGCGCACGCGGCGAATGCCCTCCCCCGCCACCAAGCGCACAAAGCGGGCGATTTCCTCGGCACTGAGCAGCTCGTCATGCGCGCGGGGCGCCACGCCATCGGCCGGCATGCAATAGATGCAGCGGAAATTGCACTTGTCGGTAACGGCAATGCGCAGGTAGTTGATATCGCGGCCAAAGCCATCATGTTGCACGCGCCCGTCCACGCAGCCCTCCCTCACGCGGCGTTTTATTCTTCGGAAAACATAATACCCCACGAGAGAATCATGCCGACACCCGTACGACAGGACAGGTCGCTTCGAGCAAAACGGACTTTCCAAGCCCATCCTCAACACAGACCATCACAACATTCGATGCTTTTCTCGTTTTCGGCAAAAAACGTCGAATGTTGTGATGGTCTGCCCGCCCACGGCACCCCGTAGAAGGACCAAAACACCCCTAAAGGCCGCCGTCCCAGTGCCGAATCACGAATTCTCGCAGGTCATTCTGACGTTTCTGGAACGCTTCGCTTCGGTCGCACTTGAGGCCCATAGCGAGCGCGATGGCGTTCATCGCCCGGTGCAATTGCAGCTGATGGGCAAACTGAGTCCCGGTGAGGACGATCATCCTAAAGCCCAGCGCGCTCAGCACGGTCATACGCTCCGCATCCGACGCGCTGCGCTGTTTATCAAGATGGTCCGAGCCGTTGTATTCAATCCCCGTACCGCTCGCAGGCGCATATACGTCGATCTCGAAATATCCGGCCTTTGCGAGATACTTGAACTCGCTGGGAACATCGACCCGATGGTTGAGCTCGATCTTGGCGTATCCCAGCCCGCCCTGGGAACGTTTTGCTACGACCATGATTGCGGTGGCCGTCTCCATGGGCGACCGCGCGCCATCGTGCACGCGCTTGAGCACGGCGGCCGCGCGTATAGCCCCCTGACGAGATCGGTTCTCATTGCAATAGGCAATCATGTCGGCAACGGTGTACCTCTGCCCCATCTCGACATAATCGTCCGTCGACAGATGATTCAAATGGTATCGGGCACAGATTTCGTAGCCATATTCCAGCTGCTCGGGTTCGCTCATCCACGAACCCGCTTGGACAAAGCACATGGCCTCATCAACCACCAGAAGGCCCTCTGCCACCTCGATAAGATGGCCTGGAGGTACCGGCGCCCCAAACACGTGGCACCTAAATCCAGCCGGCGTCGAGCGCTCAAAATCGAAGTTGACGAGCGTATCGATATGATCGAGCTCTTCTCGTGGAATACCGAGCGAAACCAGATAGTCGGTAACGATCCCAACTGCCGTTGAAGCCCTCAGCCCCTTGGCATCTAGCCCCAATTTGGGCAGGCTCGCGGTCGGCTCCGCCTCGTTAGCAAGCGAGTCCTCATCGTATAGGCTGCTTGCTCGCGAGAGCGGCTCGGACGGGCGCGCCACGTTGTGGTACAGCCAGGCAGTCTTATGGGACAGGACGATCGGCAGGTCCATGAGCCCTCCAATGGAGTCGGATAACCAACCTTATTCCCCTGCCCACGGGTCCGCACGCCTTCGTGCGCAAGAAAGCGATTCCACCCGGCCGAGTGATAGAAAAACCATCACAACATTCGATGCTTTTCCCGATTTTGGCGAAAAACGTCGAATGTTGTGATGGTTTGAGGCGAGGTGAGGGGCACGGAGGGATCAAAGCATCGTGCTCGAACGGGTTAATCCAGCTCTTTTAAGCCATGCGCCAGCTGCCAGTACTCGCCGTGCTGGGCGAGTAGCTCTTCGTGCGTGCCGCGCTCGATGATGCGGCCGTGTTCGAGGACCATGATGGCGTCGGCGTCGCGGACAGTGGACAGGCGGTGCGCGATCATAAACGTGGTGCGACCGCGCATGATGCGGTCCATACCGCGCTCGATGAGCTTTTCGGTACGCGTGTCAATGGAGCTCGTGGCCTCGTCCAGGATGAGCACCGGCGGATCGGCGACGGCCACGCGCGCGATGGCGAGCAGCTGACGCTGACCCTGCGACAGGTTGGCGCCGTCGGCCGTGACCGGTGTGTCGTAGCCCCGCGGCAGGCGGCGGATAAACGAGTCGGCGCAGGCGGCCTCGGCAGCGGCGCGCACCTCCTCGTCGGTCGCGTCGAGCTTGCCAAAGCGGATGTTCTGCGCAATGGTGCCGCTAAACAGGTGCGTGTCCTGCAGCACAATGCCGAGCGACCCGCGCAGGCTGGCCTTGGCAATGTGCTTGACGTCGATGCCGTCGTACGTGATCTCGCCGTCATCGACCTCGTAGAAGCGGTTGATGAGGTTGGTAATGGTCGTCTTGCCGGCGCCCGTGGAGCCCACAAACGCAATCTTTTGCCCCGGCTTGGCAAACAGGTTGAGGTCCGTGAGCACGCGGGCGCCCGGCACGTAGGAAAAGTCCACGGCATGGAAGCGCACGTCGCCGGCAAGCGGGACCAAGCCGCACGTGAGCTCGGTGCCGTCGGCAGCCACCGCGCAGCCCGACTCATCAACGGCTGCCACGTCATACAGGTGCCCGTAGACGCCCACGCCCTGGCCCTCGGGAATTTTCCACGCCCACGCGGCATCGCCCGTCTGCACCAGCTCCACGCAGCCCTCGTCCACCTCGGGCTCAAGGTCCATAGCCGCAAACAGGCGCTCGGCACCGGCCAACGCGTTGAGCAAGAAGTTGCCGAGCTGCGTAAACTGGTTGATGGGCATGGCGGCCTGGCGCACAAAGACCAGGTAGCTTGCAAGTGCGCCCACATCGGCGAGCCCCTTGATGCAGAGCATGCCGCCCGCCACGGCGACGATGGCATAGTTGACGTAGCCAATCACGACGGTCATGGGCACCATGGAGTTGGCATAGCTCACGGCGGCGGTACCGGTGCGGCGAAGCTCGTCGTTGCGGCAGGTGAAGCCGGCGACATTCGCCGTCTCACGGTTAAAGACCTTGATGACCTTTTGGCCCGAGACCATTTCTTCGATATATCCGTCCAGGTCGCCAAGCGATGCCTGCTGGGCAGCAAAGAAACGCTTAGAGCGCGCGCCCGAGTAGCGCGCATACAGCACAATGGCCGCATCGCACACGAGTGTGATAATCGTGAGCTGCCAGTTAAGGATGATGAGCATGGCCGTGGTGCCCACAACCTGAATGGCGGCCTGAATCACGTTGGCAAAGCTGTTGTTGAGCGCCTCGGAGACGGTGTCGACATCGTTGGTGAAAAAGCTCATGATGTCGCCCGAGCGCGTGCTGTCAAAATAACTGAGCGGCAGCGTCTGGATGTGCGCGAACAGATCGCGGCGAATATCGGACACCACGCGTTGGGCCGCGCGCACCATAATCTGCGAGTAGCCCAGGGCCGAGAGCACGCCCGCGGCGTAGATGACCGCCGTCAGGATGACCTGCTTGGCGAGCAGTTCCTCCCCGCCCGTAGCCAAACCGTTAACGATGGGGCGCACCATGTAGGTGCCGGCGAGGCTCGCGATGGCGGCGACGGAGGCGAGCACGCCCACCGCGAGCAACGAGAACTTGGCATGCCCCATGTAGGAGAGCAGGCGGCGCACGGTGCGCTTGAGGTCGGCCGGGCGTGCTTGGGCTGCGGTCTTAGGCATGGCGCTCACCCCCTTCCAAGGGCGATCCGCCAGGGACGGAGGAAAACGGATCATTCGCGCAGCCATCGTCGCTGCCGGCGCCGGCGTCCACGTTCCCCGCAAACTCCATCTGCGAGGCGTAAATCTCCTGGTAGATGTTGTCGCCCGCCAGCAGCTCCTCGTGCGTGCCCACGCCGTGGACACGACCGTCGTCCAACACCACAATGCGATCGGCATCCATGACACTCGCGATGCGCTGGGCGATGATGAGCACGGTCGCATTGGGAATCCGAGCGATGTGCTCGCGAATCTTAGCGTCGGTCGCCATATCGACCGCGCTGGTGGAGTCATCAAAAATGAGCACGCGCGGATGCTTGAGCAGCGTGCGCGCGATGCACAGGCGCTGCTTCTGGCCACCCGAAACACCGGCGCCGCCTTGGCCCAACTCACCGTCCAGCCCGCCGATGCGATCAAGGAACTCGTCCACGCACGCCGCGCGGCAAGCCGCGAGGAGTTCATCGTCCGACGCCTGCGGATTGCCCCACTGCAGGTTCTCGCGCACGGTACCCGTAAACAGCACATTCTTTTGCAGCACAATGCCCACAGCGTCGCGCAAGGCGGCGAGGTCGTAGTCGCGCACGTCGCGTCCGCCCACAAGCACGGCGCCTTCGGTGGCGTCGTACAGGCGCGCAATCAGCTGCACAAGCGAGCTCTTGCCCGAGCCCGTGCCGCCGAGGATGCCCACCGTCGAGCCGCTCTCGATGCGAAGGTCGATATGCTCGAGCACATCCTCAGCTGCATCCGCGCGGTATTTAAAGGAAACGTCGCGAAACTCGATACTGCCGTCCGCTGGCGCCGCAATCGCGAGGTCTCCCGCGGGGTTGGCGATAAAGGGCTCCTCATCGAGCACCTCGGCGATACGGCCCACACTCGTAAGAGCGCGCGTGAGCAGCAAAAACACGTTGGAAATCATCATGAGCGAATTCATGATCAGCAGCACGTAGCTCATAAAGCCCGTGAGCGAGCCCACGCCCAGCTTGCCGGCGAGAATCATGCGGCCGCCAATCCACAGGATGGAGAGCGCAGCCACGTACATCGACAGCTGAAACACCGGCAGGTTGAGCACCGCGTTGCCAAAGGTCTTCGTCGCAGTGCGCGTGAGCTCGGTATTGACGGTGTCGAACTTGGCCTCCTCGTGCTCGGTACGAACGTAGGCCTTGACGGCACGCACGGCGGTGAGGTCTTCCTGTACCACGCCGTTGAGGTGGTCCATCGAGGTCTGGAGTTGGCGGTAGAGCGGACTGACGCGATAGGTGATGACGCCCAGTACGATTGCCAGCACGGGCAAGATGATCGCAAAGACGGTGGCGAGCGGGCGCGACAGCATCAGCGCGTAGATAAGGCCGACGATAAGCGTCACCGGGCCGCGCACCATAGGGCGAAAGCCGTTGCCCACAGCATTTTGGATAACGGTGATGTCCGTGGTCATGCGGGTGACGAGCGAGCTGGCGTCGTAGTTGTCCAGGTTACCAAAAGCGAGCGTCTGAATCTTTTTGTACTCGGCCTCGCGCAGGTTAGCGCCTAGGCCCGAGGCAACGCGGGCGGACGTGCGGGCATAACCCAAGCCCAGTACCAGCGAAAGCGCAGCGCACACCAACATGTACGCGCCCTGCAGCAGCATGTAGTTGATATCACCCGCAGGCACGCCCACATCGATGATGTTGGCCATGATGACCGGGATAAACAGCTCGAGCACCGTCTCGACCGACACAAAGAACACGCCGAGGATGGCATCGCGACGGTATGCCCCTAGATAGGAAAACAGTATTTTGAGATTGCGCACGCAGGTTCAACCCCCATCAAACGTTGTTCGCAAACGCACGTATTATTGCGCGCCGAATAATGGTGTCAAGTATTCCGAAATCGTTTTCTGCAAGGTTAGCGCCGGCGGCGAGTTCTCGTGATGTGTGTCCATATTCACTCGGAATAATGGTGCGCGAGACTTTTTCGCTCCGGCGTCATCACAAACCTTGACTCTACAATCGTTATAGGGTTTTCACTACACTGGTACGTAAACAAACCCAGCCAGAAAGCCCCGCCCATGGAACACGACCTCACACGCGGCAATGTCCTTAAGACCATCGCGGTCTTTGCCCTGCCCTATATGCTCTCGTACTTTTTGCAGATGCTCTACGGCATGGCCGACCTGTACATGATGGGGCAGTTTAGCGGCGCCGCCGGCATCACCGCCGTGGGCAATGGCGCGCAGACGCTCTATATCATTACCGTGACGCTCGTGGGCCTGGCCATGGGAACGACCGTCATCGTCGGCCACGCCGTGGGCTCGCGTCGCTTCGACCGCGCCGAGACCGCCATCGGCAACACCATCACGCTCTTTATGGGTGTCTCGGTGGTGCTGGCCGCTATCCTGCTCGCACTGTGCCCGCAAATCGTGGCGCTCATTGGCACGCCGGCCGAGGCAGTCGAAGGAACCGCCGCCTACCTGCGTATCTGCTTTGTCGGCATTCCGTTTATCGCCGCATACAACATTCTTTCGGCCATCTTTCGCGGGCTGGGCGATTCGCGCTCGCCCATGTACGTGATCGGCGTGGCGTGCATCATTAACATCGCGCTCGATTTTCTGTTTATCGGGCACATGGGGCTCGGCCCCGTGGGCGCGGCGCTCGGCACGGTAACCGCCCAGACGGCCAGCGTTGCCCTCGCACTCGTGTGGCTCAAGAGCCGCCGCACGAACATCCACGTTAAGCGCAGCGACCTGCGCCCCCAGCCCGAGGTGCTCGGCAGCATTCTTAAGATCGGCGTGCCCGTGGCCGTGCAGGACGGCTGCATCCAGGTGGCGTTTATGTTCACCACCGTCATTGCCAACCACCGAGGGCTCGTCGACGCCGCCGCCGTGGGCCTGGTCGAGAAGATGATCAGCTTTTTGTTCATTGTGCCGAGTTCCATGGGTGCCACCGTCAGCGCGCTCACGGCGCAAAACGCCGGCGCGGGCAAGGGCGACCGCGCATGTCAGGTGCTTAAAGACGCCATGACGATCTCGGTGGTGTACGGCTGCCTGATCACGGTGCTGATGTGGCTGGTGGCGCCGGCGTTTATCGGCTTTTTTGCCAAGGACTCTGCGGTGGTCGCGGCCGGCACCGGCTATATGCGCAGCTATATTTTCGACGCGATTTTTGCTGGCATCCACATTTGCTTTAGCGGCTTTTTCGCTGCGTATGGCAAGAGCTACATCGGCTTTGCGCACAACGTGCTGGCCGTGGCGCTCATTCGCGTGCCGGGCGCGTGGCTGCTGTCGAACGCCTATTCCGATACGTTGTTTCCCATGGGCATCGCCTCGCCGTGCGGATCGATTTTGTCGGCAGTCATCTGTGTTGTCGCATTTACCGTACTCAACCGCCGCGGAGCTTTTGACAAGTTGGCAGCGTAGCGGGGCAACGCGAAATCACCCTCATCGACGATATCATCAGCGACGACCCGGCGACCTACGTAACACAGATCACGGTGCCGGTCTCTCTAGGCTAGACCGAGCCTCGCCTCTAGCTCGGTCAACGCCTCAAAGGCATCGCGAGATGCACCCGCCGCGCGCTCACGCTCGGCAATGCAAATTCGCATCATTAAGCGCTCTTTTGCCTGCACTTGGGAATGCCTCGCGCGCCCTTCCACCTGCAAGCAATTGCGATTCTCTATATCCATTACGCCTCCGGCACCTCACCAGTAGCCAGGATCTGCTCGAGTGCGTCCTCGTCCAGCACGGGCACGCCCAGTTGCTCGGCCTTGGTAAGCTTGGAGCCCGCTTTGGGGCCGGCAACCAGGTAGCTCGTCTTCTTTGACACACTGCCCGAAACCTTGGCGCCGAGCACCTTGAGCGCCGCGCCCGCCTCATCGCGTGTGCGGTTGACGAGCGTGCCGGTGAGCACGAAGGTCAGGCCCGCGAGCGGTTGTGCGTCGGCGAGCTCGCCCGCCACGCCGGCATCGGCTGCGGCCTGTGCATGTGCGGCGCCCAGGTCGACCTCGAGCGACAGGCCCGCCTGACGCAGGCGCTCCAGCACGGCAAGGTTTTCGGGCACGGCCAGGAACTGCTTGACGCTCGCCGCAATCTTGGGGCCAATGCCCTCGCACTCGGCAATATCCTCTTCGCTCGCCAAGATGAGCTTGTCAATCGACAGGAATCGCTCGGCGATGACCTCGCCCACGCTCTTGCCCACGTGGCGGATGCCCAGGGCAAACAGCACGCGACCGAGCGGCTGGCTCTTGGACTTGTTGAGCTCGGCGATGATTTTCTCAGCCGTCTTGAGGCCCACCGGAATGGGGTCGCCCTTCTTGACGCCCTTTTTGCTGTTGGAGCTGGCATAGGTGCGCCCCGTGTCCAGGCCCGCGATGTCGTCGACCGTGAGCTGGTAGAAGTCTGCGACATCGTGGATCAGCCCGGCGGCGATCATCTTGTCGACGATCTCGTCGCCTAGGCCGTCGACGTCCATGCAGCCGCGGCTCACCCAGTGAAGCAGTCGCTCCTTGAGCTGCGCGGGGCAGTCGATGGAGACGCAGCGGTAGGCCACCTCGCCATCCTCGTGGACCACGGGGCTGCCGCACACGGGGCAGACCTCGGGCATGTGCCAGTCGACCGAATCGGCCGGGCGCTTGTCGAGCACCGGGCCCACGACCTCCGGGATTACGTCGCCTGCCTTGTGCACGATGATGGTATCGCCCTCGCGCACGTTTTTGCGACGGATCTCGTCGATGTTATGCAGCGTGGCGCGCGCGATGGTGGAGCCGGCGACCGTCACCGGGTCGAACTCGGCGACCGGTGTGAGCACACCGGTGCGGCCCACCTGGATGCGAATTTCGCGCAGGACGGTCTGCTTTTCCTCGGGCGGGAACTTAAAGGCGATGGCCCAGCGCGGCGCGCGGGCGGTAAAGCCCAGGTCGAGCTGCTGCTGGAAGCTGTCAACCTTTACGACCACGCCGTCGATGTCGTAGTCCAGGTCACCGCGGTGCTCAAGCGCCTGGGCACAGAACTCGTGAACCTCGGCGGGTGTGGCGCAACGGGCAACGTTAGGGTTGACGCTGAAGCCGGCGCTACGCAGCCAATCGAGGAACTCGCGCTGGCTGTGGACATGCAGTGGGTCAGTATCGGCGATGGCATAGATAAAGGTGGCCAGATCGCGGCGCGCCGTGACCTTGGGATCCTTCTGACGCAGGCTGCCGGCGGCGGCGTTGCGCGGGTTGGCGAAGGGATCGCGGCCCTCGGCATCGGCCTCGTCGTTCAGACGAACAAAGCTGCCCTTGGGCATGTACACCTCGCCGCGTACCTCAATGGTGCGCTCGCGGTCGGCGCCCATGTGGGCGAGCGCCGGCTCGGACAGGTGCATGGGCACATCCTTGATGGTACGGACATTGAGCGACACGTCCTCGCCCGTGGTGCCATCGCCACGTGTGGCCGCGCGCACAAAGGTGCCGTTTTGGTAGGTAAGTGCCACACCCAGGCCGTCAATCTTTAACTCGCAGGTATAGGTAACGCTGCCGGCGCCGAGCGCATCCTCGGTGCGCTGGAGCCATGCGTCGAGCTCGTCCAGGTCCATGGCATCGTCCATGGAATACATGCGTGCCATGTGCGTGACCGGCGTAAACTGCTCGCTCACGTAGCCGCCCACGCGCTGGGTATAGCTGTCGGACGTTACCAGATCGGGGTAGGTCGCCTCGATTTCCTGCAGCTCAACGAGCATTTTGTCAAAAGCGGCGTCCGTGATCTCGGGCGCGTCGAGCATGTAGTAGCGATAAGCGTGGTAATCGAGCTCGTGGCGCAGCTCGGCCGCACGCGTTGCCGCCTGGGCACGGGCATCGGCCGGTGCAGCGGTATCCGTGCTCGCGGGCGTTTCGGTATCGATGTCCACGCCGTCACCAAACAGGCTCGATTGCTCCATAGCGGCACTCCTTCGCTCGATTTCAAACGGATACTAGAGTACCACCGGTCACGATGGGGCCGAATACCGGTCTCAAACCGCACCGAATCGGCAGCCGCCAGACTGGGGTGGACAGTTAGTTCAGATACGTATAAATCCTAGAGCTGGATTAGGCACGAACACCCCTGTTTCAACTAATTTGGGCTCCCTGAGATCATGTAAACGTCCCGCTCGCCCTCCCAAACACCCATTCAAACCCCATCCCAATCAAAAATTGCTCAAAACGCATCCCAAGCTGCCCCAGATTTATACGTATCTGAACTAACTGTCCAGACCATTACGAACCAGGCCTCTTGCCAGCCACAAGTGATCCGTTTTCCTCCGTCCCCAACGGATCAATAAGAAAAGAGGGGCTGTCCCGCGCTGGCGGGACAGCCCCTCTGGCTTCGGCATGTGCGAAATGGCTCGTTAGTAACCCTGGCCGTAACCCTGACCCTGGCCCTGCTGGCCCAGCAGCTCCTCCAGGTACTGGCGCAGCTGCTCGTCGGTAATACCGCCGTTGCCGGTGTCGGTCGAACTGTCGTCCTGCTGCTGGTTCTGCAGCTCCTCATCGGAGCCCAGCTCGACGGTGACCTTCTTCTCTTCCTTGCCGCGCATGAGCGTGATCTCGACCTTCTCGCCCACCTCGTGGCTGCGCAGTGCGATGATCAAGCCATCGGCGCTCGTGATCTCGTCGTCACCCAGCTTGGTGATGACGTCACCTTCTTGGATGCCGGCCTTGGCGGCGGGACCGTCCTCGACGACGCTTGCCACGTAGGCGCCGCTGTCGGTGCTCAGCTTGTTGGTACGGGCATTGAGCGCATTGACGCTCGAAAGCGTGGCGCCCATATACGGATGCACCGGCGTCTTGCCGTCGATGATCTGGTCGGCAATGTTCTTGGCATAGTTGACCGGAATGGCAAAGCCCACGCCCGAGCTGGAGCCCGAATAGCTCTCGATAAGCGAGTTGATACCCACCAGCTCACCGTTGTCGTTGACGAGCGCGCCGCCGGAGTTGCCCGGGTTGATAGCGGCATCGGTCTGAATCATGTTGGCATAGATGGTATTGCCGCTGGTGGAGCTCATGGCCGTGGAGCGATACAGCGCCGACACAATGCCCGTGGAGACGGACTGCTCGTTGCCGAACGGCGAGCCGATCGCCATGACCCACTCGCCCACGTTGAGCTTGGAGGAATCACCGATCTCAATCGGCGTAAGCTTGGAGGCGTCGGCGTCCTTGAGCTTGATGACGGCCAGGTCGCTCGAGGCGTCGTTGCCCACGAACTCGGCCTCGTAGGTGGTGCCGTCGTCCATGGTCACCACGTACTGGTCATAGCCATCGACCACGTGGTTGTTGGTGAGGATATGGCCCTCGGTATCGAGCACCACGCCCGAACCAACGCTGCCCGAGCTATCCGACTCATCAGCAGACTGCGAAAGCGAGCCATTCTGGCTACCGCTCGAAGTGGCAGTGATGGAAACGACGGAGGGCAAGGCCTTGGCAGAGACGGCCTCGGCCAGCGTGGTGTCCTCGGAGTCGATGGTGATCTTTTGCGTCGATGAACCCGAAGCACCCGCCGTCACGGCGTTCCTGCCGCCGCCGATATCGAGTGTGCCGCTCATAATGAGCGCGATGACCAGCAGGGCACCGCAGGCGCAGCCGGCGAGCGCCGTAATAAAGATCGGCAGCTTTTTGGTCTTGGTCTTGACCACCGTGTGCTTGTTCACGACCTGTTGGCCGCCCAGCGGCTTGCCGGTCTGCGTGTCGAAGGCCTGCACGTAGGGAATGTTGCCATCGGCAGGCGTCGACTCCACCTGCACGCGCGGCTGCTGCTGAGTCTCGCCGGCGTGGTCCGCATCCTGGGGGCGCTGGGAATCGTTCTCGCTCATAGCTGCGATCCTTTCGTCAAATAACCAAAGGCCCGCCAAACATGTGGCGGGCCATCATTGTTCACGTTGAGTTGTACCCCAATATGCGGGCGTACGTGTATGAGAACGCAATCTTTTAGGAAGGCTTAAGTTCTGCTGCAGATCCGAAAGGACCCGGCCTACGGCAAAACCACCACAAAGGTGCCTGTCCCCTTTGTGGTGGAAATCTAGTCCTTAAACAGATAGCCCACGCCGCGGACGGTGGTGATGTGTGCCGCGATCTGCGGGCCTACCTTGGAGCGGATGCGTCGAATGTGCACATCGACGGTGCGCGTGCCACCGCAGTACTCAAAGCCCCACACGCGGTGCAGCAGCACCTCGCGGCTGTAGGCGCGGTTGGGGTGCGTCGCCAAAAAGCTCAGCAGCGAGTACTCCATCAGCGTCAGGTCGATGGGCTCATCATCGAGCGTCACCTGGTAGGTAGCCAGGTTAATCTCGAGGTTATCGATGTTGAGCACATCGTCGGCGGTGACGGTCTCCTCCTCGCCCATCAGGCGCTGCGCACGAGCCTTGAGCTCGTTGGGTGTCGCCGTGGGGCATACAAAGTCGGCATGCGCGTGATTGGGCAGGCGCAAGGTACCGAGCGCCTCGTCGTCGACGATCACCAACATGGGGACGCCGCCACGATCGTCAAGCCACTTGGCAATCTGATCGATACGGTCGCTGCGGATGCCGTCGGAATCGAGAATCAGCAGGTCAAAGTCGTGCGCCGCAGTCGGCGAATCGGGGGTTGCCAGGCTCACCTCGACACCCAGGGTGGTCGTCAAGCTGCGGGCAAACTCGTGGAAGCGCGTCGTGCGCGCCATGAACAGGGCACTCTTTTCGGACATATCGGCCTCCAAAGAAATGAGCTCAATCGTACTGGAACAAGCCAGCGCGATTAGGAGTTCGCCAGGTAGTGCTTGATCTCCCACTCGGTGATCGTAGACTCAAACTTATGCCACTCGTCGCGCTTCTTTTTGAGGAAGAAACTGTGGATGTGCTCGCCGAGGGCATCCTTCATAAACTGCGAGTCCTCAAACACGTCGAGCGCCTCTTTGAGCGAACGCGGCAGCGGCGTGTAGCCGGCCTCGAGCATCTGGCGGTCGGTGAGCTTGAGCGTCTCGGCCGTGGCCTCGGGCGGGAGTTCCAGCTTGCGCTCGATGCCGTCCAGACCAGCCGCCAGCGTGACGGCGTTGACCAGGTACGGGTTGGCCATGGGGTCGGGGCTGCGAAGCTCGATGCGCGTGGACAGCTGCTTGCCGGGCTTGTAGACCGGAATGCGGACCATACTCGCGCGGTTGCGCAGGCCCCACGTGGCGTACTGCGGCACGGAGTCGCCGCCCGTGGTGATGCGCTTGTACGAGTTGACCGTGGGGTTAGTGATGGCGCTGATCTCGCGCGCGTGCGCCAAGATGCCGGCCATGTAGTGCTTGGCGATATCGGAGAGGTGGTACTTCTCGTCGTCCTCGCCCCAAAAGACGTTGTTGCCGTCGTGGTCGAATAGCGACTGGCACAGGAACATAGCGCTGCCGTCCTCGCCCGCCAACGGCTTGGGCATAAAGGAGGCGTGGCAGCCGCTCTCGTAGGCCTGCTGCTTAATGATGAGTTTGGCCGTGGTGATGGCGTCGGACATGCTCAGGGCCTCGGCGTGGCGCAGGCTCATACCGTGCTGCGAGCGGCCGGCGGCGTGGAAGGTGTACTCCACGGGCACGGACATCTTCTCGAGCGTGAGGACCGTGTTGCGGCGCAGGTCGCGAGCGGCATCGCTTACCGAAAGATCGAAGTAGCCCACGTTGTCGAGCGGCTCGGGGGTATGCTCGTCGGGGAAGTAGTAATACTCCAGCTCGGCGCCCACGTTGAGCAGGTAGCCGGCCTTCTCGGCCTTATAGAACATGCGGCGCAGGGCGTCGCGCGGGTCGCCGGCAAACGGCTTGCGATCGGGAGTGCACACGTCGCAGAACACGCGGGCGACGCCGTTGTGGCTCGGGCGCCACGGCAGAATCTGGAAGGTCGAAGCATCGGGAAACGCCAGCATGTCGGCTTCCTCGGGCGTGGCAAAGCCCTCGATGGCGGAGCCGTCAAAGCCAATACCCTCCTCAAAAGCGACCTCGAGGTCCTCGGGGCTAATGGCAAAGTTCTTGAGGCGGCCGAGAATGTCGACAAACCACAGACGCACAAAGCGGATGTCACGCTGCTCTACGGAGCGGAGTACGTAATCGATGTTCTGCTGGTTCATGTCGCTCCCCTTTCTTTCGGGCGGGTTTCGACTGGTCTATATCGCAGATACTATCGCAGAAAAATGTTTCCGCAGGGTTAAAGCGTATCAAGCGCTCAAAAAACGTGTGCGAACAGGCAGTTACGAACGAGCGGCTAGCGCGAAGTTGATGCGCGATGTTCGATGTGACCGGGGATCTCGATGCGTTTAGGCGCCAGCTTCGCGGCCTCGCCCACGGTGGTGGTAACAACGTCGATACGCTCGGAGAGACGCTCGACCACGCGCTCGGCAATGGTGAGGGTGTCTTGCGCTGCCGTGGTGACGCCGCCAAAGAGCACATGGTTCCAGGGGTAGTCGTCAAACGTCGCGATCTTGAGCCCCGCCGGCAGCGAGGGACCAAGCTGCGCCAGCGCCTCGGTCAGGCGCAGGAAGACCAGGCCGTTGACAGCGATAAGGCCGAGTCTTTTGCCCGCATAGCCGTGGATGGTCTCGTCCAAGCGGCCAACGCCCGTGGCACCGCCATCGGCCAAGGTGACAACCTCGCCGGCAAGGCCGCGGCGCGAAAGCTCGTCGGCAAAGGCCTCGGCACGCTCGCGACGCACGGGGCTGTCGTCGCTTGCCTCGGTGAGCAGGCACAGGCGCTCGCTGCCTGCAGCGGCGAGCTCGTCTACCAAGCCGGCAACCAGCTCACGGTTGTTAGATGTCACCAGATCGACACCGCCATCGGCAACATCGCGGTCGAGCAGCACAACGGGCAGACGTCCCGCTGCCGCGGCGATCGCCTCGTCATTGCCTCCGCAGGTGTTGACGACCAGGCCGTCCACGCCGGCATCGATAAGTCTGGTGAGCGACTCTGCTTCCTTAGCGGGATCGTTGCCGCTAATGGCCGTCATAAGCGAGCAGCCGCGCGCGGCGGCGCTGGCGGAAAGCCCTTCGAGCATGGCGCTCGAGAACGGGTTGGCGATGTCAGCCAGAATCACGCCAATGAGGTTCGTACGCGAGCTGCGCAGATTGCGCGCGGCGGCACGCGGGCGATAGCCGGTGCGCTCGATAACCGCCGCGATGCGAGCACGGGTTTCCTCGGTCATTTGCCCGGGGCGGTTGTTGAGATAGCGCGAGACCGTGGCCGGACTCACGCCCGCCTCGGCGGCAATGTCCTTGATTCTCATCTGCGCCATAACGCACCCCGTTTCCCAATTGTCGGCAATCTGAGCCATTTTAGGCATTATTAAAAATCTCGGTTGCAAAACGCTGTAGGTGAGCAGCATCGTTTTTGCGTCTCGAGCAGATGCGATGATGGGCTAGATGGCCGAGTCTTTGGACAGCTCAAAATAATCGGGATGTAAGGCAATAACCGGGCCCTGCTCCTCGGGCATCAGGTGCAAGTGTGTCTCGGCCAGATAGCTCGCCGCATCGGTATCGCCCCTCTTAATAGCCTCGAGAATTCGGCGATGCTGCCGACGAATCGGCTCCCAATCCAGATCCTGCGACACCATACGCAGCCAGTTATACCGCTCAAAATGCGTGTTGACGCTTTTCATCCAGTCCCACAACATATGGCGACCCGCAATCTCAAAACATTTCTCGTGGAACAGGTTGTCCAGATCGAAAAAGCGACGCGTTTCGCGATGGTCGAGCGACTCGGACTCGGCAAGAATCTGCTCGAGTCGACGCTTCTGCTCGGGCGTAGCGGCCGAACAGCATTTAATAAGCACGCTTCTCTCGAGTTTCTCACGCAAGAAACAGGCGTTCTCGGCACGCTCCATGCTGATTTTCGAGACATAGGTGCCGCTTTTGGGACGCGTTTCCACCAGCTCCTGCTCACGCAGGCGCACAAAGGACTCGCGAATGGGCGTGCGCCCGATTCCCGTCTCTTTTTCCAGACCAATCGCCGAAAGGCGTGTGCCGGGCTTGAGCTCGGCGTAGATGATCTTGGAGCGCAGTGCGTTGTACGCCTGGTCTTGCAGGCTCTGATAATGCTGGTGCTGTTCCATAAAGCCCTCGGATAAACCCTCGGTTAATCGAATACCACCACGTAATACTATCTCATCCCCCATTCCCTCAGTTGCGGTGAAACAGAAGAGGATTTCGCGATGAAAATCGCTCTGGTCAACGAGAGCTCTCAGAACTCCAGGCCCCTCACCTACGTGCAGGGGACAGATGCCCATGCACCATATCGGTGCAAAGTTATCTGTCCCCAATGCCCAAGGAATTGACTAGAGCTCGCAGGCGATCTTGTAGCCGTCGCCAATAGCGTCGCGAATGTTGCCACACTTGTTGGCATCGCCCAGCACGTGGGTGGCAACACCGGCTGCAGCCAGGTCGTCGGCCAGCTTGGTATTGGGACGATAGCCCATGGCAAGCACCAGCGTATCGGCACCGGTGATGGTGTGGACCTCACCGTCCTTCTCGTAGCTGATAGTGTCCTCGGTGATCTCGGTCACCTTGGCCTCGGTCAGCACGTGGACGCCCTTGGAGAGCATGCGCGTGATGAGCACCGCGCGACCGGCACCACCCTCGTTAGCGGCGAGCGTCTTGGTCATCTCGATGACGGTGACGTCGCGGTTGGCCGGCGACAGGTCGTTGACCAGCGGGGCCAGGTAATCGGCCGTCTCGCAGCCGACGGTGCCGCCGCCCACGATGACGATCTTCTTGCCCGGGAAAGCCTTGCCGCCCAGCAGGTCGTCAGCCGTCATAACCTGCTTAAAGCCCTGCATGAAGGCCGGAGCGATGGGCTCGGCGCCATAAGCCAGGACGACCTCGTAGCCCGCGTAGTCACGCTGAATGTCCTCGGCCGAAAGCTCGGTACCAAAGACGCACTTCACGCCCGCCTCAGCAAGACGGCGATACTGGTACTTGATCACGCGGGTGAGTTCCTGCTTTGCCGGCGGAACGGCCGCGATGCGCATCTCGCCGCCCGGTTCGTCCTGCTTATCCACGAGCACCACGTTGTGGCCGCGCTTGGCGGCAATGTAGGCTGCCTCCATGCCCGCAGGACCAGCGCCCACAACGAGCACGTTCTTGGCCTCGGCGGCAGGCTCGTAGCCAGCCTCGTCGCGCTCCACGTCCGGGTTAACGGTGCAGGAGATGCGCTTGCCGAACATAATGCCGTTCAGGCAGCGCAGGCAGCCAATGCAGGGGCGGATGTCGTCAGCGTTGCCGGCAGCGGCCTTGTTGCAGAACTCGGCATCGCACAGATTGGCGCGGCCCATCATGCAGATGTCGGCAGCGCCGTCCTCGATCAGCTCCTCGGCGATCCAGGCCTCGTTGATGCGGCCGACCGTGGCAACGGGAATGTTCACGTGCTTCTTAATCTCACGCGAGCAAGCGGCGTGCGAGGCCTGCTGGGTACCGGCGGCGGGAATCGCAGAGCCGCGCTTGATGGTGGTACCGCCCGACACGTGAATCATGTCGACGCCGGCCTTCTCCAAGCGACGCGAGACATAGATCATGTCGTTGAGGGTCAGGCCGCCATCGGTGTACTCATCGCCCGAGATGCGGACGTCGATGATAAAGTCCTTGCCGCAGCGCTCGCGAATCTCGGCGATGACCTCGAGCAAAAAGCGCATGCGGGCGTCGAGCGAGCCGCCGTACTCATCGGTACGCTTGTTATAGAGCGGGGTCAAGAAACCGCCGAGCATGCCGTGGGCGTGCGCCGCATGGACCTCGACGCCATCGACACCGGCCTTCTGCATACGCACGGCAGCGTCGCCAAACTGATGCGTGAGCTCGTGAATCTCGTCGACCGTGATAGGACGCGGTGCCTCACGGGCATAGGACGGGCCCACAAAGGACGGAGCGATCAGGCGCGGCGTGCCCGGAATGTTAAAGGCCATGTAGGCGGGGTGGAAGAGCTGCGGCATGATCTTGCAGCCGTACTCGTGGACGGCTGCGGCGAGCTTTTCCCAGCCGGGGATAAACGTGTCGTCGTAGCAGCACATGTCACCCGGCAGATAGGTATAGGTGGGCTCGACCGTCACGACCTCGGTGATGATGAGGCCCACACCACCCTTGGCGCGGGCGCGGTAGTGGTCGACCAAGTCGTCGGTCACATAGCCATGATCGGCCAGGTTCGTGGATACCGGCGGCATAAAGACGCGGTTCTTGACCTCGGTCGTACCGACCTTGATCGGGCTAAAGAGCATCGGATAGGCGGAAGACTCCATACAGGGTTCCTTTCGTTTGAGCCGCTCGGCGGCAGTTGTTGACGTACCTATCGTATCAGCAACTGCCGTATCCGTAGTCAAACATGCCCAAACGCCGGTCGGCTAATGAATACCGCGGCTCAAGTCTTCGGCGATTTTGTCCACACCCTTAAGCGCAGCGCAAGTCTTTTTGTTGGAGCAATGCCCCGTGCAAACGCCACCCTGAGCGCAATCGGCGCAGGTGCCCTTGCGGTAGATGCGCACGCATACCGCGACAAACGCAATACCGATAACAGCCAGTACAACAATATCGATAGGTGCCATAGCAAGCCTCCTCTAGTTAACCACCACTTACTTTACCCCATTCTCCACCTACCAAAAAGGGACAGGTTTGTTTTGGTCGGTTTTATCTGCGGAAACGCCACATCTCTCCCACCAAAAAGCCCGAGTGTCGCTGGGACACCCGGGCTCGTGGAAAGGGGTTAATCCTTATTCGGACTTAAGCGGAAACTGCGGCGGAAGCAGTGTTGGTCTCGTCCTCATCGGTCCATGCATGCTTGGGCATGGGACGGAAAATCTGGAAGAGCATCGCAACCAGCAGCACAATGGCCACAACCGTCCAGATACCAAACTGCCCAAGGACAAGCAGGTTGTAGAACTGGTTGATGAACAGGCCGATCACCCAAGCGAAGGCGCACTCGTAGCCGATGGCAATCGCGGTCCACTTGCCAGAGTCCATCTGGTTGCGGATGGTGCCAATGGCGGCAAAGCACGGAGCGCACAGCAGGTTGAAGGCGCCGAAGGCAACGCAAGCGCCCATGGTGGGGAACATGCCGGCAAACGCGGTCCACAGGCTCGGGTCGGTCTCGCCCGCGTCGGCGACGGACAGCAGCGAGCCGGCGGTGGCGACGACGTTCTCCTTGGCGACGAGGCCAGAGACGGTCAGTGCGGTTGCCTGCCAGGTGCTAAAGCCGAGCGGGGCGAAGATCCAAGCGACCAGGTTGCCCAGCATGGCGAGCACGGAGTAGTCCATGAACTCCTCGGGGATGCCGTCCATCGCAGGCAGGAAGCCAAAGGAACCGTTGTAGCTACCAAAGTTGGACAGGAACCAAACCACGACAGTGGACGCGAAGATGACCGTGCCGGCCTTCTTGATAAAGGCCCAGCAGCGCTCCCACACGTGCAGCGCCCAAGAGCGGATCGCCGGGAAGTGGTAGGCGGGAAGCTCCATAACGAACGGCGTCGGGCGACCGGCGAAGAGCTTGGTCTTCTTGAGCATGAGGCCCGAGGCGATGACGGCAAAGACGCCCAGGAAGTAGAAGAGCGGGCTGATCCACGCGGCGGTGGTGGAAGAATCGCCGATGATGGAGCCCATGAGCAGGGCGATGATCGGCAGCTTGGCGCCACAGGGAATGAACGTGGTGGTCATGACCGTCATGCGGCGGTCCTTCTCGTTCTCGATGGTCTTAGTAGCCATGACGCCGGGGACGCCGCAGCCCGAAGACACGAGCATGGGGATGAACGACTTACCGGACAGGCCAAAGCGGCGGAACACGCGGTCCATGATGAAGGCAACGCGGGCCATGTAGCCGCAGTCCTCCAGGAAGGACAGCATCACAAAAAGCAGGAACATCTGCGGCACAAAGCCGAAGATGGCGCCCAGGCCGCCGACGATACCGTCACAGACGAGCGAATCGACCAGGCCACCGTCCTCGGTGCCACCCGCCACAAGCGCGTCGTGGACCATGGTGGTAATACCCGGAACATACGGGCCATACTGCGCCGGGTCGACCGAGTCAGCGTCGTCACCCGCGGCCTCGACAGCCTCATCGTAGGCGTCGCGGCCCTGGCCGAGCACATACCAACCGTCGGTACCAAAGAGCTGGTCGTTGGTGAAGTCGGTCACCGTGCCGCCCAAGGTAGAAACGGCGATGTAGTACACGCAGAACATGAGGACGACAAAGATCGGCAGGCCCAGAATACGGTTGGTAACCACGCGGTCGATCTTCTCGGAGGTGCTCATCTTGGCCGGGGCCTTGGTGAGGCACTCGTCGATGATGTGCGCGATTACGCCGTAGCGCTCACCGGTGATGATGGACTCGGCATCGTCATCGCAATCCTGCTCGCACTGGGCGACCAGCTGCTCTACGCGAGCAGCCTTCTCCTTAGTGAGGTTGATGAGCTTGCAGGCGTCCGCGTCGCGCTCAAACAGCTTGACAGCGTAGTAGCGGCGCTTGTTGGCGGGAACGCTCGCCGGAAGGTTGTTCTCGATGTGGTCCAGAACGTCCTCGATGGAGGAGTCGAACTTGTGCTCCGGCACCTGGCCCTTGGAAGCGGCGGACTTCTTAACCTGCTCGAACAGCTCCTTGATACCCTTGTTCTTAAGAGCCGAGATCATCATGACCGGGCAGCCGAGCTTCTTGGACAGCTTGTCGGTGTCGATCTTGTCACCGTTCTTCTCGACCAAGTCGGCCATGTTGAGGGCAACGACCACGGGCAGGCCGGTCTCGATAACCTGAAGCGCCAGGTACAGGTTGCGCTCGAGGTTGGTGGCATCGACGACTTGGACGACAACATCGGGCTCGCCGCTCATGAGGTAATCGCGCGAGCATTGCTCCTCGGGGCTGTAGGGGGAAAGCGAGTAGATGCCAGGGAGGTCCGTGATGGTAACGTTCTTGTCGCTTAGGAGCTTGGCTTCCTTTTTCTCAACCGTGACGCCGGGCCAGTTGCCAACGTAGCCGTTGGCGCCGGTGATCAGGTTGAAAAGCGTGGTCTTGCCGCAGTTGGGGTTACCCGCCAGCGCGACATGGATCTGAGAATCCGCCATTCAATCCTTCTTCCTTGTGTGCCTGCGCTGCTTTCTCCGCGCAGGCTGGATAATGTGCTTCAAAGATGCTGCATTAAGTTAGAAAAACCTAACTTTATCTGCAGAAATATGCGCCGCGAGTCCTTACTGGACCTCGACGACGGCGGCCTCCTCCTTGCGGATGGAAAGCTCGTAGCCGCGCACGTTGATCTCGACCGGATCACCGAGCGGTGCAACCTTCACGACCTTGAACGAAGTGCCCTTGATGAGCCCCAGGTCCATAAGGTGGCGGCGAAGCGCACCCTCACCGTGAAGCTTGACGATGGTGGAGCTCTCGCCCACCTTAACGTCACCCAACGTCTTCATTTACTTGTCCCCCTTTCAGTGCGTACAGAAATACCGTCGACTAACCGACGGTCATGATGTGCATGGCAACCTTGGAATCGATACCAAAGCGTGCGCCCAGCACAGTGACGATGATATTGGCGCCACTCGAGCTCACCACGTGGATTTCGTTGCCCTCGACAAAGCCGAGGTCCTTGAGGTGGTGCTTCATATCCTCATTGCCCTTTACACGAGACACGCGCACGGTTTCGCCCGCTTTTACCATCGAAAGCGGCATTGCCGGCATCTGCGGTCCGCAAGACATGACTGGGCTCCTAACATCGATTCGTCCTTCACATCGACGCAGCAAAAGTTAACCACGCCTATGTTCGCTTTAGTAAACTAACACGTGGTTAACTTTTTGGAAAGGGTCCCCATCCAGATTTCGAAAAAGTTTCCCATACGAAACAAAGGCACCGCAAAGACCATCTCTTTGCAGTGCCTATTGATACCAATTTATGCAACAGAGGGGACTGCCCCTTTGTCACATTGTTGAGGTTAAAGCGAGAGGTTTCTGATCGACGTGACGCAGGAGGCCTCATCCACGCCCGAAACGCGGAACACGACGTCTTCGCCACATTCGCCGCAGAGTGCCATGAGCCCTATAACGTCGCGGCCATCCGTGTGGCGATCGCCGATACTGACTGACACGTCGCTACGATGCTTGGCAATGATGTCATAGAGCAGCGCAACCGGGCGGGCATGTAATCCCAACGGATCTTTAATCGTCTTTGTAAACTCGACCATGTCCCCTCCCGCGGCATCGCACATTCGGCCGGCAAAACCCAGCCACGTGGTAGCTATTGTACGTTACCGGCGCACCCCCGTTCCGAAAAAAACGAGGGAAGGCACACGTCCTTCCCTCGTTACAGGCAATATGTAGTCGCTCGCCTACATCAGGCGCAGGCTGACGTCCTTGAGCTGGGCGCCACTAACGGCACTCGGGGCGCCCGACATAAGGTCGGAGCCGCTAGCCGTCTTGGGGAACGCCATGACGTCGCGGATGGAGTCGGAACCGGTAAGCAGCATGCACACGCGGTCCAGGCCCAGAGCGAAACCGCCCATCGGGGGCGCACCAAACTTGAGGGCCTCCATGAGGAAGCCGAACTGAGACTCGGCACGCTCCTCGGTAAAGCCCAGGAGCTTGAGCATGGACATCTGCATCTCGGCGTTGTGGATACGCATACCGCCGCCGCCGGCCTCAAAGCCGTCCATGACAAAGTCGTAGGTGCAAGAACCGGCTGCCAACGGGTCGGCCTCAATCTTGGCGATGTCGGTCTCGGTCGGCAGGGTGAAGGGCTGGTGCTCGGCGGCATAGGCCTTGCGGTCCTCATCCCAGTGGAACAGCGGGAAGTTGACGACCCACAGGAAGTCGTGACCCTCACGCTTGATCTCGAGTGCGTTGGCCATGTGGGAACGCATGCCGCCCAGGATCTCGTCAGAGAGCAGGCGCGGACCGGCGGCAAACATCACAAGGTCGCCGGGCTCGACGTCCATGCGCTCGCGCAGAGCCGCCATCTCCTCGTCCGAGAAAAACTTGACGATGGGGCTGTTGATGGAGCCGTCCTCGCGGAAGGCGATCCATGCCAGGCCCTTGGCGCCAAACGTGGAAGCCACGCCGGCGAGCTTATCGATCTTGGCACGTGCCCAGGCACCGGCGCCCTTGGCGTTGATGGCCTTGACGACAGAACCCTCCTCGTTTGCGGCAGTCGCAAAGACCTTGAACTTGGAGTTGGCAAAGATGTCGGTCAGGTCGACCAGGTGCATGCCATAGCGGGTATCGGGCTTGTCGGAGCCATAGGTATCCATGGCCTCCCAGTAGTTCATGCGACGCAGCGGCGTGGGCATCTCGACACCCATGCGGCCGAAGGCGTCGGACAGGACCTCTTCGAGCGCGCTCATGACGTCGTTCTGGTCCACGAAGGACATCTCGATATCGACCTGGGTGAACTCGGGCTGACGGTCGGCACGCAGGTCCTCGTCGCGGAAGCACTTGGCAACCTGGTAGTAGCGCTCGACGCCACCGACCATGAGCAGCTGCTTCAGGAGCTGCGGGGACTGCGGCAGGGCGTAGAAGTTGCCCGGCTGAATACGGCTGGGAACAATGAAGTCGCGAGCGCCCTCGGGCGTGGACTTAAACAGGGAGGGCGTCTCGACCTCCATGAACTCACGGTTGTGCAGCGCCTCGCGAATGGCAAAGGTAAAGTCGGAGCGCAGCTTGAGGTTGGCCATCATCTCGGGACGGCGGAGGTCCAAATAGCGATAGCGCAGGCGGGTATCCTCGCTGGTCTCGATGCCGTCCTCGATCTGGAACGGCGGAGTGACGGACGTGTTGAGCACCTCGGCGTGGTCGGTCAGGACCTCGATCTCGCCGGTCGCGAGCTTGGTGTTGGTGGTCTCCTCACCACGAGCGCGCACGACGCCGTGGATCTTGATGGGCCACTCGGGACGCATGGTCTCGGCGATCTTAAAGGCATCGCCATCGGAGTGCTCGGGGTCGAAAGTGAGCTGCGTGATGCCCTCGCGGTCGCGAAGGTCGCAGAAGATAAGGCCGCCGTGGTCGCGGCGACGGCTCACCCAACCGGTGAGGGTGACCTCTTCGCCCACGTTCTCGAAGCGAAGCTCGCCGCAGGTACGGGTGTGCATGGAATGCTCGTCAATGGGACGGGTCTGGCTCATACCAGTGATCCTCCTTTATGGATCTGTGCCGCCCCGTGTCGTTCCGGGCGGCGTCGTACAGATTTGCCCAGCCTGCGTAAACCGCGCAGCCGGACATGGCGTTCTATCTTATCGCACCCGCGTCGATGTGCCGCGAAAAAGTAGCTCTTGCCCAAAGACTTGACGGAGACGAAACAATTGACGCACCGTGGCCGTCGCCCAGGCTTGCGACGTGCGACAATGTGCCCCAATACAACTGCACTCGGAAAGGCCCGCCATGACTGCACGCCTCATCGTTATGGATATCGACTCCACGCTCATCAACCAGGAGGTCATCGACCTGTTGGGCGAGGAGGCCGGCGTAGGCGAGCAAGTGGCGCAGATCACTGAGCGCGCCATGCGCGGCGAGCTCGACTTTAAGCAGGCGCTCGAGGAGCGCGTGGGGCTGCTTGCCGGCTTGGATGAGAGCGTGTTCGAGCGCACGTTTGAGCGCGTGACGTTTACCCCCGGCGCGCTGGAGCTTGTGCGCTCGGCGCACAGCAAGGGCTGGAAGGTCGGCGTGGTAAGCGGTGGCTTTCACGAGGTCGCCGACAAGATCGTGGCTGCCGCGGGTATCGACTATTGTCTGGCCAATCGTCTGGAGGTCGTGGACGGCAAGCTCACCGGTAAGTTAGCTGCCGACATTGTGACCAAGGAGTCCAAGCTCATCAAGCTGCTGGACTGGGCAGTTGAGTGCGGAGTCGATATGGCCCACACCGTCGCGATTGGTGACGGCGCCAACGACATCCCCATGATTCAGGCCGCAGGTACCGGCATCGCGTTTTGCGCCAAGCCCAAGACGCGCGAGGCCGCCCCGTTTGCCATCGACGAGCGCAACCTGATGCTCGCCATGGACATCATCCTGCGTGACTAGTCGATCTGCCTAACAATTGAATCAGTCTGTCCTATAGTTTCCGAACAATTTTGTCTTAGTGTTCGGAAACATACCCTTTGAGTGCTAGACTTTGCGCCGTCGAAGGGAACATATATGGATAAGCGAGATCTTGAGCAATTGCTGAGCGATGTTGCCGGCGGAGCAGTCACTCCGGCAGTCGCCCTCACGCGCATCCAGACGGCGCCGACCGCCGATCTGGGTTTTGCGCAGCTCGATCTTTCGCGCGGAGTGCGCCAGGGAGCCGGCGAGGTTGTCTACGGTGCCGGTAAAACCGCCGAGCAGATTGCCGCCATTATCGAAGCGCTGCGCGATGCCGGCCAGGAACGTATCCTGGTCACGCGCCTGGATGCCGAAAAAGCCGCGCGCACCGCTGAGCTTCTCGGCAACGGCATTGACCTGGGATATGTCCCGGACGCGCAGCTCGCCCTCGTGGGCGGCAAGCCCTCCCCTACCGGCAACGGACGCATCGTCGTCGCCTGCGCCGGCACGAGCGACCTGCCCGTCGCCGAGGAAGCCGCATTGACGGCCGAGTTCTACGGCAACGAGGTCGATCGCCTCTACGACGTGGGTGTCGCCGGCTTGCACCGCCTGCTCGCTCATGCTGAGGAACTTGTCCAGGCGCAGGTGGTCATCGCCATCGCCGGCATGGAGGGCGCCCTGGCGAGCGTTATCGGCGGCCTGGTGAGCTGTCCGGTCATCGCCGTTCCCACCAGCGTGGGCTACGGCGCGAACTTTGGTGGCGTAGCCGCGCTGCTCGCCATGCTCAACTCCTGCGCCAGCGGCGTTTCGGTCGTCAATATCGACAACGGCTTTGGTGCCGCCTACCAGGCAAGTCTTATCAATCATCTGAGCGCCGGCGCGTCCTGCGCCCGCTAAGGAGCATTTCATGTCCAACCATCAGCACACGCTTATCATCGACGGCACCTCGGGCATCAGCGGCGATATGACCGTCGCAGCCCTGCTCGACCTGGGCGCCAACGAGGAGCACCTGCGCGAACAGCTCGCCACGCTGCCGGTCGACGGCTTTACGATCGCCGTCACGCGTGCAAACAAGCATGGCATCGACGCCTGTGATTTTGACGTCCAGCTTGCAGAGGAGCTCGAGAACCACGATCACGACATGGCCTGGCTCTACGGCAACGAAGCAGCTGTCGAGCATATGCACGAGCATGAGCACCACCATCATGACCATGGCGAGCACGAGCACTGCCACGAGCATGATCATGAGACCCACGGCCATGGCCACGAGGGCCATCATCACGCCCACCACCATCACCATCGTTCTTTGGCGGACGTCACCGCCATCATCGACGGCTCGCAGCTAAGCGATGGCGCCAAGCGTCGTGCGCTCGCCATCTTTACCGCGCTCGCCGCCGCCGAGGCCAAGGCCCACGGCAAAACGCCCGAGACCGTCATGTTCCACGAGGTAGGCGCCGTCGATTCCATCGTCGACGTCTGCTCTGTCGCCATCTGCCTCGATGACCTGGGCATCGAGGATATCGTGGTCGAGTCGCTTTCCGAGGGCCACGGCACCATCCGCTGCGCCCACGGCCTCATGCCCATTCCCGTCCCCGCTGTCGTCAACCTATGCCAGGCGGGCAATATCGCCCTCACGCCCGCACCGGTCGCCGGCGAGCTCGTGACGCCCACGGGCGCCGCCATCGTCACCGCGCTGCGCACGTCCGACCAACTGCCCTCACGCTACCACATCGAAGCCGTCGGCTACGGCGCCGGCAAGCGCCCCTACGAGGGTTGCTCCGGTACGCTCCGCTGCCTGCTCGTTCACGCGGACGCATAGCCATGGATGCCCGCAAAGAAAAAAGCCGCGCTGCCATCGTTGCGGCGTTCTCCGAGCTGCTACGCGAAGAGGACTACGGCAAGATCACCGTCGGCGACATCATCGCGCGCGCCCACGTAGGCCGCGCGACATTCTACGGCCTCTTTAAGAGCAAAGACGACCTACTGTCCGAGCTCGTGAGCGACATCTGCACCCACGCCCTCGACGACGATGGTACGCCGCTCGACGACCCACTCGTGCAAGTCGAGCATATCCTCAACAACCTCTGGGATCGTCGTCAGGGCGTACGCGCCCTCGTAGCCGGCGCTGGCTCACGCGTCTTCGCCGACTGCTTACGCAAGACCATCATGTCGCGCGCAGCCGAAACCATCCCTACCGACCCAAACGGCCCCGCCGCCACCATGGACCGCAGCTTTCTACTGCACCACATAGCCTCAAGCTTCGTAGGAATGGTCCAATGGTGGGCCTGGCACAACTTTCAAGCAGATAAGGCCGAAGTAGCCAAAGACTACCTCTCAGCCATAAAGCCCCTCTTCACCTAAGTAAGAAGCTCATCCCAAAGCAACGCCTCAACCCAGAGCGCCACGCATCCCAAAGTGCCACTCGCGCTTCAATGCCCCCCAACAGCAACAAGCCCCTCCATTACAGTCTGAAATAGGCCATCGATAGATTTCGATGGCGAGCATTCGGCGCATTGCCTACGATACGGGCAAGCCCCGAGGGGCCGCCGATCGGGCGCCTCCGGATGGCCGTCTGCC
>CABUSD010000010.1:0-79424 GCA_902494165.1 uncultured Collinsella sp. | reverse complement strand
GCTGCTCTACAGTCCTGCGCAAGACGGAAAGCACATTAAGTGCTTTCCTTTGCGTGCGGAACTCGCGACAAACTTAAACAGCGGGCCGCCCGGACCGGGAATCCGACGTGCTCGTCGGGGCAACGTTCCCTACCAAAAAGGGACAGGTTTATTTTGGTCGGTTTTATCTGGGGAAACGTCGCGCTCCAGCGGTGATCCGACCTCACTAACACTGTAGATTGACGGTGTTTTCGGAAGTATGCGGCAAATTATGAACTTACCGAGCACACAGGGATTTTGCGATAACAAACCCGCAGGTAGAACGCTTGAGCATATACGGTGTGGTCGACCCATCAAGATTTTGCCGCATACTTCAGAAATGCAGGCGAATATCGTGCGGTCTAACCGCCCATTTACCGCAAAGAAGGCCGCTTCCCCTAGTAGGAAGCGGCCCCAAATCTTACGAATAGACGATGGTAAAGGGTTCCGACGTTTCGGCGCCCCCTGTTGAAGTGCAGCGTGTGCCTTCGAGCGTTACTGAAACCACTTGGTCGACATCAATCAACTTCGTTGGCACCCAAATGTTCTCTCCGCTATTGCGTGCCATCGAAACATAGAAATTGTACGCCCCTGCGTCGTCATCTTCGATAATCTGCTCCGATCCATCCTTGTAGCTGACGGTCAGTTTATGATCAACTGCTTCATAGCCCAGATCATCGATGTGCGTCTGGATGGAAAACGGGCTGATCTCGAGAGGCGAGTCATCGGAGCGGAGTTCCTTTGTATCGACGTACGCTCCAACGCTAAACTCGGGCGTCGATGCTTCGAACAGCTTCGCGTCCTCGCCTTCGCCCTCAGTCCAGCAGATATTCCAGGTGACCGCATGTCCCAAATCTCGCTCGCGATCCCACGAGGCAAAGTACATCGTGCCATTAATGACCGTGTCGCTTGATGTGTCCTTATCAATTGTGCAGCGTGTGTCAGCCCATTCCTCGCCGAAGTTCATGCTGGGCGTGCCGATGCCTTGTTCTTCTTCACCATAGAGAACAAGTTCGCCTGTCTCTGCTGCCGGCTTGTAGTAGTTAACGCCATTTGAATTGGACAACGTAAACGTCACGGCTCCGCAGCCGTTTTGGTCAATAGCCATCTCATGGATATCAAGCGTATAGCCGTTACCCTCGACGGACAGATTAACCTCCTGAACTGCGCCCTCCAGGCTTTGGGGCGCGATGCCGTCACCAAACTCTCTGGTGTAGGTATATTTAGTCCCCGATGAACCGCCGTTGGTCCAGGTAATGGAATCCCCGTTGCCGTGGTTTCCCCAGGCTGAGGCAAAATAGCTGGAATTGATAACGGCGTAGGCGACCCCTCCGGTCGCCAACACTCCGGCAAGACATCCGATTACGGCAACATACAGAGGCTTCGCGTGACCCTTTCGACGAAGCGGCTCTCCAGCCGCAGCATCAATAACACGGTCGGCAAGGTCGCTATCGGCTTGGATGGACTCGAAGGCCTGCTTGATTTGATTGGATTTCACGGTCGCCCTCCTCTAAGATGAATTTGAGCTTCGATCGACCGCGAGCTAAACGCGTTCGAACGGTCGCGGCTGGTACATGCATCAACTCGGCAATCTCTGAGGTCGAAAAGCCCAGGTAGTAATAGAGCACGATGGGAACGCGGAATCGCTCCGGAAGTCGCATAACGTCTGACAGGACCGCCTTGGTCTCATCCTGCGCCGCCGAAAGCGAATCGGCCAGATTCTCAATATCCTCCACACGCCTCCATGGCTTTCGAAAGAGCGATTTGCATTCATTGATCGTGACCCGGACAAGCCAGCGGCGAAGATGTTCCCAACTTTCAAAGTGCCCATCGCTTTTAAGCAACTTAAGAAAGACATCTTGGGCAACATCGTCGGCATCGGCACGATCGCGCAGGTACGTCAATGCGATTCGAAACACGACATCACGGTGATCCTCGACCGCCTGTCTAAATGCTTGTTCTTCCATAATCACCTCCCGGTGACGTTAATAATTCTTGGTGAGGCCCTCACCTTAGATACGCTCTTGTCGGGCGAAATGTTTCAAATTCAAGCAGGAAAAACCTACCAAAATATACCTGTCCCTTTTTGGCAGGTTTTCTTTAACAAAAAGACCCGCTTCCCTGTTGGGAAACGGGTCTTTGGAAGGACGGTTAACGTACTAGGAAATTACTCCTCGTCGTTGTCCTTGGCCTCTTCGGCGTCGTCGGTGTCCACGAGCTGGTTGAGCAGCTCGTCGAGGGACGCCATGTCCTCGTTGATGGCACCGTTGGCGGGAGCCTTCTTGTCGTCGATCGGGGCGCCCAGGAGCTCCTCGTCGGCGTCGGCGTGATGCGTCGGAGCGGAGGTACCCAGCAGGATATCGTCCGGACCGTCGGGGCTAAAGACCATCTGCAGCAGCTGCGAGAGGTCTTCCTCGTCGGCAACGTCGTCGTTGTTCTCGAGGATGTAGAGCAGGTCGTGGGCCTCGAGGCCGTCACGGAGCTCCTCGATCGCCTTGGCACCGATGCCATCGATGCGCAGCAGATCTTCCTCGGACTTGCCGACCAGGTCGCCGACCGTCTCGATGCCGACCTCGCTGAACTTGTTGGTCCAGCGCTGCGACACGCCCAGGTCGTCGAACAGGTACAGGCGAGCCTTCTCGGCGGAGATGGTGTGGCCGTTGCGGGTGAACGAACCGTCAGCACCACCGAACTCGTCGTAGCCGGCCCAGTCGAGCTGCTGCGGGAGCTGCTCGTCCAGGTCCTTGAGCTCCACAGGAGCCCACTCGGGCAGCGACTTGGCGTTGGGCGAAGCCGGGCCGTCGATGTCCACGTAGCCGTCGGCCGTACGATACGTCAGCTTGGCGTTGGCGTACGGCTTGAGGCCGGTACCGGCCGGGATCTTCTTACCGACGATGACGTTGGACTTAAGGTCGAGCAGGTGGTCGACCTTGCCCTCGATGGCAGCCTCGGTAAGGACGCCGGCGGTACGGATGAACGAAGCGCTCGACAGCCAGGAGTCGATGTTGGACGCGACCTTGAGCGTACCCAGGATGACGGGCTCGGCCACAGGAGCCTGACCGCCCAGACGGGCAACGCGCTCGACCTCGTCGGCGAACTCGTAGCGGTCGACGTACTGACCAAGCAGGTACTTGGAGTCACCGGGGTTGGTGATCTGAACGCGACGCAGCATCTGACGTGCGAGCACCTCGATGTGCTTGTCGTTCAGGTCGACGCCCTGGCTGGTGTAGACGTCCTTGACGCTCTCGACGAAGGTGTGCATCGTCGACTCGATGTCGGTCAGCTTGCGCAGGTTGCGGAAGTTGACGAAGCCCTTGGTGATCTGGTCGCCGGCGCGAACCTCGCAGCCGTCCTCGATCTCGGGCATAAAGCGAACCGAAGCGGGGACGCGACGCTCGTCGAGGACACGGGTGTGGTCCTCGGAGTCGGTGAGCGTCAGCACGTACTCGGACTTCTCGGGCTTAATCGAGAGGTGGCCGGAGTACGGAGCCAGCTCGGCCTCGCGACCCAGAATCTTCTCGTTGACGTTGCCGACGATATCGAACATACGGCTGACCGTAGGCAGACCCTGCGTAATATCGTCGACGCCAGCGACGCCGCCGGAGTGAATGGTACGCATCGTAAGCTGCGTACCGGGCTCGCCGATGGACTGGGCGGCAATAATGCCGACCGCGGTACCGATGGCGACCGGACGACGGGTGGAAAGATCCCAGCCGTAGCACTTCTGGCACACGCCGTACTTGGAGCGGCAAGTGAGCAGCGCGCGGAGCTTGACCTTCTTAAGGCCGGCATCGACCATCTTCTGAATGTCGGCAACCTTCTCGATGTAGCCGTCCTGCTCAAAGAGCACGGTGCCATCGGGAGCCACGACGTCCTCGATGAAGCAACGGCCGACGAGGTCGGTGTTGAGGTCGGTGGTGCCGGGGATGATGAGGTTGTAGGTGACGCCCTCGTGCGTGCCGCAGTCCTCCTCGCGGACGATGACGTCCTGGGCCACGTCGACCAGACGACGGGTCAGGTAACCAGAGTCCGAGGTGTGGGATGCGGTATCGACCAGGCCCTTACGGGCGCCGTAGGTCGAAATGAAGTACTCGAGCGGCAGCAGGCCCTCGCGGAAGTTCGCCTTAATGGGAAGGTCGATCGTCTCGCCGGACATGTCTGCCATCAGGCCACGCATACCGCCGAGCTGACGCAGCTGGGTCTTAGAACCACGGGCGCCGGAGTCGGCCATCATGTACAGCGGGTTCTCCTCGTCGAACATGTCGAGCATGAGCGCTGCAACCTTATCGGTACAAGCGGTCCACTCGTTAACGACTTCGATGTGGCGCTCCGTCTCGTTGATGAAGCCCTCCTCGAAGTACTCGTTGATCTGGTCGACGTTGGCCTGGGCGCGGTCGAGCAGCTCCTGCTTCTCGGCAGGGATGAGAGCGTCCCACACCGAGATGGTGAGGCCGGCGCGGGTAGCGTAGTGGAAGCCGGAGTACTTGATGGCGTCGAGGATCGGGCCGACCTTGGCCTCGGGATAGCGATCGCAGCAGTCCGCAACCAGCTTGGCCACATCGCCCTTGACCATCTTGTAGTTCATGAACTCGTAGTCTTCGGGCAGGCACTGGCGGTTGAAGATGATGCGGCCGATAGAGGTCTCGAAGCGCGCGGTCTTATTGCCGGTGACATCGTAGTCGACAAACTCGTTCTTGCCGTTCTTGACGCGGAAGATACGGGTGCCGTCCTCATTGATGACATTGGCGTCGGCAGCGGACACGCGGACCTGGATCTTGGCCTGCATGTCGACCTCGGAGCGGCAGTCATAGGCGTGCAGCGCGTCGTCGAAGCTCGAGAACACGTGGTTCTCGCCCGGCAGACCCTCGCGAACCTGGGTGAGGTAGTACACACCGATGATCATGTCCTGCGAAGGGATGTTGACCGGCTTGCCGGATGCCGGCGAGCGCAGGTTGTTCGCAGAGAGCATGAGCACGCGAGCCTCGGCCTGAGCCTGGCTGGACAGCGGCACGTGGACAGACATCTGGTCGCCGTCGAAGTCGGCGTTGAAGGGCGAGCAAACCAGCGGATGCAGGTGGATAGCCTTGCCCTCGACCAGCACCGGCTCAAAGGCCTGGATGGACAGACGGTGCAGAGTCGGTGCACGGTTGAGCAGCACGACGCGGCCGTCGATGACCTCTTCGAGGATGTCCCACACAAAGGTGGCACCGCGGTCGATAGCGCGCTTGGCGCCCTTGATGTTCTCGACCTTGCCGAGCTCGACCAGGCGCTTCATGACGAAGGGCTTGAAGAGCTCCAGCGCCATGGTCTTGGGCAGACCGCACTGGTGCAGCAGCAGCTTGGGGTCGGTAACGATAACCGAACGGCCGGAGTAGTCGACACGCTTACCCAGCAGGTTCTGACGGAAACGACCCTGCTTGCCCTTGAGGGCCTCGGCGAGCGACTTGAGCGGGCGACCGCCACGGCCAGAGACCGGGCGACCACGACGGCCGTTGTCGAACAGGGCGTCCACGGACTCCTGGAGCATGCGCTTCTCGTTGTTCACGATGATCGCAGGGGCGTCCAGGTCGAGCAGGCGCTTGAGTCGGTTGTTACGGTTGATCACGCGACGATACAGGTCGTTGAGGTCGGACGCGGCGAAGCGGCCGCCGTCGAGCTGGACCATCGGGCGCAGATCGGGCGGAATGACCGGGATGACGTCCAGGATCATGTTCGCGGGGCTGTTGCCGCCCTTCAGGAAGGCGTCAACGACCTCAAGGCGCTTGACGGCCTTCTCGCGCTTCTGCTTCTGGGAATCCTCGTCGGCGATGATGGCCTTGAGCTTCTCGGCCTCGGAAGGGAGGTCGATGGCAGCGAGCAGGTCGCGGACAGCCTCGGCACCCATACCACCCTTGAAGTACATGGAGTAGTAACGGGTCATCTCGCGGAACAGCGGCTCATCAGAGATGAGGTCGCGCTCGGAGAGCTTCATGAAGGCGTTGAAGGCATCCGTGCGGAGCTGCTTGTCGTCCTTGCACTCTTCCTCGATGTCGACGATGCCGGAGGCGATCTCCTCGGGGGTCAGAGGCTCCTCATCGGAGAACTCGTCAAAGTTCTCGGGGTTGCCCTGCTCCTTGAGGGACTCGATCTGGCGGGCGCACTCGGCATCGATCTCTTCCAGATCGGCGGCGAGCTCCTCGCGCAGGTCGTCAGCATCGGCCTCGCGAGCCTCGTAGTCGACCTCGGTGATGATGTAGCTGGCAAAGTACAGAACCTTCTCGAGGTCCTTGGACTTGATGTCGAGCATACGGCTCATCGGGAAGCTCGTGGGGCTCTTGAAGTACCAGATGTGGGACACGGGAGCGGCGAGCTCGATGTGGCCCATGCGGTCGCGACGCACCTTGGCCGAGGTGACCTCGACGCCGCAGCGCTCGCAGACGATGCCCTTAAAGCGGATGCCCTTGTACTTGCCGCAGGAGCACTCCCAGTCCTTGGCGGGACCGAAGATCTTCTCGCAGAACAGGCCGTCCTTCTCGGGCTTGAGGGTACGGTAATTGATGGTCTCCGGCTTCTTGACCTCACCGTGCGACCAGGAACGAATCTGGTCGGCGGAGGCAAGGGAGATCTTTACCGCGTCAAAATCAGTAGCTTCGAAATCTGCCACAGTCAACTACTCCTTATCAGTGGTCGTGGCGGCGACAGCCTCGGGTGCCTCGGCGGTCTCGGCATCCTGGGCCTCGACGTCGGCGTCAACGCCGGCGAGCGCAGCCAGGTCATCGAGGGCAGAGGTCTCCTCGGCGGTCACGGGGGCGGAGGCGTCCTCGTCGGCATCGTGCATGGGCTCGATGTCAAGCGCGAGGGAACGAATCTCCTTGACGAGAACCTTGAAGGACTCGGGGATACCCGGAACCGGGACGTTCTCGCCCTTGACGATGGACTCGTAGGTCTTGACGCGGCCCACGGTATCGTCGGACTTGACGGTCAGGATCTCCTGCAGGACGTTGGAAGCACCGTATGCGTACAGTGCCCAAACTTCCATCTCGCCGAAGCGCTGACCGCCGAACTGAGCCTTGCCGCCCAGCGGCTGCTGGGTAACCAGGCTGTAAGGGCCAGTCGAACGGGCGTGGATCTTGTCATCGACCATGTGGCCGAGCTTGAGGATGTAGGACGTACCCACGGTAATGGGCTCGCGGAACTCCTCGCCGGTGCGGCCGTCGAACAGACGGGTCTTGCCGCGCTCGTCAAGCTGGGTGACAAACTCGGGGCGCATGTGATCGCCAAAGGCAGCGGTGGCCTTGTTGAGCATGTTCTTGTTGGCGCGACGGATGACCTCGGCGATCTCGTCCTCCTTGGCGCCGTCGAAAACGGGCGTCGAGACGAAGAACGGACCGGGGACATACTTGTCGGAGTCGGCCTGCTCGGTATCCCAACCGCAGGCAGCAGCCCAGCCAAGGTGGCACTCGAGCAGCTGGCCGACGTTCATACGCGAAGGAACGCCCAGCGGGTTGAGGATAACGTCGATCGGGGTACCGTCAGCCATGTAGGGCATGTCCTCGACCGGCAGAACGTTGCAGATAACACCCTTGTTGCCGTGGCGGCCGGCGATCTTATCGCCCTGCTGGATCTTACGACGCTGGGCAACGTAGACGCGCACCTGCTCGTTGACGCCGGGGGCCAGATCGTCGCCGTTCTCGCGGCTAAAGCGGACGACGTCGATGACGCGGCCGTAAGCGCCGTGAGGCATCTTAAGGGAGGTGTCGCGGACATCGTGGGCCTTGGCACCGAAGATGGCGCGCAGCAGGCGCTCCTCGGCGGTCAGAGCGCTCTCGCCCTTAGGCGTGACCTTGCCGACCAGGATGTCGCCAGGGCCGACCTCAGCGCCGATGCGGATAATGCCGTCCTCGTCGAGGTTGGCAAGCATATCCTCGGAGAGGTTCGGGATCTCGCGGGTGATCTCCTCGGGGCCGAGCTTGGTGTCGCGGGCATCGATCTCGTGACGGGTGATGTTGATGGTCGTCAGCAGGTCCTCGGCCACCAGGCGCTCGGACACGACGATACCGTCCTCGTAGTTGAAGCCTTCCCACGGCATGTATGCCACGGTGAGGTTCTGACCCAGTGCGAGCTCGCCATGATCGGTCGAGGGACCGTCAGCCAGGGGCTCGCCCTGCTCAACGGTGTCACCGACGCGCACGAGCGGACGGTGGTTGATGCAGGTGGACTGGTTGGAGCGCTGGTACTTGGCCAGGTGATACTCGTCCATGCCGCCGGCATGCTTGACGATGATCTTGGCGGCGTCGGCAAAGATGACCTCGCCGGCATTCTTGGCCAGGGTGACCTCGCCGGAGTCCAGGGCGGCGCGACGCTCCATGCCGGTACCGACATAGGGAGCGGCAGGGTGAACCAGCGGCACGGCCTGACGCTGCATGTTGGCGCCCATCAGCGTACGCTTGGCGTCGTCGTGCTCCAGGAACGGGATCAGCGTGGCTGCGACGGAGAGCATCTGACGCGGCGAGACGTCCATGTAGTCGACGTCCTCGACAGGCACGTCGGCGGGAGCGCCGAAGGAGCCGTCGAAGTCGCGGGTACGGGCGATCACGGTGTGCGGGCGGACAAGCTTGCCCTCGGCATCGGTCGTGATGAACTCGTTGGTCTTGGGATCGAGCGGCGTGTTGGCCGGCGCGATGACGTGCTTCTCTTCCTCGTCAGCGGTCATCCAGTCGATCTGGTCGGTGGCAACGCCGTTCTCGACGCGGCGGAACGGAGCCTCGATGAAGCCGTACTCGTTGACGCGGGCGTAGAGGGCGAGCGAGCCGATCAGGCCGATGTTGGGGCCTTCGGGGGTCTCGATCGGGCACATGCGGCTGTAGTGCGAGTTGTGAACGTCGCGGACGGCCGTCGGCACGTTGGTGCGGCGGCTGGAGCCGGACTTGTGGCCGGCAAGACCGCCAGGGCCGAGTGCGGACAGACGGCGCTTGTGGGTCAGACCGGTCAGGGGGTTCGCCTGGTCCATGAACTGCGAGAGCTGCGAGGAACCGAAGAACTCCTTGATGGAGGCCACGATCGGGCGGATGTTGATGAGCGACTGCGGGGTGATCTCGTCGATGTCCTGGGAGCTCATGCGCTCACGGACGACGCGCTCCATACGGCTCATGCCGATACGGAACTGGTTGGCGACGAGCTCGCCGACGGTACGAATACGGCGGTTGCCAAAGTGGTCGATGTCGTCGACCTTGAAGCCCTGCTCGCCGGCAGCGAGGGACAGCAGGTAGCGCAGCGTCGCGACGATATCCTCGTCGGTGAGCACCGTGACCTCTTCCTCGGTGGTGAGGTTGAGCTTCTTGTTGACCTTGTAACGACCAACGCGGGCCAGATCGTAGCGCTGCGGGTTAAAGAGCAGGCCCTCGAGCAGGCTGCGGGAAGCATCCACGGTGGGAGGCTCGCCCGGGCGCAGGCGACGGTAGATCTCGATAAGGGCATCCTCGCGGGTGAGGGCGGTGTCGCGCTCCAGGGTGCGCTTGATCACATCGGAGTTGCCGAGCAGCTCGATGATGTCGTCGTTGGTGACGGCAATGCCAAGGGCGCGCAGGAACATCGTGGCGCTCTGCTTGCGCTTACGGTCGATGGAGACCATGAGCTGGTCGCGCTTGTCGACCTCAAACTCAAGCCAGGCACCGCGGGACGGGATGATCTGGGCCTTGTAGATCTGCTTGCCCGAATCCATCTCGGAGCTGTAGTACACACCCGGGGAACGGACGAGCTGCGAGACGACGATACGCTCGGTACCGTTGATGATGAAGGTGCCCTGATCGGTCATCATAGGGAAGTCGCCCATAAAGACGAGCTGCTCCTTGATCTCGCCGGTCTCCTTGTTGGTGAGACGGACGTCGGTCAGAAGCGGGGCCTGATAGGTCATGTCCTTCTCGCGGCACTCCTCGACGGTGTGCGCGGGGTCGCCGAACTGATGCTCGCCGAAGGTAACCTCGAGAACATGGTTCTGGCTCTGGATGGGGCTGGATTCCTTGAACGCCTCACGAAGGCCCTCGTCCTTAAAACGCTCAAAGGATTCCCTTTGAACAGAGATAAGGTTGGGGAGCTCCATGGCCTCCGGGATTTTCCCGAAGCTGACGCGCTTGCGCTCAGTGGCAGTGTATGCGTAGGTCACCAGGTTTTTCCTCCTTCACGGAAATGCTCGGTGGGTTGGCGAGGCATAGCTTCGCCAGTTATCGCAACCTAATAGTTTATCAGGCACCGACCGTTGGGCAAGAAAAGCCTTGACGCGATTGAGTTTTTGGAGTAGCAAAGTTTTTCGACAGAAAACACGCAGGTAGATAGTGGTATACCGAACATCTGTTCATATATTTTCTGTGAACAGAGAGCCGGCAATCGCAGCTCTTATAAAAAACGGGCGCGAACCGAGGTCCGCGCCCGTAAATGTCGATGTCCGAAGGCTTACTTGCGCATCAAGCCGCCGCGCTCGTCGATGGCGTCCCAGAAGGCGCTTGCAAAGCGAGGATCGCTTGCAGCCATGAGAGCGTTGGTGGCCATCCAGCCAGAGGGAGTGCCGGTGTCGTAGCCCGACAGCGGGTCGATGACGACCGCGTACATGGCCTCGCGATCGAGCGAACGGGCCATTGCGTCGGTGAGCTGGATCTCGCCGCCCTTGCCGGCCTGCTGATCTGCCAGCAGGTCCATGACCAGCGGGCTCAGCAGATAGCGGCCGACGATGTACAGGTTGGACGGAGCAGCCTCGGGAGCGGGCTTCTCGACCAGACCGCCGATGCGCCAGACAGCGCCCGGCTCGGCATCGGCAACGCCCTCGGCGCCCTCGAGCGAACCGACGCGCTCGCCGGCGATAACGCCGTAGCGGCTGACTTCCTCGGGCGAGCAAGCAGCGACGGCGATAACCGAAGCGCCACCGTGCTCCTTGGAAACGGCGAGCATCTTGTCGCAGATGTCGCGGTTAGGCACAACGTAGTCGCCCAGAAGAACCAGGAAGTTCTCCCCTGCCACGGCGTCGGCAGCAGAGCGAATAGCATGGCCGAGGCCCTTGGGCTCGTACTGATAGCGGAAGTCGACCGGCATACCGCCAGCGTGGGCGACGGCATCGGCATAGGCGTTCTTGCCGCGCTCGCGCAGCAGGTTCTCGAGCGAGCGATCGGGCTGGAAGTAGTTCAGTAGCTCGGGCTTACCGGGAGAAGTAACGATGATGGCGTCGTCGACCTCCTCGGGGTCGAGCGCCTCCTCGACGACGTACTGAATGACGGGCTTGTCGAGCACCGGCAGCATCTCTTTGGGCGTGCACTTGGTGCCAGGCAGAAAACGCGTACCAAGACCGGCGGCGGGGATGATTGCCTTCATGTTATTCAAAGATCCTTTCGCAGGCGCAAAAGCGCCCCATGCGTGCGGCACACAGCCGCAGACCAAATTGCGATACCTAAGCATCTTACCGCTGGAACTATATGTCGCTACAAGGCAGAGACAATTCTTCAGCAGGTCAACGCAAATTATTGCTCGAATGGTGCAATTTTATTGCCCAACGGCAGGGTGCCCGATACGACGCAAATCACAGAACATGGCAGTTTGAGCTACCGATGTCGAGGGACCGAAAAACAAAAAAGACGGGGCTCGCAATGCGAACCCCGTCTGCAAAGAAATCTGGCGAGAAAGCCTGATTACTTGAGGGTGACAGCAGCGCCAGCAGCCTCGAGCTTCTCCTTGGCAGCCTCGGCGTCCTCCTTCTTGGCACCCTCGAGAACAGCCTTGGGAGCGCCCTCGACGACCTCCTTGGCCTCCTTCAGGCCAAGGTTGGTGAGCTCACGGACGGCCTTGATGACCTGGATCTTGTTGTCGCCGAAGCCCTCGAGCACGACGTCAAACTCGGTCTTCTCCTCGGCCTCAGCAGCGCCAGCAGCGGGAGCGGCGACAACAGCGGCAGGAGCAGCGGCGGAAACGCCGAAGGTGTCCTCGATAGCCTTAACGAGCTCGGAAGCCTCGAGAAGGGTCATTTCCTTAAGAGCATCGATGATCTCATCGGTGGTAAGCTTAGCCATTTCTAAGTCCTTTCGGTTTCCGTGCGGATGCACGGAGATCAGTTAAAACACGGCGCGAATGCGCCAGGGGTGCGGCGTTGCCGCCGCGGGTGAAAACAGCGACTAGGCTGCCTTCTGCTCGGAGACCTGCTGGATCGAACGAGCGAGACCAGAGGAAACGCCGTTGACGCAGACAGCGATGTCGCGAGCGAAACCGGAGATGAGACCGGCGATCTGGCCGAGAAGCTGATCCTTGGTGGGCAGCTCGGCGATAGCCTTAACATCATCAGCGGAAACGGCCTTGCCGTCGGAGATACCGCCCTTGATCTCAAGGACGCCCTTGGACTTAGCGGAGAAGTCCTTAAGGGCCTTAGCGGCCTCGACCGGCTCGGACTCGTAGAACACATAAGCGACGGGGCCGGCGAGGATCTCGTCGAGCTCGGGCTGCTCCTGGTTCTTGAGGGCGATCTTGACCAGGTTGTTCTTGTAGACCTTCATCTCGGCGCCGCACTCGCGAAGCTGATGACGCAGCTCCTGAGCCTGCTTAACCGTCAGACCGTTGTAGTTGACGACGAACAGACCGGCGTTCTCGGCGATACGGGACTCGATCTCTGCAACCTTGTCGATTTTGTACTGCTGGGGCATGAATTACACCTCCTCGAATTCTTTCCGGGCACGGTCCGCCACAAGGACGTGACGGGGGCATGTCCAAAAAGAAAGCCCCCGCGCTGCATGAGCGACGGGGGCGAGAAGACATATCTACTCGACCACCTCGGCTGGCGGGATATCCCATTAAGCTCGCGGGCGATGCCCGTTTGCACCGGCTGTCTCTGGCAGCGGATTCGTGCGTGAACCGAAAGTATTATGGCGGGGACCCCGGCGTCGGTCAACGGACACGAGGATTCGTACACAAACCCTGCATACGCTCCGACCGGGAGGGGCAGGGCGAGTTTTCCGCTCGGTCAAGTCCTGGGCTCGCACGAAGGCCACATTAAGTGGCCTTCGGCTCGTGCGGAATCTACGGAAAACTCGCCCTGCCCCTCCCGGCCGGAGCTACGTTGCCTTTGCTGCGAATCCTCGTGTCCGTTGAGCGACGCGCCCCACTCATAATGCTTGGGTCGGTGGGCTGATGTGTTGCATCCCTGAGGGCTACAAGGTTGAAATGAAGGTGGACAGGCGGCGGAGGCCTTCGTCCAAATCTTGGTCGGAAACGCAGTAGCTGAGGCGGATGTGGCCTTCGGTTCCGAAACAGTCGCCCGGGACTAGGGCTACGTTTGCCTCTTTGATGGCTTTGATGCAGAAGTCTTCGCTGGTTAGGCCGAACTTTTTGATGCTCGGGAAAGTGTAGAAGGCTCCTGCGGGCTCTACTACGTCGAGGCCCATGGCATCTAAGGCTGCGAGTACGCGTTCGCGGCGGGCTCGGTAGACTTTGAGCATGGGGGTTGGGTCGACGGTCAGGGCTCGGGCTGCGGCGTCCATCTCGAAGGAGACGGCACTCGATACTAAGTATTGGTGAGCCTTGGCGATCTCGGCGATGACGGGTGCCGCTGCCGCGAGCCAGCCCAGGCGCCAGCCGGTCATGGACCAGGGCTTGGAGAAGCTCTCGATGACGACCGTCTGCTCACGCAGCTCCGGGTGACGCTGGGCAAAGCGCTCGTAGCCATCCACATAGACCAGGCGGTTGTATACGTCGTCGCAGACCACGTAGATGCCCGCCTCCTCCGCCACGCGCGCCACGGCGTCGAGCGACGCCGCGTTGAGGATGCAACCCGTGGGATTGTTGGGCGAGCAGATGACGATGGCCTTGGTCGCCGGCGTCACGCAGGCACGAAGCGCCTCCTCATCAATCTGAAATTGCGCAGGCTCCGTATCCAAAAAGACCGCTTTGGCGTGATTGGCCACGACGATGCTCTCGTACAGGCCAAAGGCCGGCGTGGGGATGATGACCTCGTCGCCGGGGTTGAGCATAGCCATGAATGTTGCCGACAGGGCCTCGGTCGCGCCGTCGGTTAGGATGACCTCGTCGGCCGAAAACGTAAGGCCCGCGTCCCCCATGTAGGCAGATAACGCCTCACGCAAGGCGGGGCGACCGTTGTTGGGCGGATAGTGCGTGTCACCGCGGTCCAGTGCGGCGATCACCTCGGCACTAATCACATCGGGCGTGGGAAAATCGGGCTCGCCAAGCGCAAGCGCGATGCACCCCGGGTGCTGGGCGGCGAGCGCGTTAATCCGGCGGATACCGGAGGGCTTGAGCATGGCAAGCGAGGTATTCATGGGCAGACGCATGGCGTTCCTTTCGTAAGGGTTGCACTAGGATAGCGCGGCGGGGCGCCACCAGACGGTGTAACCTAAACGGAAACGAGCCGGAAAGGAGATGGCATGGAGACAATCGCGCGTGGCGACGTACCAAAAACACTACAAACCATTGCGTATATCAGTATTCCCAAGAGCGCCGATCTTGAGTTTTTGCTCTGGGACTTGCAGGATGCCATCGCCGCCTATGCTCAGCTTTCTGGCACCGCGCCCCCCCGCCCAATCGATTTGGAGGCGGATAATGCCGGCGCAGTCGATGGCATGGTGCTCGCTGTTGATGATGCATTTGATGATGAGGCCATGATCGCTGTCGAGCAGATACTCGATCGCCTTGGAAATACGGAGACACGCATCTATGTCGTCGTCCAGGCCGCGTCCAAAAACAACAGGCAGGCGGACGAAGCCCTCGACCGCCTGTATCGGGCATGTATTCTACGTGACCTACCATGGTGCGACGGCGTTGTCATCTGTGCCGGCAGCGGCATCGCAGCGCTTCGCCACTCCACGCGTATGGGCCTCTTGCGTCGGCCATTTTCGGAAGCGATGGATAAGCTTGTGGGCGCTGTGCGCATGGGCTGTTCCATTGAGCATGCGCAGCTGCTCGGCGGCGGCGATGCCGGTAGCGTCGATGTCGACGGCATGGTGCGCGTCAAGCCCGCGCTGCCCGCACCGATCTGGCGCGCCGTTATGAGACGTCTTGCCAAACACTCAAACTGCTAAATCGAAGAAGCCCGCCAATCAGCGGCGCCGTTCCACCGCTCGACAAGGCGTTCCAGACGCCACGCCGCATTGGCGGGACTTGTCGACGGCAGAACGATGGCCGGCAGCCCGGTGCGCTCTTGTAGATAGCGCTTGTAGAGCCGGCCAGCTGTACCACCGTTGCATATCACCTGCTCAATGGGAGCTGCGCCGGTAATGCGCTCGATATGTGCCGGCACAACGTTGCGGATGCTCGCGTCGCTCGAGCCCTTAATGTCGCAGCTCTCGATTGCATCCCACAGGGCCACGCCGCCGTTCAGCAGCATGGCCCGCTTGGCGGCAATGGAGGCATCGAGCGTCGCGGGCTCACCGCTTGCCAAAGGATCGCCCTCGTTGGGCGGCACAGGCATACCGAGGCACGTGGCCATCACACGCCAAAAGCGATTCTGAGGGTTGCCGTAATAAAAGGCATTAGCGCGCGACAGCACCGAGGGAAACGATCCGAGCACCAAAACGCGCGAGTGCTGGTCGAACACGGGCTCAAACCCATGCTCAATATGTTGGTAGCCCTCGTCAGACGCGGCCATGGGCTAGGCTCTCAACAGATAGCGCACCTCGTAGGGCGCAAGCTCGAGAGTACCCGTCAGCTCGACCGTGGGCGCATCGTCGGCAAGCAAATCGACAAAGGAGCTGTTGAGCTCGCCGGCGCCAAAGGTGTAAGGCTCGTCCACGGCGTTCACCGCCACGAGCACCGTCGCGTCGTCGCAGGCGCGCTCGAACAGCAGCTGCTTGTTCTGGATCACCACATTGCGATAGGCACCGTAGTTGAGAGCACGGGCCGCCGCGTCGTCGGCCGAACGAAGGTGTGCGAGCTGCGTGATGAACGCCGTCAGTTCGTTGGGCGCAGGCTCATCGAGCGCAGGGCGCAGCGCCCAGTCGCCATCGGGGCCGCCCTTTTCGCCAGCAATTCCCCACTCGCTGCCATAGTAGACGCACGGGATGCCCGGCATGCCAAAGAGCATGCCATAGGCGGGACGCAGGCACGACTTGTCAGTGAGGATGCTTGCCAGTCGCGGCACGTCGTGGTTGTCAACAAACGACAGCAGGTGCTTGCCGCGGTAGATGCACCAGGGGTCGCCGCCAAACTGACGGTGCAGCGAGTGTGCAATCTCGAACATGTTGACCGAGTTAAAGCTGGAGTACAGGCCCTTGTAACACTCGTAGTTGGTGCAGGAGTCGAGCATCTCGTCGTTGACGATCTGGTTGTAATCGCCGTGGAGCGTCTCGCCGATCAGCACGAAGTCGGGCTTGAGCTCACGGGCGAAGCTATGCAGACGACGCATGAAGTCGCGGTCGAGCATATAGGCAACGTCCAGGCGCAGGCCGTCGACGCCAAAGACCTCGGCCCAGCGGTGCACGGACTCAAGCAGGTAATTGACCACGGCAGGGTTTTGCAAGTTGAGCTTCACGAGCTCAAAATGGCCTTCCCAACCCTCGTACCAAAAGCCGTCGCCGTAGCAGGAGTCGCCATCAAAGCTAATGTGGAACCAGTCCTTGTACGGCGAGTCCCACTTACGCTCCTGCACATCGCGAAAGGCCCAAAAACCTCGGCCGACGTGGTTGAATACGGCATCGAGCACCACGCGGATGCCATGGGCATGCAGCGTGTCGCATACGGCGGCAAAGTCGGCGTCCCCACCCAGGCGGCGGTCGATGTGGCGCAGGCTGCGTGCATCGTAGCCGTGGCTATCAGATTCGAGCGGCGGGTTGATGAGCACAGTGCCAACGCCGAGTTCCTGCAGGTAGTCGGCCCATTGGGCAATCTTCATGATGGGGGCATCGGGGCTGGGTGCAGTGCCGGCAGCTTGAGAGAGTTCGTCCTCGGCAACGGGTGCGGCATTCTCGCGCGGAGCTCCGCAAAAGCCCAGCGGATAAATCTGGTAGAACGTCGTCTCGTATGCCCACATAGCAACCTCCCGGTAAGCTCAACATAACGACATCCATTGTATGTCCAGCTTGTATCCTCTCCCCCAAAATAAGTTGCGGTGGAATAGTTCCTGCCTGGGCCTTCAGAGGCCTTAAACAGGAACTATTCCACCGCAACTGATGAGGGGACGTGATTAGGCGACGGGCCTTGCGCGGCGTATGGCCGGGAACAGCACGGTGATGGCGAGGATGACGCCCACGACGGCAATCGCCCCGCCCGCGAAGCCGATCCAAGCGATACCGGGACCCGAAACCACGGCGCCGCCGATTGCGGTGCCCGTGCCAATACCGAGGTTAAACAGGCCCGAGAAGATCGACATGGCGACGGCCGACGAATCTGCCGACGTGCACTTGATGAGCTCGGCCTGAAACGCCACGTTAAAGGCCGTGGCGCAGCAACCCCACAGTGCGCAGACGGCAAGCACTGTCACGAGCGACGATGCGGCCGGCCCCATGAGCAGCAGGGCCACCGGCACGCCGGAGAGCGTGATAGCCAAGAACGGGAAGCGATGCCCATCGAACAGGCGGCCAAACAGCCAGCTTCCGAGCAAACCAGAGCAGCCAAACGCCGTCAGCGTCATGGTAATGGCGCCCGCATCGACGTGCGCGACCTGCGCCAGGAAGGGCTCGATATAGCTGTAGCTTGCGTAATAGCCGGTCGCCATGAAGACCGTGACTGCGTAGAGCGCGATGAGGAGCGGGTTCTTGAGCAGCTCGGGCAGCTGTTTGACGGTAAAGCGCTCACCCGCCGGCATGGCCGGGAACACCGCTGCCTGGTAGACGACCGCGATGGCTGAGAGGCCCCGACCACGGCAAACGTCATGCGCCAGCCCACGGCCAAGCCAATGGCGCGACCGAGAGGCAGGCCAAAGATCTGCGCGATGGACGAGCCCGTAGCGATCATGCTGATGGCGAGCGCGCCGTGGCGAGTGTCGACCAGGCGCGAGGCCATAATCGAGGCGACTGACCAGAACACGGCATGTGCGCAAGCGACCACCAGGCGCGCGCAGACCAGGATGGGATAAGTCGGCGCCACAGCGGACAGAAACTGGCCCAGCGAGAACACGGCGAGCACGCCCAGCAGCATCCGCTTGAACTCGAAGCGCGAGGCAAACACCATGAGCGGCAACGACAGCAGCATGACGCCCCAGGCGTAGACCGAGATCATGATGCCCGCCTGGGCCTCGGTGAGCGAGAACGACGCGGCGATATCAGTCAAAAGGCCGATGGGCATAAACTCCGACGTGTTGAACACGAACGCACAGCAGGTGAGACCGACGAGTGGGAGCCACTGCCTGAGCGTGATGCCGTCTTGCCTTGTCTGAGTCATATATAACGTCTCCAATCGTTTTGAGCGGAGGCGATTATATAGCAACGGCCCCGCATCCGTCAGTACAGAAGCGGGGCCGAAAACAATTCGATACACAGAGGTTGCGCCGTCAATTCATAACTAAGCCAACCCCAGCAATATGCCCGCCGAATGCACGACAAACGCCACGATCCAGGCAACGGCGACCTGAAACGCGAACACGGCAACGGCGTAGCGCGCGCCCAGCTCGCTCTTGACGGCGCCGATGGCAGCCACGCAGGGCGGGTACAGCAGCGTAAAGACCAGGAACACGTAGGCGGTAAACGGCGAAAACATGGTCGACAGCGCCGCGGGCGACGTTGCGCCCAAAAGCACCGTGAGCGTCGAGATGACGCTCTCCTTGGCAATGAGTCCGGTGACGAGCGCCGTGGATGCGCGCCAGTCGCCAAAACCGAGCGGGGCCAACACCGGCGCGATGATGCTACCCAGACCGGCAAGCAGGCTTTGTGACTGGTCGGCGACCACGTTAAAGCGAATATCGAACGTCTGCAGGAACCAGATGACCACCGTAGCGGCAAAGATAATGGTAAAGGCCTTGGTAATAAAGTCCTTGGCCTTATCCCATGCCAGCATCACCGTCGTCTTGACGCTCGGCAGGCGGTAATTGGGGAGCTCCATGATAAACGGCACCGGGTCGCCCTTAAATGCCGTGCGGTTGAGCACCAGGGCGGCAATGCAGCCGACCACGATGCCGATCAGATAGAGCGAAACCATGGCGGGAACTGTCGCCTGCGGGAAAAACGCCCCGCACAGCAGACCGTAGACCGGCAACTTGGCCGAACAGCTCATGAACGGCGTGAGCATGACCGTCATCTTGCGGTCGTGCTCGGATGGGAGCGTACGGGTCGACATGATAGCCGGCACGGTGCAGCCAAAACCGACGAGCATAGGCACGAAGCTGCGGCCTGACAGGCCAAAGCGGCGCAGCACTTTATCCATGACAAAGGCCACGCGCGCCATGTAGCCGGAGTCTTCCAGAATGGAGAGGAACAAGAAGAGCACGACGATAATCGGCAGGAAGGTCAGCACGCTGCCCACGCCCGTAAGCACGCCGTCGACAGCCAGCGAGCGCACCACGTCGTTGGTGCCGAACGCTTTGAGACCCGCATCGGCCGAGGCGATGATGGCAGCGATACCGTCCTCCATAAGTCCCTGCAACGCCGCGCCGATCACGCCAAACGTCAGCCAAAAGACGAGGCCCATGATCACCAGAAACGCCGGAATGGCCGTGTAGCGACCCGTCAGGATGCGGTCGATCTTGACGGAGCGCACGTGCTCGCGGCTCTCGTGCGGCTTGACGACGCAGCGCCCGCACACGTCGCCGATAAAGCTAAAACGCATATCGGCCAGCGCAGATAGGCGGTCGGTGCCGGCCTCGCCTTCCATCTGGGTAATGATGTGCTCGATAGCGTCGAGCTCATTGCGATCCAGGTGAAGCGCCTCGGTTACCAGCTCATCGCCCTCGACCAGCTTGGTCGCCGCAAAGCGCACCGGGATGTGCGCCGTCACGGCATGGTCCTCGATCAGGTTGGCAATGCCGTGGATGCAGCGATGCAGCGCACCGCCGTCCGGACCGTCGGGCGCGCAAAAGTCCAGGCGACCAGGGCGCTCGCGGAACCGCGCCACGTGCAGGGCGTGGTCCACCAACTCGCCGATACCCTCGTTGCGGGCAGCGCTAATGGGAACAACGGGCACGCCCAACAGGCTCTCGAGCAGGTTGACGTCCACGGCGCCGCCGTTGGCGGTCACCTCGTCCATCATGTTGAGCGCGATGACCATGGGGCGGTCGAGCTCCATAAGCTGTAGCGTCAGGTACAGGTTGCGTTCGATATTGGTGGCGTCGATGATGTCGATGATGGCGTCGGGGTTTTCGTCAAGGATGAATTGACGGCTCACGATCTCTTCGCCCGTGTACGGCGACAGCGAATAGATGCCAGGCAGGTCGGTAACGCTTGCCTCGGGGTGGTTGCGGATGGTGCCATCTTTGCGGTCGACCGTCACGCCGGGAAAGTTACCGACGTGCTGGTTGGAGCCCGTCAGCTGGTTGAATAACGTGGTCTTGCCGCAGTTTTGGTTGCCGGCGAGGGCAAAGTGCAGCGGCGCGCCCTCGGGCACGGCCGTCTTTGCCGCACGGGGCGAATACGTCCCCTCGCCCAGGGCCGGATGCTCCGTCGTGCCGATTGCGGCGTTAGCGCGCGGACCCGTATCGGTGTCGTGAATACCCACGAGCTCGATGCGAGCGGCATCGTCCTTGCGCAGTGTCAACTCGTAGCCACGCAGGCGGATCTCGAGCGGATCGCCCATGGGGGCGTACTTCATCATGGTGACTTCGGTGCCCGGCGTTAGACCCATGTCCAAAATATGCTGTCGGAGTGCCTGATCGTCCGATGCCACCGATGCGACAACGGCGTCCTTTCCAATCTCGAGTGTATCGAGCCTCACGTCCGCGTTCCTCCCCCGGCGCCCACAGGGCGTTGTATTTATGTTCACCATGGCTAACCGTTTGCCATGGCTAACCAATTTTAAGCTTACATGATAGCGTGAACACACAACGACGTTCAATCAGCAGATTGGCGCAATGGGGACAGGCAGGAGAGTTCAGGGCCATAGTTTCCCGATGAGGCCTCTCGGGGAAACTACATCCCAGAATTCTGGCTCGAAACGGGATATGGTTTCCCAAACAGGCCTCTTACGGAAAATGCATCCCGGAATCCCCACTCGAAACGGGACGCACTTTCCCAGTCGAGGCCCTATGGGAAACTGCGTCCCACCTTGAAAGGCAAAACTGGGACGCAGTTTCCGGGCGGGGCATCAAAAACGAAGTTGCGGTGGAATAGTTCCTGGATGGACTGGTTGATGCCCCAGATAGGAACTATTTCACCGCAAGTTATTGAAGGGCTGGGATGCCGAGACTCTTACAGATGGCGCTCCAGGAAGCGGAAGGCTAGGCGAATCCAAGGGCGGACTGCCACCTGCTTGTCCTCGTTGTCGACCGCGGTGTTGGCGTTGCCGAGCGAAAGGCCGTGACCACCCTGGTCGAAGACGTGCATCTCGCATGCAACGCCCTCCTCGGCCATGCGCTGCGCAAACGGGTAGACCTGCGCGATCGGCGCCGTCTTGTCGTCGGACACGCCCCACACAAAGGTCGGTGGCATCTGACGCGAAACATGCGTGGTGGGGCAGATGTCGGCCAGATGCTCGTCAGTTGCCTCGCCGCCCGTCACCATCGACAGGTAGTCGTTGAGCAAATCGCGCCCCGTCTTGCCGCCCGTCTTGGGCACACGCAAGTCAATGCGCGGATCGCGCGTCTGCATGTCGCGCACATAGGCAAAGTCTAGCAATGGATAGCCCAGCACCACGGCATCGGGACGAATGTCGTCCGGACGCGCCCCGGCAAGTGCCGCAAAGGGGCCGGTCTTCCACTGTGTTGCCAGCGAGGCGCAAATCATGCCGCCAGCAGAAAAGCCCACGACGCACACGCGCTTAGGATCGACATGCCACTCGTCGGCGTTGGCGCGCACCGTGGCGACCATCTTGGCAAGATCTGCCTGGGGGTGCGGAAAGCTCACGTCACCTGTAGAACTCGTGACATAGTTGAGCACAAAGGCCTGGTAACCGTGATCCAAAAACGCAAACGCCACAGGATCCTGCTCATGCGGAGCGATATGCGTAAACGCACCTCCGCCACAGATAATCACCGCGGGGCGGCGGCCATTCGGTTTATCGGGCAACGGCTCGGCACCCAAATACGTAAACGCCGCCGGATAATCCTCGGTCGGCTCCTCGCCCCACAGCGCATGGTTCTCGACAATCATATGTGCTCCCTTCGCGCAAATTATGCGCCCTTGTTTTTCGCCTTCAAGCGTACCCCACTTGAACCCGTGGCGCAGAAACACTCCGGCAATAAGTTTCCCTTCAACTGATATATCACATAATCCCAGTTCAGAGGTATCATTGAGCAGCGTAGAATAGGGGCGTTGACCAAGCCGCGAAACACATGTGAAATGTTTTTCCGGCAAACCAAACGCGCGATATGCGCCTATTTAAGTTGGAGGCAACTATGGGTCTGCTCGATTCGCTTAAGTCCACCTTCACCTCGACCGGCGAGGCGTCCGTTCCGCCCGCAGCAAGCTTCGCTACCCGCGAAGGCGTCATCTACGCCCCCGTCAACGGCGTGCTCGTCAACCTGGACGAGGTTCCCGACGAGACGATCGCCTCGGGCATGCTTGGCCAGGGCTATGGCATCGAGCCCATTACCGGCACCATCTATGCGCCCGCCAACGGCCGCATCGGCGCCACCACTGTCACCAACCACTCCATTGGCATGATCACCGAGGACGGTCTTCGCGTGTTCATCCATGTTGGCCTGGGCACCGTGGAAATGAACGGCAAGGGTTTTGCCCGCTTTGTCGAGATGGGCGATGTGGTCAAGGCAGGCCAGCCGCTCATCAGCTTCGACCGCGAGGCCATTAAGGCCGCTGGTCACGAAGACATCGTGACCGTCATCGTCTCCGAGCTCGACCGTCTTAAGAGCATCGACCATGTCGGCGAGTCCGGAACGCTTATCGGCGGCAACCCGCTCGTCAAGCTTGGCGACCCGCTGCTGGTTGCCAAGACCAAGTAGCCAGGCCCCGCGCCACACAGCAAAAAGGCACCTCGTTAAGCGCCCGCGACCATTTGGCCGCGGGCGCTTTTCGTTTGAAAAACCATCCCGCCAATGCCTTATCTGCATAGCCCAAATGAGCCGAGCTGCTAGAATACCGAACTGTATGGATAACTATCATTCAACCGTTATGGGAGGATACGTGAACCGCACCAAAATCGCGCAGCTCTATGCCGATGCCGAGTCGCTCGGCGGCCAGACCGTCACCGTCGCCGGCTGGGTCAAGTCCGTCCGCGACATGAAGAACTTTGGCTTTGTTACGCTCAACGACGGCAGCTGCTTCCGCGACCTGCAGGTCGTCATGAACCGCGAGGCACTCGACAACTACGACGAGATCGCCCATCAAAACGTCTCGGCCGCACTCATTTGCACCGGCACCGTCAAACTGACCCCCGATGCGCCCCAGCCTTTCGAGCTTTCTGCCACCTCCATCGAGGTCGAGGGCACGAGCGCCCCGGATTACCCGCTGCAGAAGAAGCGCGCAACCGTCGAGTTCCTGCGCACCCAGCAGCATCTGCGCCCGCGCACCAACCTGTTCCGCGCCGTGTTCCGCATCCGCTCTGTCGCGGCTGCCGCCATCCACCGCTTCTTCCAGGAGCAGGGCTTTGTCTACGTCAACACCCCCATCATCACCACGAGTGACTGCGAGGGCGCCGGCGAGATGTTCCGCGTGACCACGCTCGACCCCAAAAATCCGCCCCTCACCGAGTCCGGCGAGGTCGACTGGAGCCAGGACTTCTTTGGCAAGCATGCAAGCCTCACCGTGTCCGGCCAGCTCAATGCCGAGAACTTTGCCATGGCCTTTGGCGACGTATACACCTTTGGTCCCACCTTCCGTGCCGAGAACTCCAACACCACGCGCCACGCCGCCGAGTTTTGGATGATCGAGCCCGAGATGGCCTTTGCCGACCTTAACGACTACATGGATAACGCCGAGGCCATGCTCAAGTACGTCCTTAAGGACGTTATGGCCACCTGCCCCGACGAGCTCAATATGCTCAACAAGTTTGTGGACAAGGGTCTGCTCGAGCGCCTGGACCATGTCGCCAACTCCGACTTTGCCCGCGTTACCTACACCGAGGCCGTCGAGATCCTGGAGCAGGCAGTCGCTGCTGGCCACCAGTTTGATTACCCCGTCAGCTGGGGCATCGACCTGCAGACCGAGCACGAGCGTTTCCTGACGGAGGAGCACTTTAAGCGCCCGACCTTCGTGACCGACTACCCGGCCGAGATCAAGGCGTTCTACATGCGCATGAACGAGGACGGCAAGACCGTCGCCGCCGCCGACTGCCTGGTGCCCGGTATCGGCGAGATTATCGGCGGCTCCCAGCGCGAGGAGCGCCTAGACCTGCTCGAGGCCCGCATCAAGGACCTGGGCATGAATCCCGAGCAGTACAAGTACTACCTTGACCTGCGCCGCTACGGTTCCTGCAAGCACGCCGGCTACGGTCTGGGCTTCGAGCGCTTGGTCATGTATCTGACCGGCGTGGGCAACATCCGCGACGTCCTGCCGCACCCGCGCACCGTGGGCAACGCCGACTTCTAATCGTCGGACGCTAGCTCGCGTCGCCACACGCCAACGCTCATCGCACAAGCGTCTCTCGACATCGGTCGAGAGACGCTTTTTTCAACAGCATCCGTCAAGCTTCTGGCAAGTTTTTGGTCAGTTGAGCAGGGCTGTTGAAAACTCGACCCGCCGTTTGCCGACGACTACCGACCGCCCAGAGCGCCCTGCGCCCCTGGGAAAGCCCCACGTCCTAGGCTCCATACCGTCGCCACCCAAAACGGAAAGGACGTGGGCACCATGACCGAAGCCGCTGTTGAAACCTACGACACCACGACGAGGGGCGCCGCCTCGATGGCAGCCTATCGCGCCGTTCGCATCCTGCAGCTCTTGAGCGAAAACACCGGCGAAGACAAGGCCATGCTTTCCGATGAGCTGATCCGGCGCCTCGCCCATCCCGACGACCCCGCCCGCATGCCCATCTCGGCGGCGCGGCGCAGCATCTACACCGCCATCTCCGCGCTTCGCCATGCCGGATACGAAATTGAGTACAAACGCGGCGTGGGCTACAAACTTCTTACCCGCCCGCTCACCGATGAAGAGATCATCCGGCTCCACGGTATGGTCATGCGCAACCGCTCCACGCCTATCGCTATCCGCAAGAGCATGGCGCAGCACTTAGTTGCCATGGCGAGCGCCGACGTTCGCGGCTACCTCGATACACCCGAACCCGTTCCAAGCGCAGGCAGCAAGGCCACCAAGGTAACACGCACGCCCATCAAGCGCATCGACACGTGCGAGCTCGTCGAGCAGGCCATCGACCACGGAACCACGGTGAGTTTTGATATTTCAAGCGTCACGACGCGTGGCGAAACCGAAGCAGCACGGATGACACTCCGTCCCTTTGCCATCAGGCAGCGCGATGGCATCTCGTATCTGCTGGGAACGGTCTATGACGCCCGAGGTGCCGATGACACGCTGCGCACCGTAGAGATTGGCCGCATGAGAAACGTCACCACACGTCTCCTCGACGGCAAGAAGCTCTTCGCCGCCCTCGACGAGGAGGACGACGCCTCCTCCGTCGCATAAGACCCTCCGCCGCCCATTCGACTACCCGTACCGCCCATCCGATTCTGTATTAAAAAACCCGCCAGGCTGTTGTAAAAATGGACATCAGCGCTACTATAGTTCCACTTGCACTTTGTCCCAGTGCAGTGTTTCCAGCCATTTTTATACTGGGGGTAATGATATGAAGGACATCACCATCAGCCGCAGGAGCCTTCTGGTCTCCGCCGGCCTGCTCGCGCTCGCCCCGCTCGCCGGATGCGGCGGCAACTCTGGTTCCGGCTCCGCTGCCGCCGGTTCCGACTACACCATCGGCGTTCTGCAGCTCACCGAGCACTCCGCGCTCGATGCCGCCAACGACGGCTTCGTCAAGGCCATCAAGAAGAGCGGCCTTAAGGTCAAGATCGACCAGAAGAACGCCCAGAACGACCAGTCCACGTGTAAGTCCATTGCCGACAAGTTTGTGGGCGACAACGTCAACCTGATTTATGCCATCGCCACGCCCGCCGCGCAGGCTGCCGCCGGCGCCACGGCCGATATCCCCATCGTGGGCTGTGCCATCACCGACTACGCCGCCTCCGGCCTGGTCCAGGACAACGACAAGCCGGGCACCAACGTCACGGGCGCTTCCGACCTCACCCCGGTCGCCGAGCAGCTCGAGATGATGCAGAAGGTCCTGCCCGACGTTAAAAAGGTCGGCCTGCTCTACTGCACCGCCGAGTCCAACTCCGACGTCCAGATCAAGGCCGCCAAGAAGGAACTCGACAAGCTGGGCCTGGAGTACACCGATTTCACCGTCTCGAGCTCCAACGAGATTCAGTCCGTCGTCGAGTCTGCCGTGGGCAAGGTCGACGCGCTGTACTCCCCCACCGACAACACCATCGCCGCGGGTGCCTCGCAGGTCGGCCAGATCTGCAAGGAGAACAAGCTCCCCTTCGTGACTGGCGAGGAGGGTATGTGCATGGCCGGCGGCCTGTTCACCCTCTCCATCAACTATGAGGACCTGGGCTACGCCGCGGGCGAGATGGCCGTTAAGATCCTGAAAGGCGAGGCCAAGCCCGAAGACATGCCGATCAAACACCTCTCGAGCAAGGACCTGGTCGTCGTCAAGAATGACGAGATGGCCGAGGCCCTGGGCATCGACCTTTCCGCTCTGGACGCGTAATGCTATACGCGGCATGCGTCTAGAGCCCGTGCTCGCGCTTTAGCTGCGTTATTCAATATCTGAGCCACAGGGGCGGGCGCTGTAGACCGGCGTCCGCCCTGCTTGTTTCAGGTAAAACAAAACGTCTGTCCGCAGCTCTTCTATGCATTGTTACCGCTATTATGGAAAATCACGTGTCCACCCTATCCTAGGAGGTATGAAGCATGCTCATTGCATTGCAGGGCGCCGTTTCGCAGGGCGTCCTCTGGGGCATTATGGTGCTTGGCGTGTTTATCACGTTCCGCCTGCTCGACATTCCCGATATGACCTGCGACGGCAGCTTTGCCCTCGGCGGCTGCGTCTGCGCCGTGCTCATCGTCAATAACAACGTCGACCCGCTGCTCGCCGTGCTGGCCGGTATGTGCGCCGGCGCCATCGCGGGTGCCGTCACGGGCATTTTGACCACCGTCTTTGAGATTCCCGCGATCCTCGCCGGAATCCTCACCCAGATCAGCCTGTGGTCCATCAACCTGCGCATCATGGGCAAGTCCAATACGCCCATTCTTGCCAAGGGCACCGTGTTCTCGGCCGTCAGCAATATGACCGGTCTGCCGCAGTCCACCGTTGCCATCATCTTGGGCATCCTGCTCGCCGTGGCTATCGTTGCCATCCTGTATTGGTTCTTTGGCACCGAGATCGGCTCGGCGCTGCGCGCCACCGGCAACAACGAGTACATGATCCGCGCTCTGGGCGTCAACACCAACTCCACCAAGATGATCGCCCTCGTGCTCTCCAACGCCCTCATCGGCCTTTCGGGCGCGCTTATCTGCCAGAGCCAAAAGTATGCCGACATTGGCATGGGTACCGGCGCTATCGTTATCGGTCTTGCCGCCATCGTCATCGGTGAGGTGCTCGGCCGTCTGCTGCCCGGCGGCCTCACGCAGTTTAGCGTCCGTCTTGCCTCCGCCGTCTTTGGCTCCGTGGTGTACTTCCTTATCCGCGCCATCGTGCTGCAGTTGGGCATGGACGCCAACGACATGAAGCTGCTCTCCGCCGTGATCGTCGCCGTGGCCCTGTGCGTGCCCGTGGTTTGGGAGCGCTATAAGCTCCGCAGCTCCTACACGAAGGGGGATGAGGCAGATGCTTAAGCTCTCGCACGTCAAGAAGACCTTTAACAAGGGCACCGTCACCGAGAAGCGCGCGCTCACCGGCGTCGACCTCACCCTAAATGACGGCGACTTTGTAACCGTGATCGGCGGCAACGGCGCCGGCAAGTCCACGCTGCTCAACATGATCGCCGGCGTGTACCCGCTCGATTCGGGCGTTATTGAGCTCGACGGCACCGACATCTCGCGCCTGAGCGAGTCGCAGCGCGCCAAGTACCTGGGCCGCGTGTTTCAGGACCCCATGCGCGGTACCGCTGCCGACATGCAGATCGCCGAGAACCTGGCCCTCGCCAAGCGTCGCGGCCAGCGTCGCGGCCTTTCGTGGGGCGTCACCAAGGCCGAGAAAGATGAGTACGTCGAGCTGCTCAAGCGCCTGGACCTTGGTCTGGACACGCGTCTCAACGCCAAGGTCGGCCTGCTCTCGGGTGGCCAGCGCCAGGCACTCACCCTGCTGATGGCCACGCTCACCAGGCCGCGCCTGCTGCTGCTCGACGAGCACACCGCGGCCCTCGACCCCAAGACGGCCTCTAAGGTGCTTAACCTGACCGAGGAGATCGTCGACGAGAACCACCTGACCACGCTCATGGTCACGCACAACATGAACGACGCCATCCGTCTGGGCAACCGTCTGATCATGATGCACGAAGGCCACGTGATCTACGACGTGGCGGGCAATGAGAAGAAGTCGCTCACCGTAGCCGACCTGCTGCAGAAGTTCGAGGAGGTCTCGGGCGGCGAGCTCGCCAACGACCGCATGCTGCTGAGCTAAAACCTGCCAAAAAGGGACAGGTTTATTTTGGTAGGTTTTATCTGCGCAAACGTCAAAACCGCCGCAAAGGGACAGACGCCCTTGCGGCGGTTTTCGCATATTATGTCGATAATCCGATATTCAACCAGACATTCTGGCTAAGGACTAAGGAAACTGCCATGAAAAGACTCCCCCGCCTTGCGTTAGCCGCCGCGTTGTTTGCCGGCGCGCTCGCAGGCATCCCAAGCCTCGCTTTCGCGGGGAACCTGCCCGCCGCTATTGACGGCTCTGTGACCGTCATGCACACCAACGATATCCACGGCAGCTACAAGTACAGCTACAACGCAAGCAAAGGCACCGGCACTGTGGGCTTTGACGGACTGGCGGTTCTCTATAGCGCCCAAAGCAGCGCCCCCGATCTTTTGCTCGATGCGGGCGATACCTTCCACGGGCAGTCCTTTGCCACCATGAGCGAGGGCAAGAGCATCGCCGAGCTCATGGACACCTTCTACGCCGACGGCTACGACGCGACCACGCCAGGCAACCACGACTGGAGCTACGGCGCGGACAAACTCCGCACCATGACCGGCTACAGCACCACCGGCACGCCCTTCGCCATGCTCTGCGCGAACGCAAAGTCTACGAGCGGCGTATGGAGCTCGAGCATCACGAAGACGCTCGATCGCACCTGGGAGGATAGCGAGGATCACTCCACATTCGACTACAAAATCAAGGTCGGCGTCGTGGGTGCCATGGATGAGTCGCTGGAATCCTCGCTGCGCGCGGACCTGGTCGCGGGTACGTCGTTCTCGAGTGCCGCGAACGCCATCAATGCCGAGGCAGAGCAGCTGCGCAAGGAGGGCTGCGATGTTGTTGTGTGTATCGCGCACACGCTCGACGCCAAGACCTTTGCCACGCGACTCCGTGGCGTCGATGCCCTTATCGCAGGCCACGAGCACATCAACCTTAACGAGAAGGTGACGGGAGCCGACGGCAAGACAATCCACGTTGTCGAGGCGGGCAGTGCCTTTGCCGAGGTGGGACTGCTTTCCATTCCGTACAAGTACGACACCAATGGCACCGAGACGACCGACGATGACACGGTCACGGTCCCTGCAGACGGCAGCGACGAGAAGCTCTACACCGCCAAGAACGTCAACGACCTTTTGGCAGACCCCGACAAGGGCTCCGACTACCAAAGCCGCCTTGAAGCCGTCCGCAACAAGATCAAGCCGCTCGACGAGGACTTTGAAAACGAATCGAACAAGGCGCTCGGCACATCCACCACCAACTATTTCTACGGCGAGGACGCCGCAGGCACGCATGGCTGGGAAATGGTGCGCACCACTGATTTCCGCCCCAGCAACCCGGGCGACACCACCAAGGCCCAGACCATCGGCCACGTGATTTGCGGCTCCTATCTTGCCCTGACGGGCGCGGACTTCGCTATCGAAAACGCTGGCGGCATCCGCGGCGGCATCGCGGCGGGCAACGTGACCGCCGGCAACGTCATCGCCATCTCGCCCTACGGCAACACCGTGGAGACCTGGACCATGACCGGCGCGGACTTCCTCGCAGCGCTCGAGCACTCGCTACAAATTAGCGACGATTGCAACGACAGCTACGAGCTCCAGCAGGCTTATGTGGCGGCCGGTCACACCGAGCAGGAGGCGCAAGACAAGTACAAGTGGCGCGATGACTCTGGCAGCATTCTCTCCTTTGGCGGCATCAACGTGACGATTGATTGGACGCAGCCCGAAGGCAAGCGCATTGTGAGTGCCACACTCACCAAAGACGGCAGCACGCTCAACCCCGCCAAGACCTATACCGTCGCCACCAACAACTACATCATTACCAACACGACCGATTTTCCCACCTTTGCACACGCCACCAAGTACACCGAGTGGGGCACGTGCGAGGCGGCGCTGAGGGCGCTGATTGGGCAGAACGGCTGGGAGACCAAGATGGCCTCGCTCGCGGGCACCATCAGCTTTGGCTCCGCTGCCGTGGATCCCACGTCCACACCGGCCCCGACGCCTAAGCCCTCGCCTAAGACGGACACGACGGCCACGAAGGTCATCACCAAGAAGACGACCGGTAAGCTTGCCACAACGGGAGACCGCACGCTGGCAGTAGTTGGCGCGTGCCTTATCGGCGGCATCATCGTCATCATGCTCGGCATTATCTGGAAGCGTCGACGCTAAGCTACACCGCCGGGCCTTACAGCCCCGCCGCGTAAACCTTATATCGAGCACAGAAGCCCGTCCGAATTTGATCAGACGGGCTTCTTGGTGGGTATCATGGTTGGACGATCATAAGGAGGTTTTCCCTACATGGAATTGTTTGAGCCGATTCTTCATTTCTTTGAGCAACGGTGGGTCCACAACATCATCTGGGCCGTCATCTTGGCGATAGGCACCGCCGTCGCCACCAAGGTCGTATCCAAGACCCTGCGTCACCTGCTCAATCGCGACGACAACCCGCTTCCAGCATCGAGCATCTTCATCAACATCGCACGCGCCGTCATCTGGATGATCGGCGGCAGCTTTATCCTCGACAACTGCTTTGGCATTAACGCAAACGCGCTCGTCGCCGCTCTTGGCGTCGGCGGCATCGCCATCTCGCTCGGCTTTCAGGACACGCTGTCAAACCTTATTGGCGGCATGCAGGTTACGTTTATGGGCATCATCAAGCCCGGCGACAATATCGAGGTCGGCGGCGTGTCGGGCGTGGTCCAGGACATCACCTGGCGCCACACGACCATCGAAGATGCCTGCGGGCAGACCATCATCGTCCCCAACTCCAACATCTCCAAGAACACGCTCGTGCATTTGATGCCCTTTGGGCGCGTGGCTGTGCCCGTTGCCGTAAAGGACACGTCCAAGTGGGCCTCGCTCGACGCGCTGGCAGACGAGCTGACCAGCGCCACCAAGGCCGCCGTGCTTCCCATCTCGGGCTTTGACAAGGAGCCGTATGTGCTCTTTAGCGAGATCGGCGACTTTGGCATTAAGGGCAAGATCATCTTTATCGTCAGCGACGACAGCACCACTTTCACCGCTGCCGACGCCTGCATCCGCGCCATCGCCCCCATCATTGCCTAAACCATCACAAAGGGGACAGGCACCTTTGTTGTGGTTTTCATTCGTGGTACCATGGTTCATATAGTTGTTTAAACGACTAAGGGAGCAACATCATGGAAGAGGCCTACCGTCAAGCACGCAAGCGCGGCGAGCAAGGACGTCGACGCGCCATTAGTCAAAGCGAGTATCCGTACCTCACGGACCTCGATAGCTTGGTTGCCCAGCTCCCCTTAGGCCAGCGAGAGAATGTCGGCCTGAGAGACATTCCGCTCGAAATGGTCGTCGGTACGGTTACCAAGGGCCGTCAGTCCGCCTTTTCATGCAACTTTATGCCCCTGCTGCCGTTTGGCACCGAGTTCGCCCGCAAGTGGTCCAACCTCTACGACATCCAGGTAACCGAGGGTTATCGCGACCCCATCATCGTCACCGAGTTCATGCATCGGTTCTATGTCCAGGAAGGCAACAAACGCGTCAGTGTCCTCAAATTCCTGGACGCCCCGACGGTTTCGGCCAAGGTCACCCGTCTCTACCCCGGCACATGGGATTCCGTCGAAAGCCGCCTGTACGGCGAGTTCTGCGCGTTTTGGCGCGTCTGCCCCCTATACGAGATCGAGTTCTCGCGTGAGGGAAGCTACGAGACGCTCGCCAAGATGCTCGGTCAGAACCTTATCGAAAAATGGCCGCAGAAAAAGGTCGACTACCTGCGCCACACCTTCCTGCTCTTTAAGCGCGCCTACCTTCGCGCAGGCGGCGACCACCTGGACATTACGCCTGCCGACGCCATGCTCGTGTACCTCAATGTGTACAACCAGGACCGCCTGCTGGATACGCCAACGGATATCGTCGTAAACCGCCTGTGCAAGATCTGGCGCGAGCTGGTCATCGCCGGCAAAAATGACGAGGACAAGGTTGATCTTGTCGAAGCACCGAGCGTCGATGAGGAAGAGTCGCCCGCCAAGTCCACCTCCGGCGTGCTCAACTTCTTTATGGGCAAGACCGTCTATTCGGCGGCCAACCCCCTGCGCATCGCCTTTATCCATGAGTTCCCCTGTGCGACGTCGAGCTGGGACAGCCTGCACGACCAAGGGCGTCAGTATCTCGATGAGCACTTTGACGGTATCGTGCACACCGAGGCGTTCGAGGACTGTCACGATCCGGACGTGTTCTACGCCGCCGTGGAAACGGCTGTCAAACATGGAGCAAACGTCATCTTCTCGACCTCGCACCGCCTGATGGAATACACGCTCAGGGCTGCCGTTGAGTATCCCCAGGTTCGGTTCCTCAACTGCTCTATCGGCCTTCCCCATCAAAGTGTCCGTTCGTACTTTGGCAAGATGTACGAGGCCAAGTTCCTCCTGGGCGCCCTTGCCGCCAGCATGGCGGACAACCACCGCATCGGCTACCACGCGTCGGTCTTCGCCTCGGGCGCGCTCAGCGAGATCAACGCCTTTGCGATTGGCGCCTCGCTGCTCGACCCCCGTGCGCAAATTATCCTGACTTGGGGCGATGTGCCCGCCGGAGGCCTTACCGAGGCCATGTGCCGCGAAGGTGTAAGCGTCATGACCGGCGCCGACATGTCAAAGTCGCTCAAAGACCCCACGGCCTACGGACTTCACCGCCTGGTCGATGGCAAGGTTACCGGCATTGCCATGCCGGTATGGAACTGGGGCCGATACTACGAGCTTATCGTGCGAAGTCTACTGCATGGCACCTGGGATGAGACCAGTGACGCCAGCCAGGTTCGCGCCGTCAACTACTGGTACGGCATGAGCTCGGGCGTTATCGACATTCGCTACGCTCCGGGCCTGCCCTATCAGACGCGCAAGCTTGTTCAACTCCTCCGCAATGGCATCGTCGAGGGCTCCATCAATCCATTTGGCGGCGAACTCCACAGCCAAGACGGCGTGGTGCAGATCGAGGGCTTTCCCCCACTGCCGAGCACGCAAATCGTTGAGATGGACTGGCTGGCCGACAACGTGGTGGGCACCATTCCGCAACTCGACGATGAGCCGAAAGTCCCTGCCCTATGAAAATCCTTGCCATAGCCGATACCGAAGAACGATGCCTTTGGGAGTGCTTTCGCAAGGAACGCTTTGAGGGAGTCGACCTCATTTTGTCCGCCGGCGATCTGGACCCGGACTATCTTGAGTTTTTGGTTACGGTCATCAACAAACCGCTCATCTACGTGCGCGGCAATCACGATGACCGCTACGCACGTCATGCACCGGGTGGATGTATCTGCGTAGAGGACAGCGTGTACACGTACCGAGGGATTCGCATTGCGGGCCTTGGCGGGTCCATGCGTTATCGCGACGGCGCCAACATGTACACCGAACGCGAGATGTCCAAGCGCATGCGTAAGCTGTCGCGTAAGGTTAGGATGGTCGGCGGGTGCGACATTCTGCTTACCCATGCACCCGCCGCCGGTATGGGTGATCTGGACGATCTGCCGCATCGAGGATTCGAGTGCTTTAACACAGCACTCGAATCCTGGAATCCCGACTACATGGTGCACGGGCATGTGCACCAAAGCTACGGTTGCGATTTTCAGCGCGAGCGTCAGCATGTGTGTGGAACGACGATCATCAACGCCTGCGGCTATACGCAGTTTGAGCTCGACCAGACGCACTACCCCATCCGCGGCTGGCAAGCAGCTTGGCTCAACTCACAAACCATGCGCCGCGAGCTCAAACGCCACGAAGCCATCGAGCCCTCAACGGCCAGAACACCCTGGTAACCACCACAAAGAGGACACTGTCCCCTTTGTGGTGCCTTTGACGCGATAGCAAGAAACCCGGTCCTGCACAAGGCAGAACCGGGTTTCTTTAGCAATGCTTGCTGTACTCAGGCAGTAACTAGCAGTTACTCAGCCAGGAAGTCACGCTGGACAGCGGAATCGACCTTGACGCCAGGGCCCATGGTGGAAGACACGGAGATGGACTTGACGTACTTGCCCTTAGCAGAAGAGGGCTTGACGCGCAGAATCTCGGTGTACAGGGCAGCGTAGTTCTCGACGAGCTGCTGCTCAGAGAAGGACTTCTTGCCCAGGGGCACGTGGCAGATGCCATAGCGGTCAGCGCGGTACTCAACGCGGCCAGCCTTGAGCTCGGAGACCATCTTGGCGACGTCCATGGTCACGGTGCCGAGCTTGGGGTTCGGCATGAGGCCACGGGGACCAAGGATCTTACCGATGCGGCCAACCTTGGCCATCATGTTCGGCGTAGCGATAGCGGCGTCGAAGTTGATCTCGCCCTTCTGAATCTGGGCGACGAGCTCGTCGGAACCGATGATGTCGGCGCCGGCAGCCTCAGCCTCGCGGGCCTTCTCGCCCTCGGCGAAGACGGCAACACGAACGGTCTTGCCGGTGCCGTGGGGCAGGGAGATGGAACCACGGATGTTCTGGTCAGCCTTACGAGTATCGATACCCAGACGGAAGTGGGCCTCGACGGTCTCGTCGAACTTGGCGGTGTCGAGCTCCTTGAGGAGCTTAGCAGCCTGAAGGGGGGTGTAGAGCGTGGCGCGGTCGATCTTCTCGGCAGCGGCGTTATAGCTCTTACCATGCTTAGCCATGTGCATTACCTCCTGTGGTTAAACGGGCGTGAACCCTCCCACATCGTATCGTGTGCCCTATTGCACACATATAACGGGCGCCCCGGTCGGAGCACCCGTCATTACCTAAAGAAATCGCTACTCAGCGATGGTGACGCCCATGGAACGGGCGGTACCGGCGATGATCTTCTTGGCGGCGTCAATGTCGTTGGCATTGAGGTCCGGCATCTTGATCTCGGCGATCTTGGTGAGCTGCTCCTGGGAGAGCTGACCAACCTTGTCAGCCTGGGGCTTAGCGGAACCAGACTTGAGGTTCAGCTCCTTCTTGATGAGGTGAGCCGCCGGCGGGGTCTTGGTGATGAAGGAGAAGGACTTGTCCTCGTAGACAGAGATCTCAACGGGGATGATGTCACCCTTCTTGTCCTGCGTCTCGGCGTTAAAGGCCTGGCAGAACTGCATGATGTTCACGCCAGCAGCGCCCAGGGCGGGGCCGACGGGAGGAGCGGGGTTTGCTGCACCAGCAGGAATCTGGAGCTTAATGACGTTGGCAACCTTCTTCTCAGCCATGGTCATTCCTTTCGAATCACGAGTGTGAAGTACTTGCTATATCGTAAGCACGCACGTGTTAGAAGCACTCCTGAGATGAGCAGTCACAGAAGAAGCACGCTCGCGCGAACGGACGAAAACTTAAGCGATGACAGCGACCTGGTTAAAGTCGAGCTCGACCGGCGTCTCGCGGCCAAAGATCATCAGCGTGACCTTGAGCTTGCCAGCCTCGGTGTTAACCTCGGAGACCTTGCCATCAAAGTCGGTAAGCGGGCCATCGGTGACGCGGACGGACGTACCGACCTCAATATCAACCGAGGTGCGCTTGGGCGAATCGCCCTTACCGGGACGACGAGTCATCTTGTTGTACTCGTCGCGGGAAAGCGGAGCGGGCTTGCCGTTGCCGCCCAGGAAACCGGTGACGCCAGGCGTGTTACGAACGCACGTCCAAGCATCGTCATCCATCTCCATGCGGACCAGGACATAACCCGGGAAAATCTTGGAATCCTTGGTCTCACGCTTGCCACCCTCTTTAATCTCGGTGACGCGCTCCATAGGAATCTCGATATCAAAGATACGGTCCTGCATGCCCATAGTCTCGATGCGATGCTCGAGATCGGACTTAACGCGGTTCTCGTATCCAGAGTAAGTGTGAACGACGTACCAACGCTTAGACATGGTTTAGCCCCTCAATCCAGAGAACAGAGCAAGAGCCTCGCCAAAGCCAGCATCGAGCAGAGCGATGACGACGCCGACGACGATCAGAGAAGCGCAAACAACAACCGAGTAGTTCACGAGCTCCTTCTTATCGGGCCACGTGACACGCTTCATCTCGGACTTGACCGAAGCGAAATACTTCTTGGTGCGGGCGAAGAAACCAGGCTTCTCGTTCTTCTTGGACTTCGCAGCCTTCTCGTTCTTCTTGGCAACGGCCTTCTTGGCCTCAACCTTGGAGTTGGCGGCAGCTTTGTTGGCAGGTGCCGGCTGCTGAGCCTTCTTCTTGTTCTTCTTGTTGGCCATTTGGGTTACCTCCGCGCAATGCGCTTATACATGAGTAAACCGTAAGCCCCCAAATGGGAGCTTACGGAATAATGACTGGCACGCCAGGAAGGACTCGAACCCTCAACACTCGGTTTTGGAGACCGATGCTCTACCAATTGAACTACTGGCGTATGTGACTAGAGACTAGCGAGTCTCTTTGTGCAGCGTGTGGTGACGGCACCAGGGGCAATACTTCTTGATCTCCATACGATCAGGCATGGTCGACTTGTTCTTGGTGGTCGTATAGTTGCGGCGCTTGCACTCAGTGCACGCAAGAGTAACTAGAGTACGCATGTATCCTGAACCTTTCATTTCCGCCCCGTACGGGCACGAGTTGTTACTTTATCAGCTCCACGTAAGTGCTGTCAATGAAAACCTCGAGTCAATTGGTTCTCGGTGGATCCATTCATATTTGGAACACATCAATGAAGCCATCGAGAGCTAATCGACGGTGCATCCAGGACCATTATCGATCCTCTCGACACCAGCAACGGCTCAATATCCATTGCAGAAAAGAACCCGGCACCCATATAAGTGCCGGGTTCTCTAAGTCAGCTATATCAAAGAGCTAATTTACTCAATGATCGTGGAGACGATGCCCGAACCGACGGTGTGGCCACCCTCGCGGATAGCGAAGCGCAGGCCCTCCTCCATGGCGATCGGGTGGATGAGGTCGCCCTCGATGGTGATGTGGTCACCAGGCATAGCCATCTCGGTGCCCTCGGGGAGCTTGACTGTACCGGTAACGTCGGTGGTACGGAAGTAGAACTGAGGACGATAACCATCGAAGAACGGGGTGTGACGGCCGCCCTCCTCCTTGGTCAGAACGTAGATCTCGCCGGTGAACTTGGTGTGCGGGGTAACCGAACCGGGCTTGCAGAGAACCTGTCCGCGCTCGATGTCCTCACGCTTGATGCCGCGGAGCAGCAGACCGACGTTGTCGCCAGCCTCGCAGAAGTCCATGGACTTACGGAACATCTCGATACCGGTAACGACGGTGTTCTGGGTATCCTTGATGCCGACGATCTCGACGGGCTCGTTGAGCTTGAGCTCACCGCGCTCGACACGGCCGGTAGCAACGGTACCACGGCCGGAGATGGTCATAACGTCCTCAACGGCCATCAGGAACGGGAGGTCGTTGTTACGAGCAGGCGTCGGGATGTACTCGTCGACGGCCTTCATGAGCTCGCGGATAGCGTCCATCCACTTGGCGTCGCCCTCGAGAGCGCCCAGAGCGGAACCACGGATGACGGGGATGTCGTCGCCGGGGAAATCGTACTCGGAGAGGAGCTCACGGGTCTCCATCTCGACGAGGTCGATGAGCTCGTCATCGTCGACCATGTCGCACTTGTTCAGGAAGACGACGATGTAGGGAACGCCGACCTGACGGGCGAGCAGGATGTGCTCGCGGGTCTGAGCCATGGGGCCGTCGGTAGCGGCGATAACCAGGATAGCGCCGTCCATCTGAGCAGCGCCGGAGATCATGTTCTTGACGTAGTCAGCGTGGCCCGGGCAGTCAACGTGAGCGTAGTGACGGGCAGCGGTCTCGTACTCAACGTGGGAGACGGAGATCGTAATGCCGCGCTCGCGCTCCTCGGGAGCCTTGTCGATGTTCTCGAACGCAGTGAAGTCAGCCTTGCAGCCCTCGGTCTCGGAGAGAACCTTGGTGATGGCAGCGGTCAGCGTGGTCTTGCCGTGGTCGACGTGACCAATGGTGCCGATGTTAACATGCGGCTTAGTGCGCTCAAACTTCTCTTTGGCCATAAAGCCCTCCTCTAAACAGGTCGTCCCCGGACGGGACTTTGCCTTTATACCATAGTGGCCTCTCAACATACTATTGAGAAGCCACCGTGTTACCTATGGTAGCGGTGACTGGATTCGAACCAGTGACGCCACGGGTATGAACCGTGTGCTCTAACCAACTGAGCTACACCGCCGGATGGAGCCTGCAACCAGACTTGAACTGGTGACCTCTTCGTTACCAACGAAGTGCTCTACCGACTGAGCTATACAGGCACTTGACGGGTGGGAGCTATAGGATTCGAACCTATGTAGGCAGAGCCAACGGGTTTACAGCCCGTCCCCATTAACCACTCGGGCAAACTCCCAATCGTTCAAGTATCCGCAGGTCCTTTGGTCTTTTGGACCGCCGCCCCCGCGAACGAAAAAGATAATACGATGCAACCTTGGGGGCTGTCAACGAAAACCTCTAGATACACGGCCCCGGGCGTATCTATATACCTTTGACCTGCGGTTTTACTGAGTTTGGATATGAAGGACGATGGATTTGGCTACGCTTGTGACATTTTACGAGGGAACACTTTGTCACGGTGGAGTACATCTGCAGCATCGACCTTCGATACCGACCCTCTTGCACTATTACATAGGTCACGATCGTGCTTCCACGGCACGTTCAAGCGTGGATAATCTCCCGCTTTTAGCGCGGCTCTAAGCCCAGAGCGGAGATTATTCACGCTCATTCTCCAGACGGGAGAACTATAGAGCCGCTACTGCTCGGGCCAGACCAAAGTAGACCCATAGAGCGGCTCCCCCTTGGTGCAGGGGTAGCGACTCAAGTAACACGACGATAGCAAGTCGAAGAAATAGGTCATGGCGTATTTCGAATAAACGCCGAGTCGGTCAATTCCGTTTCCCGCATTACCAAGACGATATACACGGTCAAAAGACCTCGATTTGTCATCGTTGCTAAACGCAGTAATTAGAATCTTCCTGCCCGAACGGCAATCAAGATACTCACGCGCCTGGGACGCAAATAGCCCGGAGACCGATACGAGAATTATCAATGACTGCGAAGCGTCTCCCATGTTTTTCAATTCCGCGACGTTAGCCCCAGCAACTATGCGAACTATCTTGCCCGCATAAAACATTTCCTGCTGAAATCGTACGAGATTGGCGCTCACATTATTGGTGCACCAGATTTCAACGTTTTTATGGCCATCAATTTCGTCGGCAAGGTGCTTAATAGCGATATCGGACACGCCGCTTTCAACCTCAGCGAACATCTCGATCATGCGAACGTCGAGCTCTGCCCTGTACTCCTCGTAGCCAAATTCCTCCTCTCGATGGCTTAAGTCGCTTGGAAAGACTGATTGAGTAAATGATTCTTTCAAATCGCTAAGAGACTGGTAGCCCAATCGATTGCAGAAACGACGAACAGCGGAACGGGTCACGAATGCATCGCGGGTTATTGTGGCAACATTGATTTCGCTCGAACGCCTAATGTGAGCGATGAGATATCGAGCGATGGCGGCATCGTTTGACCCAAACTCGCTGTTGATGATGGAGCTAATGCGATTGAGCACATCGAAGTCATTGATATTCACGTGATCCCTCTTTCCGCTCTCCTCGAAATCATAGTTCATTTATTGAATCAAACAGCTTTGGTCGTTCTCCTATGATTCAAATCAGTTGACGTCATCTTAATCGTAATTCCGCCACACGTATCCACCGTGTTGAATGATGAAAAGGGGATTCATGGGCAACGTGAACAACATCCCGTTTCTCTGGGGTTCCGCCACGGCGTCTTATCAGTGCGAGGGTGCCTGGAACGAAGACGGCAAAGGCCTTGGCGAGTGGGATTTCTTTAACCACACAAGCAATAAGAACATCAACCATGTTGACGGTGATGTATCTTGCGACTTCTACCATCGCTATGAAGAAGATATCCGCATGATGAAAGAAGGCGGACAAAACACCTATCGCTTCTCTCTTTCATGGAGTCGAATCATCCCCACGGGTATCGGTGAAGTGAATGAAAAGGGTATCGATTTTTATAATCGGGTCATTGATTGCTGCCTCGAAAATGGCATAGAGCCCAACGTTACGCTGTTCCATTACGATCTGCCATTCACGCTTGCTTGCAAAGGCGGATGGCTGAACAACGATATGGCAGAGTGGTTCTGCAAATACGCCAAGATTTGCTTTGAGCGCTTTGGAGACCGCGTCAAAATCTGGGCTACCGTTAACGAGCCGCATTTCTACAGCTACTGCGTAAACATGTTGGGCAACTATCCCCCCAATCGATCGCTCGACGTTCAGTCGTACATGCAGTTTCAGTACAACCTGATGCGCGCAAGCGCACTCGCAGTCCGAGCATATCGTCAAATGGGCTACGACGGCATCATCGGCGCCGTTCACGATGGCGGCGTTGTCGAACTCGACCCGGCAACCGAGCACCCCGATGACGTATTTCGATACGCAGACTTTTTCGCCAATCGCATGATTCTGGCACCAGCACTTCAGGGTCAACTGCCGCCAGAAATGGACGAAATCCTTGAAAAACTTGGCGTCTCGCTCTATCGATCCCCAAATGACGTAGAAGAATTCAGAGACGGTAAAGTCGATTTTATTGGACTCAACGTGTATTGCCGAGAGTATGTAACCGACTGGCACGGTGGAGAGCTTGCCGTTTCGGCGAACAATAAGGGCGGTTCGAGCAAAAAGGTCGAAGGAAAATGCATTGCGCCCTTGTTTGAAAGCGCCCGCGACAGCAATGTTCCCCGCAATAAATGGGGCCGCGAAATACTCCCAAGTTGCATGTATTCAACCATCATGGATGTCCACGAGCGCTATGACGCGCCCCGCATCTTTATTACGGAAAACGGACATGGCGCCTATGAGCAACCAGACGCAGACGGAATAATCCACGATGATGACCGCATCGAGCTTCTGGGCCAGTTCATCGAGCACATGATGAGGGCTAAGCGCGACGGCGCGCGCGTTGAGGGCTACTACCTCTGGTCGACGATGGATCTGTATAGCTGGATCAACGGCTACGAAAAACGATACGGACTTGTCCATATCGACTTCGAGAACAATCTGGAGCGCACCCCCAAAAAGAGCTGGTATTGGTACCGAGACCTTATCTCGAAGTATCAGGAGCAGGAAGGTTAGGAGAAAGAGATGAAATATCAGGCAATGTCCGAAACAGTCCTAAAGGCTGTTGGCGGCAAAGAGAACATTACATCGGTAACTCATTGTGCGACGCGCCTTCGCATCGACGCACGAGACACCTCGATCATCGATCTCCAGCTCGCCAAATCGGCCGACCAGGCGCTCGGGGCAGTAGTCAGCGGTGGCCAGCTTCAGGTGATCATCGGCCCCAACGTCACCGAGGCTTACAACGACTTCCTCGACTTCGCGGGAATCGAAGTCGGTGGTGGCACGGTTGCCGACGATGCCCAAACCGCCAAAGACCTTGCAGAAGGCATTAAAAGCGGTAACACCGCCATGGGCTTGATTGAGAAATTCGGGAACGTCTCTGCACAGGTATTCATGCCCATCGTCCCGGCGCTCATCGTTGGCGGACTCATTCTTTCGATCAAGAATCTCCTGGTCAATTATTGTGGATTGAGCACCGATAGCGGAACCGCCCAGGTTCTGCTGGCGATCTTCAGCGCCTCATTTAGCTTCCTGCCCGTTTACCTCGGCTATCAGCTCGCCGCCGTCATGAAGATGCAGCCTATCATGGGCGCACTGCTGGGCGCAATCATGATTAGCTCGTCTATTAGCGGTGCTGAGGGTCTCGACTTTCTTGGCATCCCCATCCCGACGAATGACTACTCGAGCACGGTGGTGCCAATCGTACTGGGCGTTGTGTTCATGTACTTTGTTGATCGCGGTCTTCAGAAAATCATCCCCGACATTACCAAACTGTTCTTGAAGCCGCTGCTCACCATGTTCATCGTCGTGCCTGTTGAGCTGATTATCCTCGGCCCCGCCGGCAGCATGATGGGCTACGCGCTGAGTGATGCCGCCACGTGGCTCATGGATAACGTGGCATTTATCGCTACTCCAATCCTTGCAGCCCTTAATCCCTATTTTGTCATGCTCGGTCTTGATAAGGCCTACATCGCGATCGAAGTTACGAGCTTGGCGCAGCTCGGCTGGGCGCCCATCATCTTTGGCTTCATCTCAAACCTCTGCATTGGCGGCACGAGTCTCGCCTTGGCAACTGCAATGAAAGGCAACAAGGAGAAGAGAGGTATGGTCACCACGGTTGCCGTCACCGCACTCTGTGGCGTAACTGAGCCCGCATTTTACGGCTGCCTCATCGAGCGTCCCCGCCTGCTTGTCGGCACGGCAATCGGCGCCCTCTGCGCGGGACTCCCTGCAGGTATCTTCGTCCTGAAGGAGTATGTTGCGGGAGCATGCCCCGGTCTTCTTTCTGCGCTGATCTTTATCGCTCCCGATGGATCCATGGGCAACTTCGTACTGGCGTGCGTTGTCGCCGTCATCGCCATCGTCGTCTCGTTCATCGCTGCACGCGTGATCATCAAGAAGAATCCCAACTATATTGAGTAGATGCCCGCTGCTTGCATTGGGGACATCCTCGGCAGACCATTAGCAAGAACCCAAGAAGTCCCTTAGGAGCTCGATTAATCCATTCGGATTCCTCAGGCACAAACGACCCCGATTCCACAATGAAATCGGGGTCGTCGTTTCTAAAGCCTTCGATAGACAATCGGTGTTTACCTTAGCTCCCTATCCAAGTTAATTATCCACGCTCGTTCTCCGGTCGGAAGATTTTCTTCGCTCGCGTGTCCAGAAATCCACGCTCGAGCAGAACACCCAGGTCCGCACCCGCCCTTGTCTCGATCTGTAACAGCAAGAGGCCTATTCCGCTTCTACATGTTACAGATCAAGATATTCCTAAAACACCCTAAGTTTCATCTCAATCTGTAACAGTTAGATGCCAAATATCGGTCTTGGTGTTACAGATTTAGACAAACTGGAGGACGAGACAAACCAAAAACGGGATGGGCGCTAACCCGATGGCGCACCACCTAAATAGAAACGGGCTCTGTCCCATATAGAGACAGAGCCCGAAACTCTCATGGAGCCAGTGACAGGAATCGAACCTGCAACCCACTGATTACAAATCAGTTGCGCTACCGTTGCGCCACACTGGCACACTTGGCGCTTTCGCGCGAAGCCTGTTAAGAATAAAGGAATTACGGACGGGGCGCAACAGGCCACACGGCGTTATACAAATATGCAAAATCCAGCAACAACAGGTACCAGGCCCGTTCATTTCTGTCGGTTCGCCCTCAATCTCAAAACCATTCGTTAGAACGAATAGTTTTAATTACAATTGCTATATATAAAACTATTCGTTTTGACGAAGGGTTTCGTGATGCTTACTACCAAGGAAGCCGCCGAGCTGCTCGGCATCACCCCGCGCAGGGTGCAGGAGCTCATTAAGAACGGCGCGCTGACCGCCCGCAAGGCTTCTGGTGTATGGCTCATCGACAAAGACAGCGTCGACACGCGACTCCGCTCCGTGACCAAAACGGGGGGACGTCCCCGCCGCGGCCACGGTAAGAGCGAGATCGCGTTCACCCTCATGAACCGCACGTACGAAGTCGCTCAGCTGGTCTACAGCACATCGCGAAAAGACTTTACCCACATCGGTGCCGACATCGATTACGCCCACGCCCCTATTGGAGTATTTGGCCCTAATAGCCCCATATCGCTCGACTCCTTCCGCATCTGGTGGCGCGGCCGCGGTATCCCGCTCGCACGCATTGGGCTAGCCTCCCTGCTTGCAGAAGCCGCAGTCGATGTTCCCGATGAACTCGTCCAGCGAAATCTCGGCCTCTCCCTATCCGACCAGTATTGGATTAGACCCCAAGATTCCGGTCTCGCCTGGGAGGATATCAACTTCTTCAATAACACCTTTGATGACGTCTCGCTGTCCATTGCGCCCTTTGCCCCAGAGGGAAAAGCGGCTGCCGCAAAGCCCGATTACACCTCGGACGGCAATCTTCAAAAGTACTGGACGTGCGAGGGCGAACGTCGAATTCTGCATAAGGCAGGAGCGCACCTGAACCAGGAACCTTATAACGAGCTGGTGGCGACCGCGCTCCACCGTCGCATCCTAAACGCCTGCGATTATGTGCCTTACTCGCTCGAGGGCACGGGCACTTCCGCCCTGAGCATATGCGATGTCTTCTTAACTGATGAAGAAGAGTATGTCCCCGCGTTCTATGTAAACCAGCACGCAAACGCAGATGAACGACTAACCGACTACGAGCGATACGTAGCAAACTGCGAGGAACTCGGGGTGACAGGCGTCAAGGATGCCCTTGACCGCATGATCGTGTGTGACGACATCATCGCCAACTACGATCGTCATTGGCGCAACTTCGGCCTCGTGCGAAACGTCAACTCACTGGTCTGCAGACCAGCCCCCATCTTCGATTCGGGGTCATCGCTCTGGTGCAACATCTCTCTTGAGGAGCTTCGGGCAGGAGAGCACAGTTTTACCAGCGCGCAGTTTCATTCAAGCCCCGCCAAACAAATGTTGCTCGTCGAGGACATGGGCTGGTTTGACGGCGACAAACTCAAAGGCTTCGTTGACGAGGCAATCGAGATTCTGTCTAAAAACGATGCCCTAGCAGCGAGACTGCCTTATCTAAAAGAGGCGCTAACGTGGCGCCTCGAAAGAATGATCGACATCGCTGAATGGAGTTAGCGAGGCAGCATTGCCCCGCCAACTCCCCTACCTCCCGCGAAGGGCCTTGAGCTTGGCCAGGGCCTCGGGGCTTAGACGGCTGCCCAGGGTCATCTTGATCTGCGGGGCCTCCTCGGCCTCGTGCACGTCGTTGTCGATCTGTTTGATCTCGTCCACCAGCATACGGCTCGAGATGCGCGTGACACCCTTGCCCATGACGACGGCCTGGATCGTACCGTCGCTCGATACCACGGAGCATGCGCGGCCTTCCTCGCGCGCCTCGATGCAGAGCTTTTGCACCACGGTATCGGCTGAAACACCCGTCGGCGAGAACTCGATGCGCACGCCGCGGGCCGGCAGGTTGGGGCGCTCGCTGGAGATATTGCCCGCGCCGTCGAACACGATCACGGCCTCGTAGCGGCCCTGGGCAAAGGCAGCGACGTCGTTGATGAGGGCGGTGCGCGCCATATCGTGAACGTCGCTGGAATACGGATCGTCGGAATGGTCGTATACGAGCTTTTCGTAGCGCGGCGTGCAGTGGATCACGTTGTAACCGTCGACCACCAGCAGCTCGGGCTTGTTGGAGTGCACCGTCGAGACCGGATCGGCGATGGCCTGCGCAAACGCATTGCCGCCCACGCCGTAGGTCGCGGCCGAAACAATCGGCTTGGCCGAGCCTTCGCCAAAGCGCTTGGCCTTGGACTTGGCACGGTTCTTTTTGGACATGCGCTACTCCTCCCCCATGAGCTCGCCGGCATTGCGGCGCAGCCACTCAAAGCATAGCGCCGTCGTTGCCTGGGCAACGTTGAGGCTCTCGGTCATGCCGCGCTGGGGAAGCTTGGTCAAAAAGTCACATTTCTCGAGCACCAGGCGCGAGATACCGTCGCCCTCGGAGCCCATGACGAGCGCCACGCGGCCCTCGAAGGGAGCATCCCAGCAACCACCTTCGGCATGCTCGGAGGCACCGCCCACCCAAAAGCCAGCGGCCTTGAGATCGTCAAGCGCACGGGCGATGTTGGGCACCTGCGCGATAGGCAGATGCATGACGGCGCCGGCTGAAGTCTTGTAGCTGCCCACGGTCACGCCGGCGGCACGCTTGTTGGCGATGATGACGCCGGCCGCGCCCACAACCTCGGCGGAGCGCACGATGGCGCCAAAGTTGCCGTCGTCAGTCACGTGGTCGAGCACCACGACAAGTGCCGGGCCCTCGCCTGCGCGGTCGAGAATATCGGCGACATCGGCATAGGGAAAGTTGCCAACCTCGAGCGCGATGCCCTGGTGGGCGCCATGACTCGACAGCGCGTCGAGCTGCGCGCGCGGCACATACTTAATGCGGACACCCGCGGCGTTGAGGTCGTCGACCAGGCGCGACAAAGCGGCATCGCGCTCCCCGCCCTCGGCAATGAGCGCGCACTTGATGGGAAAACCAGTGCGTAGCGCCTCGGCGGCAGCACGACGACCTTCGATAAACTCGCCCTTGGGAGCCTGGCCAGCGTCGCGGTTGCGATCGCGCTGCGGACGTGCGGCCTGAGTGCGATCACGCTGGCCCTTGGGAGCGGCAGCGCGGTCATTGCGGCGAATCGGACGCGAGCCAGAAGCGGCCTGCTTGCCGCCACGAGGCGCACGTTTGCGATTGTCGGCCATAAAACGGCCTCCTTAAATAGATAACGAACAAGAATCGACCGTCCGAGCCACGACACCTTGCCTTTCAATCGTCGGGCATGACCACCAGGTCTATGCCCTCCTCTTTCAAGGCAATCTGCCGCACCTCGAACGGTCGACAAATACTAGAGACTCTTAATACGAGTGCCCGCGGCCGTATCCTCAATGGTGAGGCCCAGGTCCTTGAGCTGATCGCGGATGGCATCTGCCAGATCCCAGTTCTTGGCGGCACGGGCCTCGGCACGGGCCTCGAGAATCTTGGCAGCGGCCTCGTCCACGTCGTCGCCCGTGTAGGCAACCAGACCGGCGGCAACGCCCAGCAGACCCAGCGGCAGCTCGACCTTGGGCTCGGGGAGCTCAACGCCAAGCGTATCGAGCAGCTCGGCCAGCGTGTCGGCGGCGGCAAGCGCGGCAGCCTTGTCGGCAGCGTCGCCCGCCTGCTCCAAATACTGGTTGCACTCGGTCACAAAGCCAAAGACGGCACCCATGGCACCAGCGGTGTTAAAGTCGTCGTCCATGCACTCCTTAAAGGTGGCACGAGTCTCGGCGGCCTTGGCGGCAAACGCCTCGGATGCTGCCTCATCGGCATCGGTCGTCGCATGGTTCGCGGCCCAGCGCAGATTCTCGACCGTACCGGCGATACGCGTGAGCGAGTTCTCGGCACCCTCCAGGCGCTCCCAAGAAAAGTCGAGCGGCGAGCGATAGCTCGTCTGCAGCATCAGCAGGCGCAGGGCGGCAGCGGAGTGCTGCTCGAGGACCTCGGCCAGCGTAAAGAAGTTGCCGAGAGACTTGGACATCTTCTCGCCGTCTACCAGCAGCATGCCCGTGTGCATCCAGGTGTTGGAGAAGCCCTGGTGCCAGGCGCAGGTGGCCTGGGCGCACTCGTTCTCGTGATGCGGGAAGGCAAGGTCGGAGCCGCCGCCGTGGATGTCGATCGGAGTGCCCAGGTAGCGATGCACCATGGCGGCGCACTCGGTGTGCCAACCGGGACGGCCCTCGCCCCAGGGACTCGGCCAGCTGGGCTCGCCGGGCTTGGCGGCCTTCCACAGGGCAAAGTCGAGCGGATCGTTCTTGTCCTCGTTCTCCTCGATGCGCGCGCCAACCATAAGGTCGTCGATGTTGCGGCCCGAGACTTGGCCGTAGTTGGGATCGCTGCGCACGGCAAAGTACACGTCGCCGTTATCGGCGGCATAGGCATGGCCCTGCTCGATGAGCGTCTTGATCATGGCGATCATGGGGCCGATCTCCTTGGTGGCGCGAGGACGCACATCGGGATCGAGCACGTTGGCGGCGCGCATAACGCCGATAAACTTGTCAGAGAACTCCGTCGCAACCTCGGCGGCGGTACGGCCCTGCTCGTTGGCGCGCTTGATGATCTTGTCGTCGACATCGGTGAGGTTCTGGGCGAACGTGACCTCGTAACCGCTCGCGATGAGCCAGCGGCGAATCACGTCAAAGCTGATGAACGTACGGGCGTTGCCGATGTGGATGTTGTCGTAGACCGTGGGGCCGCACACGTACATGCGGACCTTGCCGGACTCGATGGGCTGGAACTCTTCCTTTTTATGGGTAGCGCTGTTGTAGATACGCATTCGTTACTCCTTAACGGTTTTCTGTAGCAGGCAGACGGCCCAGGCGCCGATTCCCTCGCCCTGGCCTTCCCAACCGAGCTTTTCGGTCGTGGTAGCGGCGACGCCCACGTTTTCGACGTCAACGCCCAGGGCATGGGCAAGGTTAGCGCGCATGGCATCGCGGTGCGGGGTGATCTTAGGCTGCTGACAGGCAATGGTGCAATCGGCATCGACAAACTCAAAGCCCAGCTCGCGTGCATAGTCCATCACGCGGGCAAGCAGCACCATCGAGTCGGCGCCCTCATAGGCAGGATCGGTGTCGGGGAATAGCTTGCCGATGTCTCCCCCGCGGCAGGCACCCAGAATGGCGTCGGCCAAGGCGTGCGCGAGCACATCGGCATCCGAGTGGCCCAGCAGGCCGCGCTCGTAGGGAATGTCGACCCCGCCGATGATACATCGACGCCCCTCCACCAAACGGTGGACGTCGTAGCCGTGGCCAATGCGCAGGTTACTGAACATGGGGAAGATCCTCTCCCTCGGCCATACGGCCAAGCAGAATCGCGGTTACGGGACGCAGGTCCTCGGGCACCGTAACCTTAAGGTTGTCGCGCGGGCTCTGGACGCAGCGGACGCGTCCGCCCATGCGCTCGACCAGCGATGAATCGTCGGTACCGATAAAGCCCTCAGCGATAGCAGCGGCGTGAGCGCGCTTCATAGCATCGACGCTAAAGATCTGCGGCGTCTGCGCTGCCCAATAGAGCTCGCGCGGCGGCGTCTCGACGATATTATCGCCGTCGACGATCTTGAGCGTGTCGATCGCGGGCTGACCGCACACGACACCGTCGAGAGCACGGTCGTTCACGAGCACGTCGATAGCGTGGTCGATAGCCTCGGTGGTAATGAGCGGACGGGCGCCGTCGTGGATAGCGACATATTCGAAACCCGCCGGCACCGCGTGCACGCCGGCGCGGGTGGAATCCTGACGAGTATCGCCGGCATCGGCAAAGCTGATGGGCGTGTCATAGTCAAACGGGTCGATGGCCAGGCGGCGCATCTCGGCACGGCGCTCGGCAGGGCAAACCACGACGATTTGGCCGACCTTATCGCTACGGTCAAATGCGCGGATGGACCAGCTCATGAGCGGACGGCCCGCTACATTGACGAGTTGCTTGCCACCGGGGTTACCAAAGCGCTGGCCGCTGCCACCGGCAACGACCACGGCGCATACGGGCGCCATTATGCGTTCCCCTGTTTGGTGCCCTTCATGCGGTACAGCGAGTCCGCAAGAATGGCAGGGTTGTTGACGCCAAAGTCGCCCAAGCGCTCCGGATCCTCGCTGATGTCGTCCATGAGTTCCTGCAGCGAGCCGTACTCGTCGACGATCTTCTCGGCCACGCCGTCGCGCACGACGGACACGCGCGAAAGCGTGCGCAGGCCCAGCGGCGTCATGACGGAGTCCTCGTCCAGGTCGTCGTAACCCAGAACCGCCGCCACATGCTGTGGGTCGGACAAGTCCTTAGGCGTCATGCGGCTAAGCTCGGCGCGAATCTTCTCGGCGTTTGCCTCGGAGGAATCGCTCGCATAGTCGCGGATCATCAGGTCGTATTCGGTATCCATGCTGGAGCCCGCGAGCTGCTCGAGCTGCATCTGCACGAGCTTGCCCTGGTTGCCCAGCTTGACGATACAATCCTTAAGCTCGGTCTTTGCCTGTTGCATGATCTCGAAACTCGAGAAAATGCCGGTGATGTCGGCGAGCGTAACGTAGTCATCGAGCTCGAGGGCCGTCAGACGCAGCAGGGAGCGGTCGAGCGACTGACGGGTGGTCTGAAGCGTGGCGACGAGCTGGTTGACCGAGCTCATGATGGTGGTGACAGGCTGAATCTCATAGCTCTTACCGTGGACGTACACGTTAACGACGGCACGACGGGCCGAGACCGAGATCACGATGGCATCGGTGAGCACCGACATGCGAGCGGCAGTACGGTGACGCATGCCCGTCTCACTCGTGGCGAGCGAGGGATCGGGATTGAGGTGGAAGTTGGCGCGCAGGATCTGGGTGAGGTCGCCATCGATGACGATGGCGCCGTCCATCTTGGAGAGCTCGAATAGACGGTTCGAGGTGAACGAAATGTTGAGCGGGAAGCCGTCGTTGCCGGCGGCGAGCACGTTTTCGGTGTCGCCGACGCAGATAAGGGCGCCCAGGTGACCGGCAATGATCATGTCAAGGGCGGTGCGGATCGGCTGGCCAGGTGCCGTCAGGCGAATGGCCTGTTCCATACGCTTTTGCAGCTCGTTCTTATCCAAGGCATCGCTCCCATCGTATACGCTCCATAAACGTCAATAAGTTTCTCACGGTTTGCCCCTGTGACGCCCGCAAAATCCGATGCTTACAGAATGAGCGAACACAGCTGAGAGCCCCAATCCAAATGAGCTGCTTATGTGGTAGCATCGGGATTCGCATAAATGAGGGAGTAGTCGCGTGATCGGGTTCGCCTCCGGCGGCGCGGCAAGTCAACACACTGGCCGATGCGGCCTGGCTTGCCTTAATGAACGAGACTCGTGGCTGTGCGCGCAACGCGTACGCCACGGGTCTTTTTTGTTACTCTCCCAAGAGGTACACGCGGGCCCGCCCGCAGAGAGGGAGCCAGACTATGGGACTCGCAGAGCTCGTGTTGCTCGCCGTTGGCCTTTCGATGGACGCCTTTGCCGTTTCCATCTGCAAAGGCCTTGGCATGAAGAAAATCAACCTTAAAGTCGCCGTGGTGCTCGGCCTGTTCTTTGGCGGTTTTCAGGCCGGCATGCCCATAATCGGATGGGCGCTCGGCAGTCAATTCATGGGCATCATCGGACCCATCGACCATTGGATTGCCTTTATCCTTTTGGCCTTCATCGGCGGCAAAATGCTGTGGGAGGCCTTTACCGAAGACGAGGATGAGGACGAAGGCGACGTCAAGGATGCCGAAAAGATCGACCTGGGCGAGTACCTAATCCTTGCCATCGCCACCTCGATTGACGCGCTCGCCGTGGGTATCTCGTTTGCCGCGCTCTCGGTCGATATCGTTCCTGCCGTGTCGCTCATTGGCATCACGACCTTTCTCTTCTCCGTTGCCGGCGTAGCGATCGGCCACACCTTTGGCGCGCGCTACGAAAAACCCGCCGCCATCGTGGGCGGCGTCGTACTCGTCCTCATCGGGCTTAAGATCTTGCTTGAGCATCTGGGGATTTTGGCGCTGTAGTGCCAAACACAATCGCTCAAAACTCAACGCCAGCACAAGGCCTCATGCAGAGTTTTGTATGAGGCCTTTTCGTGCAGACTTTTGCATGTCATACTGATATGCAAAAGTCTGCACGTTAGGAGATCACCGTGGATACCCTTCCCATCACCACACCGCGCCAAGCCGGCATCTACGTGCGTCAGGCGCGCGAGGCGCAGGGGATCACCCGTGCCGCCCTCGCTAAAAAAGCCGGTGTTTCGGAACGCCTGCTCGCATCGCTCGAGCTGGGAGATGCCACGGGCATTCGGCTCGACAAGCTGTTGGCGGTTTTCGGTGCTCTTGGACTGGCGCTCGCCGCTCAAGGGGATATCGACGAATCGAAAAACGAGCAACCAGTCGACGCCCCGCATGCTGATTTGCAACCTCGTAGCACCCCCAGGCGCCATCACGCTCAACGTTTTCACCATCGCAACCGTCGCAGCGCAGCCATTCCGGCTCTCGCAGATGTCCCCTTTACGTCCGAGCTCTACGACAAGGCCTTCGCCGATTTCGCCATGTCCAATCTCGGAGTCTCGATTGCCACAAACCCATCTGCCCAAACAAGGCCCAAAGGGAGGTAGCCAATGGCCAGCAAAACGCTTCGGACCATTATTTGCGGCGTACCTGCGGGAACGCTCACGCAAGATGAGAACGGTCTTGTCAACTTTGCCTACGATCATGACTATGACGGGCCAGCCCTATCGACAAACATACCCGTATCAAATCGCATATACGGCCAACAGGTCATGAATCCGTACTTGTTTGGCCTTCTACCCGACAGCGAGGACCAGCGAAAAGCGATCGCCGTCGAATTCGACACCAGGCCCAACAATCCCGTTGCGTTGCTCAGCCATATCGGACTCGACTGTCCGGGCGGAGTGCAGTTTTGTGCCGAAGAAGACGTCGACGCCGTCCTGCATCGCTCCGGCGAATACCGCCCTATAGACGACCACGAAATTGCGCTTCGTCTCAAGTCGATCAGAGATGACCGCGATGCATCGTGGATGGGTCTAGATGAAAGTTGGTCACTTGGAGGCAACCAGGGCAAGTTCGCGCTCGCGTTCACAAACGGCCGCTGGTGCGAATGCATGGGGTCCTCGCCCACGACGCATATTTTCAAAAATGGCGTTATCGGATTTAAACTCGAGGCTCTCAATGAGTTTGTCTGCATGAAAAGCGCCCAGCGCGCCGGTATCGCAACGGCAAACGTCGAATATCGTATGTTTGAGGACGAACCTGCCCTCATTGTTGAGCGCTATGACCGCGTGAAAGTCAAAGACGGAACGATCAGGCGCCTACATCAAGAAGACCTCTGTCAGGCACTTGGGGTGATGCCCGCCCAAAAGTACACGGCAGACGGCGGCCCGACCACACGCGACATTCAAGAGCTCCTCGTAAATACGAGCCACCATCAACTTAACCTGTATCTGTTTACGCAGATACTTTTCTTTAACGCCATCATCGGCGCACCGGATGCGCACGCGAAAAACTATTCCCTGCTCCTTGGAAACGACGGCGCAGCCATGATGGCTCGAATGTACGATGTCGCGTCGGGTTTGGCGTATGAGCGCATGCGCCGCCGGGCGCGCCTTGCCATGAGCGTTGGCGGCGAAAATCGTGTGGGGTGCATCGGTCCAGGCGCTATCCGCCGATACCACGGTATGGGCGACCCCACGCTGGAGGCGACGCTCACCGATGCCGGGCTATCCGAGAAGTTTTGCTTTGCGACCATGATGGACCTCGCCTACGAGGTACCCATTTGCATGGAAGAGGTCATGGACGAATACGCCGACCTGCCCGGCATGGCGGACCTGCGCGAGCATATGCTCGGCCCCGTCCGCGAAAACTGCCAGCGCGCCCTCGACCTCATCAGGGCAGAAATGGACTAGGTGGCCGTAATTTCGCAATTATCAAACAAAAGAGAGGGGGCACCCGTCGCAAAAGACCGGGTGCCCCCTCTCATAATGTCATTTGCAATCCGCTAGCACGTGACTCGGACTGCTGCTAGCGCAACCTTTACGCAGCGAGGCGCTTGAGGACGTCGATGAGCAGCTCGTAGAAGCGCTCGGCAGAAGCGAGCTCCATGCTCTCGTCCGGGGTATGGACATCGGAGAGCGTCGGGCCCACGGCGATGGCGTCCAGGCCGTGCAGAGCCTCGGCGAACAGGCCGCACTCAAGGCCGGCGTGAATGGACTCGATGCGCAGCTCGGAGCCAAAGAGCTCTCGATAGCTCTCGACAAAGACTTCGCGGACCGGCGAATGCTCGGCATAGCTCCAGCCGGGATACTCAAACTCAAACTTGGCGTCGAAGCCCAGGACATCGGCCAGCGTCTGCAGACGGTCCTTGAACTCGTTCTGCAGCGAGGTGATCGAAGAGCGCGGGGACAGCATGATCTTGACCTCGTCGTCAGAAGTGGCGACCACGCCGATGTTGGAGGAAACCTCGACGGAGCCGTCGGTGGCGACGTTGCGGCGAATCACGCCGTTAGGGGCAAGGCGCAGGGCGCGGATGAGGGCAAGCGCGGACTTCTGGTCCATGGCCTCAACCTCGGCGTCGTCGGCAATCTCGACGGTGCAAGTAAAGCCGGGGTCGAAGACCTCGAGCTCGGCAGTGACGTCGGCGATGATGCCCTTTGCGATCTGGGCCGCGGCCTCGGCGGCAGCGTGGTCGGCGTAGACCAGAACAGCCTTGCACTCACGGTTGATGGCGTTGTCCTTGGTGCCGCCGTTAAAGCTAACGATGGCGGGCTCGCCGGCAACCATCAGGCGGTCGATGATGCGGGCCATGATGAGGTTGCCGTTGCCGCGCTCCAGATTGATATCGCTGCCGGAGTGGCCGCCCAGCAGGCCGGAGATGTCGAGCGTGAGGGTGCTACCGGTCTTGTGCTCGCGCGCGATCGGGCAGGTGTAGGTAACGACGACACCGCCGGCACAGCTGACGGTGGCAACGCCCTCTTCCTCGGAGTCAAGGTTAATCATGGTGCGGGCGCTAATCTGAGACTTGTCGAGCGTCTCGGCGCCGACCAGGCCAGTCTCCTCGTCGGTGGTGAACACGCACTCGAGGGCCGGATGGGCAATCGAATCGTCGTTGAGCACGGTAAGCATAAGCGCGACGGCGATACCATTGTCGGCGCCCAGAGTGGTGCCGTTAGCGGTGAGGACACCGTCCTTGACGACCAAGTCGATACCGTCGGTCGTAAAGTCGTGCTCGACGGAACCCAGCTTGTCACACACCATGTCGATGTGGCCCTGCAGCATCACGGTCGGGGCATTCTCGGCACCGGCAGATGCGGGCTTGCGAATGATGACGTTGTAGACCTCGTCCTGATACACATCGAGGCCGCGCTCCTTGGCAAACGCAACCAGGAAATCGCTGATGCCCTTCTCGTTGCCAGACCCACGGGGGATCGCGCTGACCTCCTCAAAGAAATGGAACAGCTGGGCGGGCTCGTAGCCGGTAATCTTGTAGTCCATGGTGCCTCCTTGGCGCAACTGGTTAGACAGTAAGACATGCGACTTGTATATTCCCAGACTTTGCGTGCATAAACCAGTCGAAAACGCCGAGCGCCCTCGCATCATCGGCTAACGGTGGACCGTATAACGTAACGGTCACAACTTCCGCAGCTCTACAAATCGAGGCGCCCTTTCCGGAGCGCCTCGATTGCGCGTATCAAATTGTCGCCACGCCCTACAGCGCGCCGGAACCGGCTTGCATCATGCCGCCGGGGCCCGAGGTCACGCCGCCGCTCACGGGCGCGGCGTTGCCGGTGTGCGGTACCGCCGGGGCGGTATCGCCACCAAGCGTGCCCGCCGGACGCGGTGCCGGGATCTCGCCCGTGCCGCGGCTAAAGACAAACTTGCCATCGGCCACGTCGCACAGGACGGTATCGCCCTCGCCCCACTCGCCAGCCAGCAGTTCCTCGGACAGCGGATCCTCGATGAGCTTTTGGATGGCACGACGCAGCGGACGCGCGCCGTTGGTGAGGTCGGTACCCTCCGCCACAATCTTGTCGTAGGCCGCATCGGTAAGCTTGATGTTCATGCCGTTTGCGATCAGGCGCTGGCGCAGATCGTCCACCAGCAGGTGCGCAATCTTGGTCAGGTTCTCGCCCGAGAGCTTCTGGAACACCACGATGTCGTCGATACGGTTGAGCAGCTCGGGGCGGAACAGGCGCTTGAGCTCGCCCATCGCGCGGCCGCGGATCTCACTCGAGGTGAGGCCCTGCTCGCCGGTGGTGCCAAAGCCAACGCTCGCATCCTGCGCGATCTCGCGGGCGCCCACGTTTGACGTCATGATGATCACCGTATTGCGGAAGTCGACCGTCTTGCCCTGGCTATCAGTCAGGCGACCCTCCTCCAGCACCTGCAACAAAATGTTGAAGATGTCGGGGTGCGCCTTCTCGATCTCGTCGAACAGCACGACCGAGTACGGGTGACGACGAACGGCCTTGGTAAGCTGACCGCCCTCGTCGTGGCCCACGTAACCCGGAGGGCTACCGATAAGCTTGGAGACCTCGAACTCGCTGCCGAACTCCGACATGTCGAAGCTGATGAGCGCGTCCTTACTGCCAAAGAGGTACTCGGCGAGCGTCTTGGCGAGCTCGGTCTTGCCTGTGCCGGTGGGACCAAGGAAGATAAAGCTACCACCGGGACGACGCGGGTCCTTGAGCGGCGAGCGGCTGCGGCGCACGGCCTTGGCGACGGCCTCGACGGCCTCGTCCTGACCGATGATGCGCGTCTTGAGCACGCTTTCGGCCTGCAGCAGGCGGCGGCTCTCGCTCTCGGTGAGCGAGGACACCGGCACGCCCGAGGTCACGGACACGATGTCGGCAATCTGGGAGACATCGATGGTGAGCGGGCTGGCGTCGAGCTCGGCGGTCCAGGCAGCCTTGGCCTCGGCGAGCTCAATCTCGGCAGCCTTTTGCTGCTCGGTGATCTCGGCGGCCTTGTTCATGTCGTCGCTCTCGGTGGCCTCCTGCGCGGCGGCCTTAAGCTCCTCCACGCGATGCTCGGCCTCGCGCACCGGCTCGGGCGCGCGGTTGGCGGCGATGCGGGCGCGGGCGCCGGCCTCGTCAATGAGGTCGATGGCCTTATCGGGCAGGAAGCGATCCTGGATGTAGCGGTCGGAGAGGTTCGCGGCGGCCTCGATAGCACCCTGCGTATAGCGCACATGGTGGTGCTCCTCGTAGCGCGGCTTGAGCGCGGTCAGGATCTTGACCGTGTCCTCGACGCTCGGCTCCTCGACATCGATGGTCTGGAAGCGACGCTCGAAGGCCGGGTCCTTGGTGAGGTACTTGCGGAATTCCTCGGCCGTGGTGGCGCCGATAATCTGGAAGGCACCGCGCGCGAGCACGGGCTTGAGCATGGAGCTCGCGTCGATGGAGCCCTCGGCAGAGCCGGCACCGATGATGGTGTGCATCTCGTCAATAAACAGGATGACGTCGTCAGCTTCGGTGGCCTCCTGGATCACGTTCTTGAGGCGCTCCTCAAACTCACCGCGATACTTGGCGCCCGCAACGAGGCCCGGCAGGTCGAGCGTCCAGATGTTCTGGTTCATAAGGTTCTCGGGCACGTTGCCAGCTGCAATCTGCTGAGCCAGACCCTCGACGATGGCCGTCTTGCCCACGCCGGGGTCGCCCAAGATAAGCGGATTGTTCTTGGTGCGACGCGAAAGGATCTCCATCATACGCTGGACTTCCTTTTCGCGACCAATTACAGGGTCGAGCTCGCCGTCGCGCGCCTTCTGCGTAAGGTTGGTGGCGAACTGCTTAAGCGTATCGGTGCCGCTCCCCTTTTGCTGCGACGCGTCCGAGCCGCTAAAGAACGGCAGGCCCGCACCGGGACGCCCGGCACCGGCGCCGGCGAGCGGACGCTTCTTGTCCTGGTCCTTGGCGGTAAGTTTCTCGATAGCCTTTTTGATGGAGGCGGACGACACACCCAGGCGCATGAGGATGTCCATGGCCATGCCGTTACCCTCTTCGACGATGCCAATCAGCAAGTGCTCGGTCGACACGTAGGTCTGGTTGTTCTCACGTGCCACGCGGAAGGAGCGCTCCATCACGCTAATGACGAGCGGCGTAAAGGCAAGCTTGGCAGCCTCGGTCTCCTCGCTGGGCTCGGGAACCGTGGTCTGGACCTCCTTGAGGGTGTCCATGATGTCGTCGTAGGAGATATCAAGCGAGCGCAGCGCCTCGGCAGCGATGCCCTCGTCCTCCTTGGCGAGTGCGAGCAGCAGGTGCTCGGTGCCCACCTTATTTGAGTGCAGATCGAGCGCCTCCTGTTTGGCCATCGACATGACCTTGCGCGCTCGATCGGTAAATCTATCTAACATGCTCGTTTCCTTACATGAGTTCATCGAAATCAAAACGCCCGCCCGTCGGCGGCGCTTTTGTCTCTTTACCCACAGGTTGTCTATGTTAACAGCTGGAGGAATATCTATAAACCCGGCTCACATGAATGCAGGTTATGACCGCATCGCGGGACTCACCGCGCGATGCGCGACAGGCGCCCCGCAAGAGAAACCCTAGGCGTCTTTCACCACGTCGGGACTCGTCGCACGCGATGCGCGATAGGCATCGGCCTCCTTGGAGACGCGTTCGAGCAGCTCGGATGTATCGACGCCCTCGACTTGCGCGACCGTTTCCACCGTCTGCATGGCGACCGCCCTCAGGTACGCGCACGCGCTGTCCCCCGGCTGCTCGAGGTCTATCTCCTCGCCGCCCTCCCGGGCAAAGCCGACCGCCATCACAAAGCCCATGATGCCCGAGACCAGAAAGCCCACCGCAAAGCTCGAATCTGCCTTGAGCTCTTCTCCGTCGGGGTGGACGATCTCTCTCACGCGGTCGATGATGATCGTATGGATGCCCTGCACGACCTGCTCGGCGGCACCCGCCCTCATGGTGATGACGATGCGCCGCAGCAGGCAGCGGACGTCGCGCCGGTCGAACGCCGAAAGGTCGCCCTCGCTCGAAAAATGCCAGAGGGCATCGGTGATGAGCTCGTTATCCTGCAGCAGCTGGGCTATGGCGATGGCGACGAGTTCATCGAAATCGTGAAAATAGTAGTAAAACGTTCCGCGATTGCACTGGGCGGCGCGGGTCACCTCGCCAACCGACAGCTCGAAGATGCTGTTGTTCTCGATGAGCTCCCAAAACGCCTCGATGATACGGGTGCGTGCATCGGGCGCATCGGCGTCCTTACGCGGTCTCGCCATGCGCCTCACCGCACCCCTGCGCCCTGGCGTTCATGATGAGCATCTGAAGACGGTTCTCCACGTTGGCGAAGCTCACGTCGGGATCGTAGTCGAGCGGCAGGAACTGCGCCGTGGGATACTGCTCCTTGAGCGCATGGATGAGCCCGCGCCCCACGACATGGTTGGGCAGACACCCGAACGGCTGCAGGATCACGAAGTTGCGGCAGCCGCGCTTGGCGTGCTCGAGAATCTCCGCCGGAATCAGCACGCCCTCGCCCGCATCGAACGTATGGTGCAGGATCTTATCGCTCGCGCGCACGAGCTCGGGCATGCGCGTCGGCGGCTCGTAGAGCGGGCTCGCCGCGCCCAGGCGGTCGCAACGGTCGTGCGCGAGCTCGAACAGGTTGTCCGCCGTGGCGTACCAGGCCTTTTCGGGCAGCGACAGGTCGACGTGGAACTCGCGCGACTGCGCATGCTTGTAGAAATAGGTCTTGCGGATCACGTCGGTCATGCGCGCCTCGATGACCTCGAGCCCGTTGTCCTCGAGGTAGCGCTCGATCTCGTGGTTGGCGCCGAGATGGAAATTGAGCAGGTACTCGCCCACGATGAGAACGGTCGGATGCGGGTTCGAGCGGTCGTACGGAACGGCGTCCATGATCGCAAGCGCGCGTTTGAAGCCCGTCGCCTGGCCTCTCAGCCCGGAGCGCTCCATGCCCTCGATAACCTCATCGAGCGCGCGGTCGAACGCAGCGTCCGCCGCGCCCTTCTCGAGCTCGTAGGGACGGATGCGCCTAAGCATGGCCTCGAGGGCATCGATCATGGGAAGACCGTAGGCGATCTGGATGCTCGGGCCAAGGCCGAGCTTGAAGCCCGGATGCGCATTGTGGGCATCGACGTCGTCGTTGGTGAGCACCGGGACATAGTCGTATCCCGCGTCGTCGAGCGCGCGGCGCAGCAGGGGCATGTAGTGCGTCAGGCGGCAGTCGCCGATATACTTGCCAGTCACCACGGCGACGTCGTGCGGGTCGTACTTACCGCTCTTGAGTGCCGCGAGCGCCTCGCCGATCACGATTTGCGCGGGGAAGCAGATGTCGTTGTGCACATAGCGTTTGCCCAGGCGGATGGCATCCTCGCGCCCGATATCAAGGGCCTCGGCGCGCACGCCCTGATTGCGCATCGCCGCGGTCATGAGCCTGCAGAACGCATGGGAGGTGTTGGGGACCAGCGCGATCTTGTCGTGCCGGTCGCGCTTGGTGTACTTGACCTTATACGGGTCGTCGAGCGGATGGACCGCGTGCACCCGGGCGCCCTCGGCACGCTCCTCCGCGCGACGACGGTTGACCGACTCGATAAACGAACGCACGCGAATGCCCATGGGACCGGCGACGTCGCTCTCATCGAGCTTGATCATCATCGGAACCTTGGAGCCCATCTCGCCCATCATGCGCGCGATCTCGTCGGTGAGATACGCATCGTGGCCGCAGCCGAAGCTGCCCATCTGCACGAGCTCGAGCTCGGGCGTCGATGCGACGATGACCGCGCACGACAGCATGCGCGCATGGTAGTTGTTCACGATGTCGATGCGGCTGTTGGAAAGATCGACGTTGCAGACCCCCGGCACCGCATCGGGCGTCAGCACGGGGATGCCGCGCTCAGAGAAGAGCTTGGGCAGCCCGTGGTTGACCAGCGGGTCGTTGTGGTACGGGCGCGAAGCGATCACCACCGCGTAGCCGCCGTCCTCGCGCACGTTCTCGAGCACCTGCCTGCCGCGCAGCTGCAGCTGGTTCTCAAACGTCTCCTGCGCGCGGTCCGCCTGCTCGGTCGCCTTGGCAACCAGGTCGGCATCGATATCGAAGGTCTCCTTGCACCACGCCTTGAGCTGGCGGTTTCGGTCGCCCTCGTCGTACCAGTGGAACAGCGGCGTATCGAACGGAACGCCGAAACGCTCCTCCGGGTTATCGGAATTGCGCATCACGTAGGGGTATCCCTTTACGACGGCGCACATCCACTCGCTGGTAGAGGCGGTGTTTTCGGTGGGCACCGTCGTGATGATGGGCATGAAGATGCGGTCGACGCCGGCGTCGACGAGATTGCGGATGTGCCCGTGGACGAGCTTGGCCGGGAAGCACACGGTGTCGGATGTGACGTGCGCCAGACCGCGCTCGTACATCGCCTTGGTGCTGCGTCCCGAGACGCGCACCTTAAAGCCGAGCGTGCTGAAGAACGTCGACCAGAACGGCATGGTGTCCCAGAACTCGAGCACACGGGGAATGCCGATCGTGACATCGCGCCCCCCGCAGACGGGAACCGTGGGGTACGACTCGAACAGCAGCTTCTCGCGGTCGACAAAGAGATTGGGGGCAGCCGCGGTCCGGTCGCGCCCCGTGCCGGGTGCCTGTGCCTCGCAAGCACCCTGCGGACGCAGCTCCTCCGCCGCGGGAACCTCGCGCACGAGCTCATCCCATGAGATGGCGCCGCCGCGCGGGCAGCGATTGCCCGTGACGTAAAGCGAGCCGTCGCCAAATGCCACGACCGCGCGCTGGCAGCGGTTGTTGCACCGACGGCAGGTAACGCCGCCGAACTCGCGATGCTCGAAGCGCTCCACGGCATCGAGCCCGATAAACGACGTGCCGGCGTCGCCCTTGCGGCATTCCTCGCGCGCGAGCAGGGCGATACCGATAGCGCCCATCAGCCCCGGGTGGGGCGCACGCGTGACGGGTTTGCCCAGATACTGCTCGAATGCGCGCAGCACCGCGTCGTTTCGGAACGTGCCGCCCTGGACGACGACTTTGTCGCCCAGACGGTTGAGATTTGAAACGCGAATGACCTTGGTGAACACGTTCTCGATAATCGAACGGCAGAGACCGGCCATGATGTCGCCCGGACCCTTACCGCGCCGCTGCTCGGAAACGACGCTGCTGTTCATGAACACCGTGCAGCGGCTGCCGAGAACGGCGGGGGCTTTGGACGAAAATGCCTCGGTCGCGATATCCTCAACGGCTATTCCGAGGTTTTTGGCAAAACCCTCGAGGAACGAGCCGCAGCCCGCAGAGCACGCCTCGTTGACGACGATATCGGTCAGCACGCCGTGGTTGAGCCAGATGGCCTTCATATCCTGTCCGCCGATGTCGAGCACGAAGGTCGCATCGGGAACGCATGCGCACGCGGCGCGGGCGTGCGCGACCGTCTCGACCGTATGGTAGTCGGCGTGGAACGCGCGCGCGAAAAGCTCCTCGCCGTATCCCGTGGTGCCCACGGCATCGATCGCAAGCGTGACTCCCGCTGTCTCCCAGCGGTTCTTCAAGCTGACAAGACCCTGTTGGGCGACGTCGAGCGGTCTGCCGTTATTAGACGCGTAGAACGAATCGACAAGCTCACCCGCCTCATCGACCAGGGCGAACTTGGTCGTCGTGCTCCCCGAATCGATACCGAGCGCCACACGCACCGTCTCTCCGGGCGCATACGCATCCGGACCCTTTGCCGGCGTCTCTTTGCCATGGCGTGCCGTAAAATCCGCCTGCTCGGCAGGTGTGGCAAAAAAGGGCTGGGCAAGACGTCCCTCCCCGCTTGCGGGCGCGACCGTCTCGAGCTTATCCAGCCGGACAAAAGCGTCGGGAAGGTCGATCGGTTGGGACGATGCGAACATGTCGGTCAGCGACAGGGCGGCACCGCGCGCGACCATGATCTGCGGATCGCGCGGGACGATAACCTGATCGTCCGATAGATTCAGTTGCTCCCGGAACACGCGGACCAGTGTGGGGTTGTAGGCGAGCGTACCGCCCTCGAAGATTACCGGCGGCTCGATGTCGATACCCTGGGCCAGACCGCCGATCGTTTGGCGGGCGACCGCGTGAAGCGCCGAAAGCGCCAGGTCGGTGGCAGGAATGCCCTCGTTGAGCAGCGGCTGGATATCGGTCTTTGCGTACACGCCGCAGCGGCCCGAGACCTCGTGGACGGTCGTTCCCCGGCTTGCGAGCTGCTCGAACTCGCCCGATTCGGTGCCGACCCCCATGAGCTTTGCCATCTCGTCGATAAATGCACCGGTACCGCCTGCGCACGAGCCGTTCATGCGCATGTCGGCAACCTCGATGTCTCCCTTATCGTTGGTGCGGAAGAAGATCATCTTGGCGTCTTGGCCGCCCAGCTCGATGGCGCAGCGCGTCTGCGGATAGAACCTGCTGATCGCGAGCGCGTTGGCGACCACCTCCTGAACGTACGAGGCGCCCAGCGCGGTCGCGATATCGCGCGCACCCGAGCCGGTCACCGCAACGCGCAGCGACTCATGGGGAAAGCGCTCGGCGAGCTCGCCGAGCATGGCGCGCACGCTCGCTGTCTGACACGCCCCGTGGCGGCGATATCCCCACCACGCCTCGGTCATATCCTCGTGCATCGCGTAAACTGTGGTCGTCGTCGACCCTACGTCCAGTCCTACTAGCAACGCCATAATGCTCCGTCTCTCGCATTTTTCCCGCTAGAGATATACCACTCTACGTAATACAACAGACTGTTGTATTTAAACTCCGTATAAAAAGCGGCTGCCGAAACGCTTCAGCAGCCGCCGAATGCACCAACAGATTGTTCTGCGCGCTAGCACGTCGGGCAACGGAGCAGCACGGGCCCTCCGGTCATGCGCACCGCTCACGCCCGCGATGTCGCCGAGAGAGCTATCCACGCTTAGGGCTCCAACCAAGCAAGTCGCCCGCGCTCAGCAGATCCCTAAGCGAGCTACTCGCACTCAGGAGCCATAGCCTGCTCCAAGAGCTCGGCATGCTCCTCCTCGAAAACCGTCCCCACAGGGAAGGCGCGACGGAAGACGAAGCGGGAAATCGGACCGGCTACCAAAAGGTTCCACGGCAGCGCCATCACAAAATTATGCGGGATGTTGATCATCCAGATCGCGGGCACGGAATACAGGTTCGCAAGGATGCCGCCGGGCATGTGCGTCAGACCCTCACAGGCACCGTACAGCGACATGATGATGACCATGGGAACGACCATGCAGGAGCTGACGGCGAGCGTAATGGCAAGTGGCGAGCTCTTGCCCGGCGTGACCAAGTACTTAAAGGCGAAACCCTTGGCGAGCGGGCTGGCGACGAACCAGTCGCAGCACATGGCAAAAATGTAGGCAACGGGGAAGCCGAGCCACGCAGTGGCAACGACCTCGCCGTTGATGGCCCCGTGCTGCAGGGCAACGTTGTAGATGCTCATCCAGAGCACCATGCAAAAGCACATGATAAAGGTGAACAGCAGGCTCTCTCGTTTGTTGATAGGCATAAAGGGCAGATTCCTCTCTGTGTTGTACCGCGGCGCCACGCAACAAAAACGGGCGGGCAAGATGGAGCTGTTGGGACTTCATCTCGCCCGCCCGTGGTACGCGCGTCTGCGACTACTTATGTGGTGGAACCAGCCTAGCACGAAACGCATGCGCTTCGTAAGCGTTGAGTTTATGAAGATGCAGGGCACCGATAATCCCCCGACCCCATAAGTTGCGGTGGAATACGGACTGTTTTGACCCTTTAAGCAGCAATTCAGTCCCTATTTCACCGCAACTCATTTGGTGCAAAGTAACCTGTCCCCCTTGTACCAATTAGCTGGTGTGGCGCCAGCGAGGGTCGGTGAGCGTACGCGCCACACCCAGTCCAACGGGCAGAAACGCTACGATGAGCACTGCGCGCACAAACCAGCCGAGCATATTGACCGTGTCGAAGGTGCACATGTAATACATCGAGCGATACAGATACAAGCCCGGCACCATAATGACAATCGAAGGCACCGTGAGGGCGATGCGCGGGTAGGTGAGCTTGACTTCAGCCAAGCTTGCGAGCAGCCCCGATACCAGCGCGCCGATAAACGCTGCTGCCTCGGGAGGCATTCCCGTGCTGAGGCCCAGGAAGGGAATCATCGTCGGCGCATCGACAAGGGTCAGACGCAGGGTATTGGACACGGCGCCGATCAACCCAGCTGCCGCGGCCATCTTTACCGGGCTGTTGAACATCACCGAGAAGCCGAATACGCCAACGAAGCTCATCACCACGCGCAGGAGCGTAAGGGCAAGCGGCGAAAGGCCCAGTGGGGCAAAGTCGTCCGGCGCCAGGCCAACACACTCGGCAACCATCCAACCTACGAGGGTCGCCATCACAATAATCGATACGGCATATGAAAGGCGCTCGATACCGCTTCGCATGTCGAGCTTGGCGATGTCGAGGCCCGCCGTAATGAGCGGAAAGCCGGGAATCACAAAGAGCATGGCGCCGATATAGCCTTCTTGGTGCGACATTGCCCCCGGTATGACCTGGCCAAGGCCGAGCAATGCCAGCAGATACGAAACGCAAGCGAGCGCAACGCCGGTCGTCAGCGCGCTGAACTGACCAAGGCCTTGCTTGAGAATATGGGAGCGGGCAAAGTTGCCGACACCCGCGCCCACAAACGCGCAGGCCATCTCGATAGGGCCGCCGCCGAGCAAAAAGACGAAGGCGCCGCAAGCACAAGCTGCCGCAAGGCCCTGTTGCCAGGGAGAGTAATCGGGTTTTGAACTCTCAACGGTCTTGAGCATCTCGTGGTATTCGTGCACGGTAAACCGGCGCCCATACGTCTCGATTTCCTTTAAGAAGCTCTCCATCATCCAAATGCGATGGGTATTGACTCCCGTTGTGGGCAGGCTGACAACCTCGTTAAAGCAGTGGCCATCTTCGATGCAGGTGCACTCAAACGACAGAAGACTTAAGTCAACGTGGATGGTGACACCGAGTACGGCGGCAACACGATTCATGGTATCGCGCACGCGCCAGGCACCCGTTCCGCTTGCCAGCATAAGCATGCCGGTGCGGCAGATGATGGATGATTTATCGGTGAGCGGCGCATCGACGGCAAGCTCATCGCCTGCCGTCACGATCTGGTGCCAGTCAGTTTTCATATGGAGCGCGCCGGCACGAACGCCGTGGTGCATGGGGGCTCTCGAAAGCAGCGAGTCAAGGCGCGAAGGCTGTGGGGGCTCCGTTGATTCGTCCTCAACCTCATCAGTCTCTTCATCGACCAGATCAAAGGAATCAAGCGGCGCTGGCTCGCGACGGTCGATCAGCTCCTCGTCCTCATCATCAAAGTAATTGAACTGATCGAGCATGTCCTCTTCGATTGAACGCTCGCTCGCGTCGTCCATATAGACGCTCCCTTCCTACCGACTAACCCCCATCCTAGGCAGCAACGGCTAAAGGAAACATAAAAGAGACGGCTGTCATGCGAGCCATGTGCGCAATAGCCGTGGGTAGTCGTTTAATAACGTCCCCAATGACTACATCGATGTTCTAAGTGTCAACCAAGTCAACGCCGCAGGTAGAGGACGGACAGCGAGCGACGTCCAGGGCGAACAAGTTGGCATGAAAAAGGCAAGGCATAGACCTTCTGGTCATGCCTTGCCTTTTGAATGACAAATTGTCGCCCTGGGCGGCGCGCAGCGTCAACTGGTTACGCGGGTTGGCAAACCCGCGTAACCACCTAGGTCGCGCCCTTGAAGTTGAACGTCAGATTGTCCAAATGCGGCCCGCGCAGCGTCGAGCCGTTACGCGGTTCGTAGAACCGCGTAACTAATTAGTACATCTTTGCGCCGGCGGGGATGGAGGCGTCGAGCTGGATCAGGTTGAGACGCTCCTCGCCCTCCTCCTCGTGGATAGCGCTGATCAGCATGCCGCAGCTGGGAATACCCATCATCTTGCGCGGAGGCAGGTTGGTAATGGCGAGCAAGGTCTTGCCGACCAAGTCCTCGGGCTCGTAATAAGCGCGAATACCGGAGAGGATGGTGCGGTCGGTACCGGTACCGTCGTCGAGCGTAAAGTTCAGCAGCTTCTTGGACTTCTTGACGGCCTCGCATGCCTTGACCTTCACAGCGCGAAAATCGCTCTTGGAGAAGGTATCAAAGTCGACGAACTCCTCAAACAGCGGCTCAACGGCAATCTTGGAGTAATCGAGCGTGGGCTTAAGCGACGTAACGAACGGGCTCGCGGCGTTGCCGGCCTCGGCAGCCTTGGCGGCAGCGGCACCGGACTGGAAACCCTTCTCGGGCTTCATGTGCGGGAACAGCAGGACATCGCGAATAGAAGCCTGGTTAGTAAGCAGCATGACCACGCGGTCGATACCAATGCCAATGCCGCCCGCGGGAGGCATACCGTACTCGAGGGCGCGCACGTAGTCCTCGTCATACTCCATGGCCTCATCGTCGCCGCCGGCCTTCTCGGCCATCTGGGCAGCAAAGCGCTCAGCCTGGTCGACCGGGTCGTTGAGCTCGGAGAATGCGTTGGCGTACTCGTGGCCGGCAATAACCAGCTCAAAGCGGTGCGTCAGGCGCGGGTCGTCCTCAAAGCGCTTGGCAAGCGGGCTGACCTCGATGGGGTAATCGCACACGAACGTGGGGTTGACGATGGTGTCCTCGCCCAGCTCATCGTAGATCTCGGCGATAATCTTGCCGGCGGTCCACTCGGGCTTAATCTCCAGGCCCTTCTCGCGCGCGGCAGCGGCAAGCTCCTCGACCGGCGTGTCGATGGTAACCTGCTTGCCGAGTACGTCGGAGACGATGTCGGTCATGGGACGGCTGGCCCACTCACCAGAAAGGTCGATGGTCTGGCCCTGGTACTCGATGACCTCGGGGTTGCCGATGGCCTTGTTAGCCGCCTTAATGACACCCTGGGCGAGCGCCTTCATGCCCTCGAGGTCGGAGAAGGCACGGTAGGCCTCCATCGTGGTGAACTCGGGGTTGTGGGTAAGGTCCATGCCCTCGTTACGGAAGATGCGGCCGATCTCGAACACGCGCTCAAAGCCGCCGACGATGCAGCGCTTGAGGTGCAGCTCGGTGGCAATACGCAGGTAGCACTCCTGATCGAGCGCGTTGAAGTGCGTGATGAACGGCTTAGCCGTAGCGCCGCCCTGGATGGTCTGCAGGATGGGGGTCTCGACCTCCATGTAGCCGTCGGACTCCATAAAGCGACGGAAGGTGGAGAGAATCTGCGAACGCTTACGGAAGGTCTCGCGAACGTCGTCGTTGGCGATCAGGTCGACATAGCGCTGGCGATAGCGGGTCTCCTTGTCGGAAAGACCGTGGAACTTCTCGGGCAGCGGACGAACGGCCTTGGCAAGCAGGGTCGCGCTCTTAGGGGCAACGGAAAGCTGGCCACGCTGGGTGCGCACGACCACGCCGGTCACGCCCAGGATGTCGCCCAGGTCGAGGGCCTTGAGCGTACTCCAGGCAGCCTCGTCCATGTCGTTGATGCGGCAGAACAGCTGAATCTCGGCAGTCGCATCGCGCACGACGATGAACATGATCTTGCCCTGACCGCGCTTGGCGACCACACGGCCAGCGATCTTCACGACGTCCTCGGTGTCCTCGCCATCGGCAAGCTCGGCGTACTTAGCCTCGATATCGGCGACGTAGTCCTCAAGCTCAGAGTGCTCGGGATAGGGGTTCTGGCCCGCCTCGAACAGGGCGGCGCGCTTGGCCAGGCGGGTGGCGCGCTCGTCGTTGAGCGTCGATGCCTGATCGGCGGCGTTCTGGTTCTCTGCCATAAGTTAGCTCCTCAAACTAAAACGCTCCCCAGGATTCGGTCCCAGGGAGCGAAAACATACCTTTACGCGGGACCGTGGTCTAGCGTGCGATCTTGGCGATGGTGTAGACGCGAGTCTTGCCGGAAGGCGTAACGACCTCGACGGAATCACCCTCGCCGTGACCGATGATGGCGTGACCGACCGGAGACTCGTTGGAGATCTTGTGCTCGAGCGAGTTGGTCTCGGTGGTACCGACGAGCGTGACTTCCATGACCTCGCCGTTGGGATCAATCAGCGAAACGGTGGAACCGATGGAGACGGTCAGGTCGCCCGTGGTGGCAGCAACCTGAGCGTTGGCGAGGATGGCCTGGATCTCGGCAATACGAGCGGCGTTCTGGGCCTGCTTGTCCTTAGCGGCGTCGTACTCGGAGTTCTCCGAAAGGTCGCCGAACGCGCGGGCTTCCTTGATGTCCTCGACGATCTCCTTGGCGTAATCGCCCTCACGCCAAGCGAGCTCCTCGACGAGCTTCTGGCGGCCCTCAGCGGTCAGTACGATCTGGCTTGCGTCCATACGGATATCTCCCCAACTCTGATCAACAATCAACTGTCAACAAAACGAAAAAGACCGGCTAGCCTGCGGGCAAGCCGGTCAGGTGCTCACCCCAAAGGGATGGGACTACTCTGCGTCCGCGTCGCTGTCCTCTGCCTGCTTCTTCTTGGCAGCAGCGAGCTTGGCCTCGAGCTCAGCGATCTCCTTGTCCTCCTCGGACTGCTCGACCACGACCTCCTCGGCCTGCTTGGTCTCGACCTTATCGTCGCCCTCCATACCCTCACGGATATTCTTGACGGTAGAGCCGAGGGACTTGCCGAGCTTCGGCAGGTTCTTGGGCCCGAAGATAATCAGGACAACGACGAGAATAATGATGAGCTCAGGAGCCCTCAGTCCAAACATGTAGACCTCCACAATACAGCGAGACAAGCTCGAATGAGTATACCGCGGGTATCGCGGTATCACAACACTAGCTAAAAAAAGGGACCGCAAGAAGCGGTCCCTCCTCATGCTCTGGTCGGGTTGACTGGATTTGAACCAGCGACCCCTGCGTCCCGAACGCAGTGCTCTACCAAACTGAGCCACAACCCGTTAGCTCGACTATAGTAACAAAGATTTTCGCCGCGTGCTAGAGAAATTTTTATTTCTTTGAAGCGTCGATTTGAACCGTGTTGGGAATAAGCTCAGTCGCGCAGGCCCACCAGCCATTTTGCTGGGCAGCATCGGCAAGCCTTTCGGCCGTGGCAGCGGTGTCGCAAATGGCAAACGAGCAGGCACCCGATCCGCACACATCTACAGCAACGGTTCCGTCCTGTTTACGCAGCCAGTCGAGGACCGTTTGAATCTGCGGCTCCATCTGTGCGGAAATGACACCAAGGTTGTTATGGATGAGTGCATATGCCGTCTCGGCATCACCGGCACGCAAGGCAGAAGCTATCGCGCCGGGCTTGTCCGCAGGCACCGGGGCCTCGTCAAAACGTCGATAGGCTTCAATTGTCGAAACGCTCGCCTCCCGCGGCTTAACCAGTACGACGGGCGTCGCGGGCAGCGCGAGGTACTCAGTTGCCAGCACGTCTCCCCCACCTACGTAAAACGCAGGGCTCGCGTGCAAAAAGAACGGGACGTCGGCACCAATGCCCCGCGCAATATCGTCGAGCGCTGGGTCGGTGCGATCAATGCCCCAGAGCTCCGCCAAGGCGACAATGACCGCGGCCGCATCCGTCGAGGGGCCGCCCAAGCCGGCGCACAATGGAATGCGCTTCTCAATCGTCACGCAGATGTTTGCCTCGCGACCATAATGATCGGCCATAGCAACCGCAGCCCGATACGCCGTATTCTTTTGCATGGGAAAATCTGATGCCGGAACCGTCTGAACGGTCAGCGCCTGCGCCGGCGTGACCGTCACGGTATCGGAAAGACCGACGGCTGCCATCAGGGAATCGACCCTGTGGTAGCCGCGGTCATCGCGCTCGGTATGAACCCCCAGGTAGAGGTTAATCTTCGCCGGCGCGGAAAGAGTCAGGGACCGATCGGTCACCGTTAGTGCTCCTCGAGCTGATTGCCGAGCGGGGTAAAGATATGCTCGCCGCTCTCGGGGTCGAACAGCTCGACCTGACCGGTGAGGACATCGATATACTGGTAGGACTGACGCGACTTACGGCCACGGCGCTCGTCGACCTCGACAATGAAGACGGCGGGGTGGACGCTCTTGATGGTGCCCATGCGCTCGACAACGCGGGTGCGGCCCATGTTGGCCTTAACCTTGACGCGATCGCCCACCATATCGGTCAGCTTCTCGTGGATGTCGTCGACGTGATTGACTTCCATCTCTTCCATGAACAGGGCCTCCAGAAGGTGCAATTCAAAAAGGGGATAATACCCCTAAGATAGACAAAACTCTAATACTATAGCACCCTGTTGCCGTCATACGCAAGTAGCTTAAAAAGCCCGGTCCCAAATTGACTACTTACAGACTATCGGTGTCCAAGACGATGGTGAACGGACCGTCGTTGACAAGATCGACTTTCATATCGGCGCCGAAGATGCCATGTGCTACGTGCTCGACGTCCTCGCGCACAAGCGTCAAGAAGTACTCGTAGAGCTCGTTGGCAACATCGGGGGCGCCGGCATCCGTAAACGATGGGCGGCGGCCGTGACGGCAATCGGCGAACAGCGTGAACTGCGACACCACGAGCACCTCGCCGTCGACATCGGCCAGTGCCAAGTTGGTCTTGCCGTTCTCGTCCTCGTTAATGCGCAAGCCCCGGAGCTTGCCCCACAGCTTGTCGGCCTCGGCACGCGTATCGCCATGGCCCACGCCCAGCAGCACCAGGTAGCCTCGTCCAATGCGGCCCACGCACTCGCCATCGACCGTCACGCCGGCGTTGAGTACGCGCTGCACCACCGCACGCACGGCCTACTCCTCGCCCGTCAGTTTGGCAGATAGGTGCTCGAGCGCATGGAATCGATGGCTGATGGCGTTCTTCTCGTCCGCCGTGAGCTCGGCCATGGTCTTGCCCGGCGTGTCGACCGGCAGGAACAGCGGGTCATAGCCAAAGCCGTGATCGCCGCGACCCTCGTGCGCGATAACGCCCTCGCAGGCGCCCTCGCCATAGGTAACCAGACCGTCCGTGTCGATGAGCGCGACGACGCTCATAAAGCGCGCGGTGCGGTCCTCATCTGCCACGCCTTCCAGGTTAACGAGGAGTTTGGCGTTGTTGGCGGCATCGTCGCCGTGCACGCCCGCGTAGCGCGCGCTATACACGCCCGGCTCGCCGTCCAGGGCATCAACGACCAAGCCCGAATCGTCGGCAATGGCCATGAGCCCCGTCTCTTCGACGGCAGCCTGCGCCTTGATGATGGCGTTCTCCAAAAACGTCGTGCCGTTTTCCTCGGGGTCCTCAAAATCGCCCAGCTGACCGAGCGCCACAAAGCGTACCTCGGGCATGACCTTGCCCAAAATGGCCTCAATCTCGGTGAGCTTATGGGCGTTGCCGGTTGCCACGACGATGGTCGCCGCCGGGTCGAGGGTGTCGATGTCAATCTTCTCAAGTGCCATAGCTGGCCTCCTTGTCTCTATAGCAATGCCGTGTTGAGGACGACGAGGACCTCGGCCTCTCTCCCCTCTCAATCAACGGCAGTCTTATACTTCGACGTTTTCCCAGATAAAACCTATCAAAATAAACCTGTCCCCATTTGGCAGGTTAGGCGATGGCTTGGCGCTGAAGCTCGATGAGCTCGGCGATACCTTTGTCGCCCAGGTCGAGCAGGGCGTTGAGGCGCTTACGGTCGAAGGGCGCCTGCTCGCCGGTGCCCTGGAGCTCGATCATCTCACCGGTGTCGGTGGCGACGAGGTTCATGTCGACCTCGGCATGGCTGTCCTCGGAATAATCCAAGTCGAGCAGAGTGTTGCCGTCGACAACGCCCATGGAGATGGCAGCCACCTGGCCGATAAGCGGGATGCGCTCGATCTTGCCCGCCTCGACCCACATGGCGAGGGCGTCGTGCAGCGCCACCCAGGCGCCGGTGATGCTCGCTGTACGCGTGCCGCCATCGGCCTGAATCACATCGCAGTCAACGGTGACGGTGTACTCGCCGAGCGCCTTCATGTTGACGACGGTACGCAGGCTGCGGCCAATGAGGCGCTCGATCTCCATGGAGCGACCCTTGCGGTTGGCGTGCTCGCGCTTGCAGCGCTTGCCGGTCGACGCCGGCAGCATGGCGTATTCTGCGGTCACCCAGCCGGCCTTAGCTCCTTTTCGCCAGCCCGGCACGCCCTCCTCGATAGTGGCGGCGCACAGCACGCGCGTGTCGCCGAACTCGGCCAAACACGAGCCGTGGGCGTGCTTCATGACGCCACGGGTGAGCTTAACGGGGCGCAACTCGTTGGCGGCGCGACCGTTGGCGCGGTTGACCTGCATGTACTCCATAGAAATATCCTTTCGGCAAAAGATGTGGCAAAGGCTTTGGCGGCTGCCTTACATCTATTTCAGCTCATCGATATCGATATGTTCGATGCTCTTGAGCGGCTGTCCAAAGATAAAGCTGCCCGCCACCGCAAACTCGGCAATGTTATCGGCCGTCGTGGCAAAACGATGCTGCGGCTCGGCGGCGTCGCCCGCCAGCTGCTCGCGGCGCGTGAGGATATCGGTCAGCTCGCGCGTGGTCTCCTCGGCGGAACTCACGACGCGCACCCCAGGCCCCAGCGCATGCCGGATAGGTCCCACCAACAGCGGAAAATGCGTACAGCCGAGCACCACGGTATCGATACCGTGGTCGCGCAGCGGCTCAACCGTGGCACCCACCAGCGCACGCACGGCAGGCGTATCGAAGATGTCCTCGTTCTCAAGCCACTGTTCCTGCAGATGTGCACCCGAGGCGAGCTCGTGTTCGACAACCTCGACAAAGCGCGAGGCAGGACAGCCGTATACATCGACGCCGGCATCCAGGTCCTGAATGGCGCGCGTGTAGGCGCCCGAGCGAATGGTGAGGTTGGTGGCGAGCACGCCCACGCGACGCGTACGCGTGCTGTTGATTGCCGCACGGGCACCCGGCGCGATCACGCCGATCACGGGAACGTCAAGCACCTGCTGGGCCAGACGCAAGGCCGCAGCGGTCGCCGTGTTGCAGGCGATGACCATAATCTTGACGTCGTGCTTCGACAGCCAACGGCCCGCCTGCAACGCAAACGAGCGCACCTCATCCTCGGTACGGGTGCCGTAGGGGCAGCGCTTGGTGTCGCCGAAGTAGTAGACGGACTCGTGCGGCAGCGCCGTCGCAATCGCGCGCGCAACCGTCAGACCGCCCAAACCAGAATCGAACACGCCAATCGGACGCGTATCACCTGCCGAATTCTCGATATCGGACATTACCTCACCAGTCTCTCTCGAAAAGACATGTCCAAGTGCGGCGACGACGCGCTACGAACGCGCCGCGACCAGCAGCTCTGCCGTCGCCGCCCAACCGTCGACAATTTTGCCGCGCGTAACGAAAGCGTTCTCGCAAGCAGCCAGGAACTCGGGCGCGCCGGCGCTCGTCAGGCCATTCTCGACCAGGCAGAACGTGCCCACGTGATCGGCCATGTAGAAGTCGGACTCGGAATCGCCGAGCGCGAGCGTCTCCTCGCGCTCGATCCCCAGGTGCTCGCAGAAGCGCGCGATGGCAACGCCCTTGTTGAGACCCGCGGGGTTGATGTTGAATGCGCGACCGTCCTCGACGCGATCGAGCTCGAGCGTCGTCGGCTTGGACAGGTGAGTCAGATGGCCGTTGCAAGCCCAGATCAGACCGCAGCCGGCCTCGTCCAGGATGGCCTGAACCTCATCGTCGGGCACATCGCCGCGCATGCCGACGGTGACCTCACGGTATTTGTAGCCGGTCGACATGTCGTTGTGATACTCGATCTTGTGCGGCCAGCGGGCGAGGATCTTCTCGCACACGCCGGTCTGCTCGATCACCTGGTGCGGCGTGAGGCCGCAAGAGGAGTCGTAGGGCATGTCGCCGGTCAGATACTCCCAATCGTTGGCTTTGAGGTCGTACATGACCAGGCCGCCCATCTCGCCGATGTAGGAGTTGAGGCCGAGCACGCGCGCGTCCTCGTGGATCATGGTACGGTTGCGGCCCGAGGTGGGAACCACCTGAATACCAGCGCGAGCGAGCGCCACGACGGCCTCGACGAGTTTGGTCGAAGGGTTGCCGTCGTTGTCGCGCAGCACGCACGAGCCGGGTGCGAGCATCGTGGCATCCAGGTCGGTAAAGACGTACTTGACCTTGGCCAAGCGCTCGCGCATCTCGCCCGAAAGCTCAGCGACGGTCGGCAGGGTATTGTGGGACATGGTTACTCCGTTTACGTAGAAGGGTTTGGACTTGGACGGCATGTTTTGATTGAGGGAACACGCTTATGGCGACAGCGCACTCAGGGCGCCGCCGCCATCATGGTTCATTAGTCAAACTGGGTAACATCGATTAAACGATTGGCCAACGAAAGGTCGCTCTCGATGGGCACGAACTCGTCGCCCACGTGCATGAGCTCCTCGTCACCCTTTGCCAGCAGCAAGACAATGGTGGGGGCATCAGGGTTGACGTACTCCTCGCGCGCCGCCTTGAACGCCGCATGCACAGCGGCTTCGCGGTCGAGGATGATCTTGTTCGGCGTATCGTCGGGAACATGCTCGGCAAGCTCGCGACAGACCTTCATCGGGTCCTCGTGAGCTGGATCCTCGTTGGCAAAGATCATCAGGTCGGAATACGGTGCGGCCTCGCGCGGAAGCTGCTCGCGGCGCTCCTGCGCCTTGCCGCCGGCAGCGCCAAACAGCGCAATGACGGGGCTGGCGGGAAACGCGCGCTTCACCGACGAGAAAAGCGAACGGAACGAAAGCTGGTTGTGCGCATAGTCGACGACGCAGATCACGCGGCCGTCCTTCGACTCCACGACCTCCATACGGCCCGGCACACGCAGTTTGGAGAGGCCCTTCTTGATGGCATCGATACCGATGCCGATCTCGCGCGCGGCGGCGATAGCGACCAGCGCGTTCTCCACGTTAAAGTCGCCCGCGATGCCCAGCAGAACCTTCTCCCCCGCCTCGGAATCGTCGGCACACAGGCCATGCAAGTTGAACTCGATACTAAAGCCGACCATGCGTACGTCGCTCGCCCACAGGCTTGCCTCGGGATGTTCGACGCCAACGGTCACCAAGCGCTCGGCCGTCGACGCTGCCTCCAGCACACGATCGACCTCTTCGGTGCCCAGATTCACCACGGCGGTCTTTGCCTGGTCAAAGATCCTGAGTTTGCTCTCAAAATAATCCTCAAACGTGGGGTGTTCGATCGGCGAGATGTGGTCGCGGCCGATGTTGAGAAAGCACGCCACGTCAAACGGCAGATTCTCGACGCGTTGGTACTTGAGCGCCTGGCTCGAGACCTCCATGACCATGGACTGGCGACCGGACGTGCGGCAGTTGGCGATATGGCGCCAGACCTCGGGGGCCTCGGGCGTGGTGTTGGTGCTCTCGTAGCACTCGATACCATCGTCGGTACTCACCGAGCCGATCATGCCGCAGGACTCGCCCGCCGCCTTGATGATGGACTGGAGCATAAAAGCGGCCGTGGTCTTTCCCTTGGTGCCGGTGATGCCCACGATCTTGACGTCGTGGTCGGGACGGTCGTAGACCTCCGGCGGCAGCAGGGCCATGGCCGTGCGAACACTATCAACAACCAGCATCGCAGCACTGCTCTCCTTCGCCAGCGGCTCCAGAGACTCGACCAGCGACTCCTCGCACACAAATGCGACGGCGCCCGCATCGAGCGCCATGCTCAAAAACGCGGGCTTAAAGGCAGCACCTTTGCAAAAGAACACGTCACCCGCCGAGACCGCGCGCGAATCAAACGAGCAGCCGGTCACGGCACGCTCGTCAACCTGCTCTGATGCGCGCAGCTCGCCGCACACTTCGAGAAGCTTGGCAAGCGTATCGACCGTGGTCACGGTCGCGGAATCCGAATGGTGCATCTTTCACCTTTCTCAGCCATTTGGCAGGGACGGTTTTTATAGTAACTGAAACGCACCCACGCAAAAACGGCTCCCGGAGGAGCCGTTACGCGCAGGCGTTCGTAAGCCGAGGCTAGGCAGCCTGAACAGCGGGCTGGTCCTCGTCGATAAAGAAGCGCTTGTACCACACCAGGAACACGAGCGGCGTATAGATCTTGCGCTGGAAATCGCCCTTGCCCGCAAAGTGCAGATCGAGCAGGTGCATGAGCTCGTCGGTATCGAAGAACTCGCTTGCCCACGGCGCGGTGAAGTACTCCTTGACATAGTCGTACCACTTTTGCTCGCGCAGCCAGTAGACGATCGGCACCGGGAAGCCCACCTTGGGACGGGTGGCCCACTCATCGGGCAGCGACTTGTTGGCAGCGTGGCGGAGTACCTGTTTGTTGCCGTTCTCGTTGATGCGGTAGCGGTCGGGAATGTGCTCGGCGAACTCCATAACCTTGCGGTCTAGGAAGGGCACGCGCAGCTCCAGCGAGTGCGCCATGCACATCTTGTCGGCCTTGAGCAGAATGTCGCCCGGGAGCCACATGTTCATGTCCAGGTACTGCTTCTTGACCAGCTCGGGCTGACCCTTCACGCGCGCATAGATGGGAGCGGCAAGCTCGAAGGCGCCGTCGCCGGTGTTGTACTCGGGCTTGAGCACGCCGTCGACCTCGCGCTCCGGCCATACCAGAGCCTGTCCCAGGAACGACTTCTCGGGGATCTCGGCACCCTTGACCAGGAAGTTATGTCCCTTGAAGTACGGCATATGCAGCGCCAGGTTACCGAGCGCGCGACGGATGGGCAGCGGCACCATCTTTTTGTACTTGCGCACCGGGACCGTATCCTCGTAGTAGGCGTAGCCGCCAAAGAGTTCGTCGGCGCCTTCGCCCGAAAGCACGACGGTAACGTCCTTGCGGGCCATCTCGGCCAAGAACCACAGCGGCACGGAAGACAGGTTGGACTGCGGCTCGTCCATGTGATACTGGATGTCCTCGAGCGCACCGAAGAACTCGTCGGCGGTGATCATCTTGCGAACGTTCTCGACGCCGAGCTTATCGGAAAGCTCCTTGGCGTAGTTGGTCTCGTTGAAGTTCTTGTAGTCAAAGCCCACCGAGAAGGTCTTGTCGGGCATGAGGCAAGCGGCGATGTAGCTGGAGTCGACGCCACCGGAGAGGAACGACGCGACCTTGACGTCGGCGATACGATGGGCCTCGACGCTCTCGTGCACGACCTCGTCCAGCTCATCGACATACTCTTCGAACGGCTTCTCGACGGCAGAGTAATCGCAATCCCAGTAGCGCTCGATGTTCATCTTGCCGGTCGGGATATCGACGGTAAAGTAGTGCGCCGGAGGCAGCTTGTAGACACCCTCGAAGAAGGTCTCCTCGGTTGCCGAATACTGCAGCGTCATGTACGGACGCAGGGCCTTTTTGTTGACCGCCTTGTGGAAGTGCGGGTAGTCCAGGAAGCTCTTGATCTCGGAACCAAAGAGCACGCCCGGAGCGCCGTCGCCCGCATCGGCCATGGGATAATAGTAGAGCGGCTTGATACCAAAGATGTCGCGGGCGCCAAAAAGCTTGTTCTTCTTTTTGTCCCAGATGACGAAGGCGTACATACCGCGCAGGCGATCGAGGACGGCCTCGCCCCACTCCTCGTAGCCGTGTAGGAGGCTCTCGGTGTCGGCGCCGCAGTGGAACTTGTAGCCCTTGGCCTCGAGCTCGGAACGGAGTTCTTGGAAGTTGTAGATCTCGCCGTTGAAGACAATGACGACGCTGCCGTCCTCATTGGCCATGGGCTGAGCGCCGGCCTCGGTCAGGTCGAGGATCGACAGGCGGCGGAAGCCCAGGGCAACGCGGCCGTCGATAAACTGACCGCCCATGTCGGGACCGCGATGGACGATGCGGTCCATCATCTTGGTGAGCACCTCGGATTGGTTATCCGTCCCACCGACAAAACCGACAAAACCGCACATATACTATCCCCTCTGCTGTTGCTGGGCATCAAATCGAATCAGTAGCTTTTGAGTATACCCGAGGGCGTAAAGAGGGGCGGAATGTTCAGGCAATCTCAACTGAATCAGCTCCGCTGTGACACGCGCCGGTTACCTTTAATGGATATGAGGTGAATGGGGCGATTGTTTTGCTATACTCTCTCCGCACGGGCGATTGGCGCAACGGTTAGCGCAGGTGCTTTACACGCACAAGGCTGGGGGTTCGAATCCCTCATCGCCCACCATTGAATTGGAAACGGTCCTCGAAAGGGGACCGTTTTTGTTTGGGCCCATTTCATGGGATTCGAACCCGCAAGGGTGCGGAGCTGAGGAAACGCGAAGCGTTTTCCAGCGCAGCACGCGAGGAGCGAAGCGACGAAGCGGATGCGGGCGGCGGAGCCGCACGCGGACATCCCTCATCACCCACCACTGATTTGATAGGCCTCCAGCGATGGAGGCCTTTCCTTTTTCATGCCCAGCGCATGGGATTCGAACCCGCCAGCACGTCTGTCACAAAGGCCGTGGTCAAAAAATGGCAAAAATGAGTACTGCTACTTTGTTTGCAACATATAAAAAGACAGTATTTGCTTAAGTTACGCAACATATGTCCATTATAAGGACTAACAGTTAGATCAAAATCGTGTATTCATCGCCATTTCGACGGTGGCGCGCGCAGACGTGGTGTAAGAGCGTCCTGAGGTCCGTCGCTGCAAGTCCCGATGTTACTCCTTCTTGAGACCGCGCCTCTCGACTATCTCGTCCACTATCTCCCTGGCGCGC
>CABUSD010000009.1:0-85917 GCA_902494165.1 uncultured Collinsella sp. | reverse complement strand
CGGCTGGGGCCTCGTCGACGGCTCCTGGTACTGGTTCGCTGACGGTATCGCCTCGACTGGCTGGCTTTACACCGGCGGCTCCTGGTACTGGCTCGACCCCGACGCGGGCGGCGCCATGGTGACGGGCCTCCATGCGTGCAACGGCTCCGCGTACTGGTTCGACGCCTCCGGCGCGATGGCGAACGGATGGGTCCTCGACGGCGGCACCTGGTACTACGCGACGGGATCAGGCGCGCTGGCCTCCGGCTGGCTCAGCCTAAGCGGTGCGTGGTACTGGCTCGATCCCTCGACGCACGCCATGGTGACGGGCGTTCAAACTATCGGATCATTTGAATACATATTTAATAGTTCTGGCAAGATGATGGCTAATTGCTGGTCAAACGGTGATGGGTCCTGTATGTATCATTCGTCATCCAGCGGTGCAATTGATCTTAAAGGTATCTTGACTGATTCGGGAATTCAGCTGATTGACGATGACGGGAATGTTAGAACGGGTTGGATTGAGAGTCAGGGTTCTCGATATTATTGTTCTGCTAATGGGGTAATTCTGACTGGATGGCAGCAAATAACTGGGCTTTGGTATTACTTTAACTCGGATGGTCGAATGGCGACCGGCTGGCTTAACGATGGCGGTAACTGGTACTGGCTAGAATCCGCTTCTGGCACAATGAAAACGGGATGGCTTTCCCTTGGGGGCACATGGTATTACCTTGATGCCGCACGTGGGGGAGTAATGTTGAGCAACAGTTGGTATTGGATCGGCTCTACTGACTACAAGTTCAGTTCATCCGGCGCAATGGTTGGCGCTTGGGTCGATGTCCCGTGCTATTTGCAGTACCCGGAACTTCCTACTGGCTGTGAGTCGGTTGCCCTTACAAACTTGCTTAACTACTATGGTTTCGGTTTAGGTAAGACGATTATTGCGGATTATTACTTGCCCAAGGGAAGCAACGGCAACTTTGTTACCGCCTTTGATGGCAACCCAAGGCGTAGCAGCGGGGGTCTCATGGGATGCGTCGCCCCTGCGATTACTATTGCTGGCAATAACTTTCTGCGTGCTGCTGGAAGTGGCAAGCAGGCAAAAGACGTCTCTTTCTCGTCAATTTCTTCCATTAAGAACAGACTGACCTGTGGTCAACCTGTTGAGATGTGGAATACTGAGTGGGGAAGTTGGCCAGGAAGCCGTTATGTTGCACGTTGGTATAATGGGCATTCTTATGGCCTGTGGGGCGGTAATCATGCCGTAGTCCTTAAAGGCTATGATGACGAGCAGGGAATTGTCTATCTTTCGGATTCGATTAACGGCAATGTTAAGCGAAATGCCCAGGTGTTCTTCGGCACGTGGCAACAGATGGATAGCCAGGCCGTGGTAATTGAATGGCCATGATGCTAAAAGGGGAGAGCTCGACGAGCTCTCCCCTTTTACTACATTGTTAATCAAGCTAAGCCGTCTTATTACGTCCAAATAGTTCGTCCCAGTTACTGGCTGCCAAAACTGTTCCGCATACAATTACAACGCAGCAGATTACGGATGCCATGTCGGGAATTGTTCCAAGCAAGATCAGGCCAAAGACCACTGACCATGCCGAATAGGAGATATTCAGAGCCATCGCACGCGCTGCTCCGATTGCCGCAATGCCCTTGTAATAGAACAGATAGGATGCAGTTCCTGCGAGTCCGGCGAGTGCAATAATCAATGTGGGCATGCTCGGGATAGCGCCCAGCGTGAAATGCCATGCTCCGAAGAGGGGGAGTACGAGCACTCCATAAACAAGCGCACTTGTAGTTTCGCGGATTTGCAAAGCCGTTTCGTCATCAACGGCATCATCTTTCATTCCCCATGCGCACAGCACCGCTTCGGATCCCCATCCGATAACGGCAAGCACCGCGCCGAGTAAGCCGAGAGGGGCATTTGCAATCTCGCTCGACCCGGCCGATAGATAGCCCATCGTCATTACGCCGCAAAGAGCAACGAGAAGGGAAAGAATCTGTCCTTTGCCCATTTTCTCCTTTAGCAGTACGAAAGAAAGGAATGCTCCGACCGCGGGATAGAAGGCGGAGATAATTGCCGTGTAGGCTGCTCCGATATTATTAATCGCCAATACGTATCCGGTCATTCCGATAGGTCCACCGAGCAGTGCGCCGGCGATGACGACCTTGCCCGAACGAGTTTTAAGTGCAGCGAGCGTGTCTTTTAATCTGCCTCGAACTCCCATGTACCCAAAGAGCCAGATCGCACAGAAGGTATCGTGGAGAAAAGATCCCGCAATGGAGGCGCATGCAAGCGCTTCCGCCGATCCAATATAGGGCGCGAGCGCCAAACCGATTCCAAGTATTACTGTATCAAGGCCCCAAAGAAGACCGCTAAAAAAGCCGAATTGCATCGTTATTCACCTTTCCGATAGATCTCCAGTGCCTTTTTAAGGTATTTGGCACCGTAATTGAAGTAGATATAGAGCCACTCGCCCACGAAGTCACCTTCGGCTTCTTTCAGAAGAGACCAGAGGTACCAGCACCATCCTGCAAGGGCAATGTGCGCATAGTTATGCGCAACTTCGTTGTTTGTTGCCTTGCGCCCAAAATATGCATCAAGCGCGCGGTCGACTTCATCTTCGGAAAGCTCGCAGCAGACACTGCATGTTCCAAAATCGTTTGCGTAATCGCTCATGCCAGCATATTCCCAGTCAATGAGATAGTACTTGTCGTTCTCATCGATAAGGAAATTGAGGTAAAAGAAGTCATTGTGGCAAAGGCATTTTGGTGCATTATCGGCCTTTACAAAGCGCTCCAATTCATCGATTTCGGCGGACATTTCCCTGTAGCCTGGAATGTCGATGGGACCTTTTTCCAGAAGAAGTGATTCGTAGCGCTTCGCTTCGAGGTAGAAGTCAAATTCGGTTTCAACATTTGCACCACTCTCGTGAAGCGAACGACACATCTGCATCATTCGATTCATTTGGGCAGCATCATGCGGATCAGGTTGCTTTGCGTTGGGTACAAACTTCGAAATTTTCCAACCACGCTTTGGGTCCTCATGAATGAACGTGTCGTCAAGGCCGAGTTCCTTGGCCTTTTTAAGTGCGGCTACTTCTCCATTTCTGTTAATAAGCAGTTCGGTCCCGACTCCCGGATGGCGGTAAACGTACTCTCCGTCATTGGTTCTAAAGTGGCACGATAGATTCGTAAGACCTTGTTTAAGGGGATAAACGTCGTGAATCTCTGATTTGGAGCAGCCGAGCACTTGCTCGATGTTATCGAAAATATCGGAGTCAACGTTTTCGATAAAATGCGGATCAAAGGCACGCAGCTCATCAAGAGAATCGAATTCGTTGATCTCGCCCTCAGGATACTTCTTGATAACCATATCGAGCTCCTTGATGTGCTCAATATATAGATCTTCCCAAAGCTTGTCCGTTGTTTCGGGCTTGTTATATTCCGTTTCGAGAATCTGCTTAAATGCAAGCGAGAAGGCTTTATCAAAGTAGACATGTCCGAGCATATACCAAGCATCGGAGCCGCCAATCGTAACGTTGGTGATTCTATCCATTGCTCCCGTTTGAATGCACCATTCTTTGGTGGCGCCTTCAGCATATTGAGCAGAATAAAATGCTTTCCAAACATATGCCTCAAACGGATTGTTTAGAAGGTAATCATCGCTTGAGCAAATGTAGGTGTTCCCAAGTCGCTCTTTTACGCACATAAGCGATGCGTGGTTATTTTTAGATGCGTATTCGTTGTTGACGACAATAGAAACGCCGAACTTGCTTTCAAGATAGAAGAAATACTCTTTTTTATAACCGACAACGACGGTGATATTGCTGATACCCGCGTCTTGCAGCTGCCTAATCTGACGCTCAATGAGAATCTCACCACGTACTTTTAAAAGGCCTTTGGGCTTTTCATACGAAATGGGAGCAAAGCGGCTCGAAAGCCCCGCAGCCAATATCACTGCGTTTTCAACCTTATAGGGGTGAAGTGCTTCGTAACCGTTGTCGGTTAGGCTGTCCGATTCGAGAAGGCCCTCGTTCGTGAGCTCTCTATTTGCTGCGTTTACCGATCCAAGTGAAAGGCCAGTGCGCTCGGCAACTTCTCGCTGGCTGGCATATGGGTTCTTTAGGTATTCGTACAGAACTGTAAAGTTACGCTTGGTCAGTTTCACTGCAGGCCTCCAATTAAGATGTTCATTGCTTAGGAATAGAGTAGAATGATTGAACGATATGTTCAATTTAATATATTTATCTACACAGACTGAACAGACAGTAATGAAAATCAATCTTTGAATGTGGACTAAAATAGATAAATGAGATATCTGGGAGGGTCGCTTATGTATCGATTCGAAAAGAAGGCCGCGCTTGTTTGTGCTGCTGCGTCATTAATTACTGCTTGCTGCTTGCCCCTGAGTGCGAATGTCGCGTTTGCACAGGAATCCGTTGAGGCTCAGAGTGTTGAGTTAAAAGCGGATTTTTCTTCTGTGGTTTCCGATGATTTGCAACCTGATATTTCTTCCGTCATAAAAGATGGCTGGCAACGAGACGAGTCATCTGGAGTTTGGTATTACGGAAAAAACGGTAAACACCAAACTGGCTGGCTGCAAAGCGGGGGCTATTGGTATTGGCTTGATCCAGCCAATGATGGTGCAATGCAGACAGGTTATTTCAATGTGACCGATGCCGGCGGATCGACTGCTTCGTTTTATGCGAATGACGGTAATGCCGCAACGCCTTTTGGCGCGCTATATCAGAACTGCTGGCTACGCAACTCAGATGGAAAATGGTTTTATGCCAATGCTGGAGGCGATTTAGCTGCTGGTTGGTTTTACCAAAACGGCACCTGGTATTACCTGGATCCTGCCACCCATGTAATGCAGGTTGGTTTTGTCGACCTCGGGAGCGGGAAATACTATTTAGATGCATCTGGTGCTATGAAAACTGGCTGGATTCTCGTCGACGGGAATTGGTACTGGGCTTATTCATCGGGTGGACTTGCCTCGTCATGGCAGACGATAGGTGGTGCTCGCTATTATTTTGACCCACAGACGTTCATCATGTTCAAGGGTCGCCAAAAGATTGATGGATGCACCTACATTTTTGGTGACTATGGCCTTGCAAATGGATGGTACAAGGATGGATCAGATTGGTATTACTGCTCCAACGGTATTGCGGCTACTGGCTGGAAACTCGTTAACGGCGCTTGGTATTATCTCGACCCAGCTTCCGACGGCAAAATGTTCGTTGGGTATTTAGACCTTGGTAACGCAGCATATTATTTGAACCCCAATGGAGCTATGGCTGTTGGCTGGGCTCAGTCCGAGAATGGCTGGTATCTAGCCTCTCAATCTGGTGCGCTTATTTCTGACTGGTATAAAGATGGCTCGAGCTGGTATTACTTGGACCCTGTTAGCCATCTCATGAGAACGGGTTTATTTGAGGTGGGCGGCAGCGATTGTTTTGCAAACCAGAGCGGTAGGCTTGTGGTTTCAAGTTGGGTTACCGTTAATGACGGCGTTCAAAGATACGCCGATGGTAATGGATATCTTTGCAAGGATGTGATTCGCGAAAACGGCACTATCCTAAAAACCGCTGGAGCTGATGGCTGGCAGGTTGCGTCCGGCTGGGTTAATGTCGCAAACCTAAGGTTTTACGCTGAGCCCGGAACGGGTGCCATTCATCTTGGATGGTTACAGATTAACGGCGATTGGTATTGGCTTGATGCTGATTCTGGCGTAATGAAGACCGGATGGGTTTTTACTGGCGGAGCATGGTATTACCTAAACGCTGACGGAAAAATGGCAACTGGTTGGAAATGCCTGAATGGAACATGGTATTACCTTGAGTCCAATGGCAGCATGCATGCTGGCTGGCTTAAAGATTCGGGTAAGTGGTATTGGCTAGACGGTAGCGGCGCTATGGCAACGGGTGCAAGAACCATCGATGGCGTTCGTCGAGTTTTCTGGAGCGATGGTCAGTGCGACAAAGTTGGCTGGCAAAATCCATCCCAGTATCCTCAGGTCAGTTCTTGGACTGTTCAGCTGCCTAGCTATTGCACCGGATACTTTACCTATGTGACCCCTTCTCGCATTTCTGTCGAAGCAACGCGGGAAGATTGCGTGAACGCCTTTATCCAGCGCGCCTATGAGTATATCGGTACGCAATATATTGAGCCTTGGTCTACCGCTCCCGGTGGAGCTGTTGATTGCTCTGGTTTTGTCTTGCAGTGCCTTTATGCTACTGGCATGGATATGGGTGTTAACAACCTTTATAACCATCGCTGGGATCCAAGCCAAACCTATAATTCCATGAATTGGTATCGAAGTAATATCTTTATGCCCGTGAGTACGAACTCAATTCAGCGTGGCGATGTGATTTATTATCGCGGGCATATCGCAATTGCACTTGGCGGCGGTATGATGATTGACTCCTGGCCTCATCAGGGCGTCGGAACTCATCCCATTAGCGCAAGGGGAAATGTGATCGGCGCAGCTCGTCCGTTTATTTAATTGACTTACTGCAAGACGGTCGATATCGGTTGGGGGCCTGAAATGAATGTCCGGATTGAACATCGAATTTGTTGGCGAGTAATTGGCTTGATGCTATTTTCCGCCTTGCTCTCAGTTTCCGTCCCCACATTTTCTTGCACTGCTTATGCCGTGGAAGAGGAGGTGGATAACGGTGCCATAGAGCGCGACTCGACAGGAGGGTCGGGAGCATTTGTCGGTGGCGGTTGCTCTCAAGATTCCAGTGATTGTGCCGGTAAAACAACGGAAGATTCGAGCCTACAGGTTGTCGAAAGCCAAAACCCGTCGACGACAGAAAAACTATCTGGATGGCAATGGAACGGTTTGTCCTGGTATTACTATCTAGACGGCTGTCGTTTGACAGGAATGCAGAATATTGACGACTCGTTGTACTACTTGGACCCCGCTCGTGACGGCGCAATGAGCTACGGCTGGATTTTTACTGAAAATAAGTGGTATTACGCGGGTCCATCAGGCGCTTTGGCAAGTGGCTGGCAGTTTATTGGAGGCCAATGGTACTGGTTTGACGCCCTTAACAGCTGTTCTATGGCTACTGGTCGACGTGTTATTGATGGGCACCCTTATCTTCTTGGAACCTATGGACTGATTAATGGATGGTGCCTTGATAACGGTTTATGGTATTGGGGTAGCAATGGTGAAGTCTTAACCGGCTGGCTTCAAGCTGGCAATAACTGGTATTGGCTTGATCCCGCCAATGATGGTGTTATGTCTAGGGGAATCGTTTCTGTCGGTTCGTCTCGTTACTATTTATCGGATTCCGGCGCAATGGCTGTTGGTTGGGCGTTTGATGGGACGGACTGGTATTACGCTGACGGTTCCGGTGCGCTTGCATCGGGTTGGCGTTCAGTGAACGGCTCTTGGTATTGGCTCGATGCTGCAAATGGCAATAAAATGGCCACCGGCTTTTTCGCTATCGGATCCAATCGATATCATTTTTCTTCAACGGGAGCGCTGTCACTCGGCTGGTTTATGAGCGACGGAGACTGGTATTACGCTGAGCCTTCTAATGCGTCGGGCATTGTAAAGACGGGATGGTTGAAGGACGGTGGTCAATACTACTATCTTGATCCTGCTGTTGATGGCAAAATGCTGCTGGGCCACTTTTCTGTAAATGGGAAGAGCTATTATGCAAAAGTCTCGGGCGCTGTTGCTTGTCGTGAATGGGTAGATGTCCGGGACTCGGTCCAGGATGAACCGTCTAAATCTTTTGCCGGTTCTGATTGCTCATTATGTGGGGCATTGCGCGGCGGAAAGTTATTTACATCGAACGGTGGTGGAGAATTAGTCGAAGCTCAAGGGTTTGTGACGCTTGGAGGCTGTAGGTTCTATGCTGATCCAACCGATGGCTCCCCCAGTGTTGGATGGAAGACTGTAAACGGAAAATGGTACTTTTTTGATGAGACCGCTGGCTATGCACGATCTGGCTGGCTGAACAAGGATGGCTCCTGGTTCTATTTAGATCCATCCACTTACGTTATGAAAACCGGTTGGGTTGCCGTTAACCGATCTTGGTATTACTTGAATTCGTCCGGTTATATGCAGACAGGATGGCTCAATCTGGGCGGCACTTGGTATTGGCTTGATGCTAGTGGAGCTATGGCTACTGGCTGGCGCGTTGTGGACGGATCCTGGAATTACTTTATGGCTAACGGCGCGTGGGTGTCAGACTATATGGATGCTAAAGCTCAAAGTTATTCAAGCAATACAAATTGGCTGATACTTGTCGATACGTCACGTTGCGTTACGAGTATTTACACTGGATCCTGGAATAACTGGTCCTTAAACCGTCGATATGTATGTTCGACGGGAAAAGCTAGCACGCCTACGGTGATAGGGGAGTATCAAGTCTACGGAAAGGGATACTCCTTTGGGCATGGATATACTTGCTATTACTACACGCAGTTTTACGGTGATTATCTGTTCCATTCGTCGCCCTACTACGTTAACAGCAATCGCGTGATGGATCCCACGATGGGTGTTCCATCCTCTGCGGGATGTGTTCGCCTTGAGATTCAGAACGCAAAATGGATTTACGATAATATTCCTTATGGAACAAAGGTTGTTACGTATTAACAAAGACTATTAATTAGATTGATAAAAGGGTATTCATGTCGATAGGGTAACTAATGCTACATTCGATACGCGGCATTTACGCGATTGTTTGTTGCTTTGGACTATAGATATTATTTTGTCTAGAGTAAATACAATGTGTCTCAATGGTGCGCGTTGTTAATTTGGGTAAGAGGATCACTTGAAAGAAAAGTCACTTAGGTCAAACATGCTATGGAACTCTATCGGTTCTTTATACTATTCAGCTTGCCAATGGCTTATAACCGTTGCTGTAGCGAGGCTTTCTAGTACCTACGGAGCTGCCGGAGTGCTTGCAGTGGCAATGTCGGTGTCAAATATTTTTTCGCAAATTGGGCTATTTAGAATTAGATCCTACCAAGTGTCTGACATTCATGAAAAGGTGTCGGCAAGGCAATATGTTGGTTTTAGAATTGTTACCATCGCCTTGGGCCTTATAATCACAATGACATATATGTGCTTCACTTGTTCAAGAGATAGTTATATTGCTATATCGCTCTACCTTGTCTTTCGAGCTGGTGACGTTTTTATTGACGTGTTGCACGGGGTTGATCAACAGCACCAAAGGATGGACTACTGTGGTATCTCGATGATTATTCGAGCTACTCTATTTCTCGTTGCCTTTATCATTGGATTGGGATATTTCGATAGCCTAGAAATTGCATTGTTTGGCATGGTGATTGCCACCTATCCTGTGATTATTTATGACTATGAAATTTCATCTCGATTTACGGACGTTAGGCCTTCTTTTAATCTTTCGACTAGTAAACACTTATTTCTCTCATGCCTGCCCGCCGTCGTTGGCATGTCTCTCTGTTCGGTGGTCGTTACATATTCCCGTCAGTTCTTGGGGGAGTGTTACGGTTCCTCATCGCTTGGCATTTATGCGACTGTTTGTACGCCGATCGTGATCATTCAAGCTTGTGCTTCCTATGTTTATGCCCCTCTTCTGGGGTCTTTTGCCGAACGATTTGAGGCTAAAGACGCTTCGGGGTTTTTCCGTCTTGTTTTTACCGTCGCTTTGTCTATGTTTGCCTTGTTTGCGGTGTGTGCTGGCGTTTTCGTTTTCTTTGGGAACGATTTGCTCCGCATGGTTTTCGGAGGCACAATCTCTCGCTATAATTATTTGATTTATGCAGGCCTATTTAGCTCTGCTTTTACAGCATTAGTGGCATTTTTAAGTGACCTTCTAATTAGTATCCGTGATATGTCTGGTTGCTTTATTGGAAATACCATCGGTTGTTTGGTCTCGTTTCCTTTGTCTTGGGTTTTGATTCCGCAAACGGGATTAAATGGTGCCAGCTATGTAGTTATTATTAGCTATTTTGTGACCTGTACAATCTTAATTGGCTTTCTCTATAGATCTATTCGCAAGAGCACTGCTTATACTCAAGATGGTTAGTTGGAATGGGTTTTTCTAAAATGAATGATTCCGAGGCATTGCTGCACTTACAGGCGGCTGAACTTAAAATTTTGGATGCCATTGCGTCATTATGTTTCAAATTCAATATAAATTGGTGGCTCGACGGGGGGACCTGCCTTGGGGCTATGCGACATGGTGGTTTTATTCCTTGGGATGATGACATTGATATCGGCATGATGCGTTCCGACTATGAACGTTTTTGTGAACTTGCGCCCAGGGAACTTCAGTCTGGTTTTTCCCTTCATAACTCACGAAATACAGACTCTTATGCGGCTATGTTTTCGAAAGTTTACATGGACGGAACTAGGTTTGAAAATCAAGAAGGACGAGATGCCGGGTCTGCGATGGGTATTTTCGTGGATATATTCCCTTACGATAATTTGTATGTTGATGCTAAATTGCGTGCCCGACAGATAAAAACTGCTTCCTCCGCTCAACGGCTTTCTTATTTGTATCATTCAGGGAGTATTTCTGTTCCGCATAAGGGCATGCTTGGTGAAATCGAAAAGGCCGCCTGTGTTCTGCTTCATGGTATTGAAAAGCTGCGTTGCAAAGATCCTCATCGATATCAAAATAGATTCGATAGTGCAGTCGGTGATGATAGGGTTGGACAGATTAGTAATGAGTGTCTGACTCTTGCTTGGCCTAATATGGCTCCCGTTTCAGTCGATGATATTATTCCGACTTCGCGGGCAAAGTTTGAAGGCAGATCGTATCCCGTTCCGAAATCCACGGAGAGCTACCTTACGACAATGTATGGTGACTGGAGGAGTATCCCGGCACCCGAGGATCGTCATACGCACTTACCTTTACTAATTGATTTTGGTGATGGTCATATTTGGGAGTCTGGCAATTAAGATGGCGTATACATATGTGATTTTTTCGGCTCAATATCCGCCCCATATGGGCGGGATTGAGAGTTTTACGCGTAATATGGCATTTGCGCTTGCGGGAAAAGGCGCATCGGTAATCGTTGTTACAAATGATACCAATTCAATTGGACCGGGCATCGAAGGCGATTCTCATGTTAGGGTCCTTCGCTTATCTTGTTTTCCATTTGTTGATGGTCGCTTTCCAGTCGCCAAGCATAATAAGAAAAATCGCAATTTATGGAATTGGCTTGAAGCCCAAGATGTTGACGGTGTTTTGATAAATGCACGGTTTTATCTACATTCAATTATGGGCATGAAATATGCGCGAAGGAAAGGTTTGGCGCCCATCGTTCTCGATCACGGGTCGGCTCATCTTTCATTTAGCAGTTCGTTTCTCGACCCTTTCGTGCGTATTTATGAGCATGCTATTACTTTATGGGGAAAAAGATATAAACCGGCATACTATGGTGTATCTGAAAAAAGCGCTGAATGGCTTCGTCATTTTAAGATTACTGCCAAAGGCGTTGTCCCTAATGCAATCGATGCTAAGAGATATCGTGATATGTCTTCAGGTCACGATTTTAGAGATGAGCTTGGATTAAGTGAAGACCAGCTTTTAGTTTCTTATGTCGGTCGGTTTATTCCGGAAAAAGGTATCAAGTCAATCATTGACGCCTCGAAAAGCCAACGACTTATTGATCTTGGGGTTCATTTCGTCTTGGCGGGTGATGGGCCAATGTCTTCTGCGGTTGAGCACGCCCAGGGAGGGTCGCTTCACTGGGTGGGACGCCTGTCTGCATCTGATGTCTCTGCGCTTCTTCAGCAGTCAAATTTACTATGTCTCCCAACTCGTTCCGAGGGATTTTCTACAATATTGCTGGAGGCCGCTGCATGCGGGTGTCCTGCTGTCGTTACTGACGTCGGAGGGGCTCGGGAGCTTATTCCGAGCAGCGAATATGGGACAATTATTGAATCGATGAGTACTAGAAGCGTTGAGGCAGCTGTGTATCAGATAGCATCTCAGCGGTCAGCATTAAATGAACAGGCAAAATTAATTCAGGAATCTGTTGAGCTGGGGCATGCTTGGGCTAACTCAGCAGAAAAGCTCTGCTCTGCTTTCGCCAAGGCGAAAGACTAGCGGTCTTACTATCGTTTTGCGTGCCGACGACGAATCTCGCGTCGAATCGGATGTGAGATATCGCCCTTGCGGCAAGCGAATCTTCGACGAGATCCGGCATCGGCTCTACTAAGATTCACGTCACTTTAATTGTAGGTGCAGTTGAAGACTTACATACTAGGCCTTAGCTTCATTGATTCAAATTTCAGTTTTCTCTATTTGTATACCTAAACTATTTAAAGTCTATAATATTAAAGCTTATATTTTGTGCATTACTTCGATTACTAAACTTCTGTTAAGGATTGTTATGAATAATAGCCCTAGCGTTTTGGTCATAATTCCAGCTTATAACGAAGAGGCTAATATACTTCGCACGGTACAGTCAGTGATGCAATTTGGCTATGACTACCTTGTGGTTAATGACGGATCTGCCGACAAGACTCTCCAGATATGTGAAGAGAATCATCTTAACGTACTTGACTTGCCTCAGAATTTGGGCATTGGCGGTGCAGTTCAGGCTGGTCATAAGTACGCTCGACAGTATGGCTATGATATTGATGTTCAAGTGGATGGTGATGGTCAACACGATCCCAAATACATCGCTAGTCTTGTTGAACAGATTCAAGCCGGCTCCGATATAGTTGTCGGGTCTAGGTTTTTAATACCGACGACCGGATTTCAATCCTCTTTTTTAAGGCGAATTGGCATAACTTGGTTTTCAAATGTAATCCGATTGGTTTCTCGACGGAGAATTACAGACCCGACTTCAGGTTTTAGGGCTTGCAATAAAAAGGCCATTGAGCTTTTCTGTAATAAGTATCCTTCTGATTATCCTGAGCCTGATTCTATTGTCTATGCGCTCGCTCAGGGCTTAGATGTAACAGAGGTTTCCGTTGTTATGAAGGAACGGCAGGGGGGCACTTCTTCCATTTCTGGGTTTTCCAGCGTTTACTACATGATCAAGGTTACTTTAGCTATTTTTATATCCGCCTACTCAAAATAGGAGTTGATAATGTCTGTATCAATACGGATCGCCATAGTATTCGCTTGCTTGTTATTGGCTCTTTATGTCATTCGTCTCGTGTCGACCGATAAACTTCAATTACGCTACTCCCTTTTATGGCTAGCTTTGGTCGTTACCCTTTTATTATGTAGTATTTTCCCTGTGCCGATTTATTTGCTTTCTTCCTTTTTTGGCTTTGTAACGTCTGCCAATTTTATTTTTGTCGCTGGTTTTATTTTCGTAATTTTGATCTTGCTGTCTCTATCTGTGACCGTTAGTAGGCAAGCGCTTGCGATTAAAAATCTGACACAAAAAATAGCATTGCTCGAAAAGAATAGCAGTTCCAGCTAGTTTTGGTATCTGCGTAGGGGATTAGGGATTATCTCTATATGCAGTATGGATGGACATCTTCGAAGTCGAGATGCCGCAAATTTAACTATTGTTTTTAGATGACAGTCTCCCGTTCGCTTTTTAAGACTTATTTCAGCGACTTCTATTTCGCAATAAGATTTTGGTTTCAAAGGATTTCCATGACAAGTTTTGTAAGATTAAAGACTGCATTCATTGTGTTCGCCGTTTTTTTTGCATTCTATTCAGTCTATTGGTATCTAAATAATTCGAGATTACTTACACTGTTTACAATTACGATTTCGTTGATTCTAATTCTTGGCCTTTGTGCTGCATATGCTAAGGAATACTATCGTCTTAAAAGTGAATGGGTATTTTTGGCGCTGCTTATAGCGTTTCTAATTATATTTATCTTTATCTTTCCTCCGTTTACGGTTCCGGATGAAGGCCATCATTTTTTTTCATCTTATTGGTTGGTTGATAATCTTCCATTTAATGCACATGTGACAAATAATGGTGGTTTCCTAGTACGGGATATCGATCTTTCCCTTTATAAGAATCGCCAGAGTAACGCCATTGACTCCTCTTCATTTGATTCGATTATTCAGAATTTTGCTCTGTTTGAGAATGGGAAGTGGACTCCGTTCAATGAGTTCTCATTTAGCGTCGGTAGTGAGAATGTTACTGCGAAAATAGGATCTATCGTTGGTCTGCAAATCGGTCTGTTTTTCGGACTTGGTGCCTATCCTGTGTTCTATATGGGGCGCATTGGTTCGGCTCTGGTTTTTTGCTTTTGTGCGTTCCAGGCATACAGGATTGCACCTAAGGGCAAATCGATTATTGTTTTTGTTTCGCTGCTGCCTATGACGCTTCACTTGGCTGCTTCATACTCTTATGATTCAGGAATTATTGCGTACTCGCTTTTAGTATTCGCTTGTCTAATGCGCGGTTTTTTTGGAGAGCAGAAATCAATAGGTTGTAAAGAGATCGTCATCTATTTAATTATTTCGGCGTTTTTGGCTCCGTGTAAGGTTATTTATTCTGGGCTGATATTACTTGGTTTGCTTGTGCCCCTTTCGCAGTTCCAAGATGTGAAAGTCGGACGTATCGGTAAGTGCACACTAATCTTTGCTGTTATAGCCTCCGTTCTAGTGCTGCGCCTAGCATCAATGAGCACATTGGTATCTCAGTCTTCAGATGTCTCTCGTGGCCATGAGGCCGGGCGGTTTTATACGCTCAGTGACATCATCATGCATCCAAAGAATAGCTTCCAGGTCTTTTTTAGGACATTAGATTCCCTAGGAGATTTTTATTGGGAATCCACCTTAGGGTATTCGCTTGGATGGCTCCAAAAAAACTTGCAGTTTCCAACCTTTTTTATGATTCCTTATTTGTTGTTTGGGTTTATTTGTTGTTTGGATTCCGAAGATGAGCCCTCTTTTCTCAGCCCCATTTGTTCCATTCTGTTTATTATCGCTTTTGCTTTGGCTGCCCTTGGTTCCATTGTATCTATGTGGTTGGGCTGGACGTTCAATTACGAGAATGTAATACAGGGTGTTCAAGGACGATATTTTCTTCCTGTTCTACCAGCTTTGTTGTTTGGGTCGAGAACGCGCTTGTTTAAATTCAACTCATCTTCGCTTTCTGTCGTCTCTTTTGGCATGTGCGTGATGAATTGTTTATATCTTATTCGTTTTATTAGTATTGCATCCTGTGTGTAGGCCTTTGCGTAATGCTCTCGGGTTTTTTCTGCTATCTAACAGTTTAGATAACAGGCGATGATTCGGACGCCGCAGGGTCCCCGAAAGCTATGCTTTTCCAAGCCAAGCAGAGACTTTGACCGAGCGCTGGGTTGGCATGCGAGAGGCCAACATGAGGCCGTGCCGCGGGGCGGACCGCAGGTAGCAAAACGGCACCGGAGCCCATGTCGGGCCCGGTGCCCAAGCGCGATATCGACGGCGCAGTTTCGCGATATTCAACAGCGCCCAAATGAGTAAATACTCATTATCTATAAATGATAGTAACGATTCGCGGGTTCCCCGACGGTGAAGTTTGGATTCATATAAGGATCGCCTTCGACGTAATACTTAGCCCATCGATAGTTCATGTATGCGACCTCTTTGTGGAAGCGAATCTGCTTCTCCGTATTGTTTTCAACTCCTCTAGAAATCGACTCGTAGTGATAGAGCTCGACTTCGGGTGTGTATACGATCAGGTCGTTGATCTCGCGTAGTTTTAAGCAAAAGTCAACATCATTAAATGCAACTTGAAGCTCTTCGGTGAAACCTCCGACTTTTTCATATTCGCTACGCTTGGTCATTATGCAAGCTGCAGTGACGGCGCTGAAGTCTTGTTGAGCATCGTTGAGTGCAAAGTAGCCCCAGTTATCCTTTGGCATGCTTTGGCAAAGATGTCCTGCCACGCCACCAGTGACGCATAAGCCCGCGTGCTGAATGGTGTTGTCGGGATAGTAGAGTTTTACACCAACTGCGCCAACATCCTCGCGTGCGCAGATGCCAAGCATGGTCTCAATCCAATTGGCCGTAATTACCTCAGTATCGTTATTCAACAACAAGAGATAGTTACCTTTGGCGTGAGCAACGCCATAGTTCATGAGCTTGGAGAAATTGAATTCGTGCTCCCAAGTTACAAGACGAACGATATCAGGATATTTTGTCTGTAACTTATCGTAATAATCGAACGTCGCCTTTTCTGTGCTGTTGTTTTCGATTATGACAAGCTCGTAATTGTCGTACGTTGATTTCTCAACAATTGACTTAATGCAGTTGTCCAGAATGTCGGCGTGGTCTTTAGTCGGAATGATAATCGACACCAGTGGATGGGAGTCTGGCACAGCGTAGGTTACTTTATATGTAAAGGGACGACGCGCTTGTTCGACCTTCGCATTGAGCCCAAGCCTGTCCAAATGACTCTGGACCGCTTTGATACCTGCGATAGTGGCATATGGCTTGCTATCGGCATTTGCTGCGGTGGAGGTCTCGCTTAGGCGCCAGTGATATAGAACCTTTGCAACATGATGAACTTTCCTTGCCTTTTCCACGGCGCGGAGAGTCAGATTATGATCCTGTGCTCCATCGTACTCTTTCGTGTTCGGTTCTAGAGTGTCAAGCAGAGACTTACGGATAGTAAGCATATGGCAGATATAGTTATTGTTTCTGAGCAGATCGATATTGAAATCCGGCTTAAAGAACGGCTGCGCTAGCTTTCCATCGGGCATGAGTTTATCTTCATCACAATAAAGAAGATCGACGTCATTATTGTTTTCAATTGCCTCGGCATATGAGAACAACAAGTCCGGTTCAAGAATATCGTCATGGTCAAAGAAGCTAACGAAATCACCCGAAGCGATGGCAACGCCGGCGTTTGTGTTTTCGGAAATGCCCTTATTCTCGGTAAGGTTAATTGATTTAATTCTGTTGTCGTGGGCCGTCTCCTGCTCAACGCGAGCCTTTAGTTCATGATTGTCAGGACTTGCATTAACTAGGATGAGCTCCCAGTTTGCATAAGACTGGTTTTTTACGGATTCGGCCATATCGTTAAAGAACGAAATGGGTGTGTTGTATAGAGGGACAATAATGCTGAACTTCGGAGCGCTGTTGAAGACGATTTTTCTCTGCTTCTCCAGAGCGCCGATAGTTGCCTTATGATCCGTGAACCATTCGGGGTATTCAGGGTCAAACTGCGCATGGGTAAAGAGAAAGTTGGTCTCCTCAAGAAGCAAGCCTAGCTTATCGGGTGTTAAGCAGTCGAATGCACTGAATGATGGGTGATTTTGATCGTCAATAATAAAGTAGTAACGATCGAACGCCTTTGGCATTCGAATTGAGAGCTGCGTTTCAAGCTGCTTTTTCTCAGACGTAAATCCAACGCTTGTTACATTCGAGCCGAAATTGACGATGCTCAAATTAACTTCATTAAGGGTTCGATCGAAACAACGAAGTTTGATTTGCGAGTCGCTACGATAAGGAGTTCTCACCGTGCACCTAAGGATATAGTCGCTTGAATCTTCGATGCACTGCCAGAAATCAATCGTTGCCATGTCAAACTCTGAAACGTCATCGTAGTTTCGGAGTTTGCTGCACATGTCAGGTTTAATTTTGTAGTTAAGGCGCGACTCCCATTTGATGTTCTTGCAATTGAGCGAAAGGGAGTCGCTGCTCAGGGTGCGACCGTCTTGGCCGATTTCGCTAAACTCAATTTTGATGGTGCGAGCATCGGGATCGGGGACTACAAGGACGTATGAGTTCGAGTCACAACTATTGTCCCGGAATTTTAGGAGGGATAAAGGTGAGCGGCGGTTATCGTCTGTAGCCGCCTGGGCTGTTACGCTGGAGCCTTTATGGATGCCTTCAATCTTAAGCTGCTGGTAGATTTTCCAGTTTCCTCTGCATACTCCGGTTGTTTCGACTCGCATTGTTTGCCTTTCGTTTGTTGGACACTGCTCATTGTACTTTTTCATTTGTTGCCTCGCTAGAAATGCAGAAAGAGTTGCGTGTTTCTGCTGTCCGATTTAAATAAGAAGACGGGGAGGTTGCTGCCGGTGCGTATAATTTAATTAACTATGCATCTGTAATCAGCGGCTTTTGCTCAACGATTGTCAATCGAGAGGATTTTTATGAAAGGCATCATCCTCGCCGGCGGGTCCGGCACCCGCCTATACCCGCTCACGCTCGTGACCTCCAAGCAGCTGCTGCCGGTCTACGACAAGCCCATGATCTATTACCCGCTCAGCACCCTCATGCTGGCGGGCATCCGGGACATCCTGGTCATCTCCACGCCGACCGACCTGCCCAACTTCGAGCGCCTGCTCGGTGACGGCTCGCGCTACGGCGTCAACCTCTCCTACGCCGAGCAGCCGAGCCCCGACGGCCTGGCGCAGGCCTTCACCATCGGCGAGGAGTTCATCGCCGGCGAGCCGTGCGCTCTGGTGCTGGGCGACAACATCTTCTACGGCAACGGCCTTTCGCGCCACCTGACGCGCGCCGTGCAGAACGCCGAGTCGGGCCGCGCCACGGTCTTCGGCTACCACGTGGACGACCCCGAGCGTTTCGGCGTCGTGGAGTTCGATGCGCAGGGGAGGGCCGTCTCCATCGAGGAGAAGCCCGAGCGCCCCAAGAGCTCCTACGCCGTCACCGGCCTGTACTTCTACCCGGGCGACGTGGCCGCCAAGGCGCATGGGGTGGAGCCCTCGGCCCGCGGCGAGCTGGAGATCACCACGCTCAACCAGATGTACCTGGAGGAGGGGACGCTGTCCGTGGTCACCCTCGGCCGCGGCTACGCGTGGCTGGACACCGGCACCATGGAGAGCCTGCACGAGGCCGCGGAGTTCGTCCGCGCCGTGGAGCACTCCCAGGACCTGCCGGTCTCGGTCCCCGAGGAGATTGCCTGGGAGAACGGCTGGATCACGACCGCCGAGCTGGAGGAGGCCGCCAAGGCCTACGGCAAGTCGGTCTACGGCCAGCACCTGAAGAAGGTCGCCGCCGGCGAGATCGTCAACAGCCCGCGCGAGTACTAGCGCAAGCTTGTTTTCTTTCAGGGGTCACCGTTTATCTGGTGGCCCCTTTCGTTATGATTACGTTGACCATAAAGACAATATGATTGGGAGTGGATGTGTTAAGCGTCTACTTTGGCGATATGCCAGAAGCGATTTACAACACAGCGACATATTTCAAAAACTCTTACCGGTCTTCTTGGATTACGGATCCCTATGCAGTCTCGATAATTAAAGATGTCGATCGATCGGTTGTTGTCTCCGAAAACGTCATCGAAAGCCCTGTGCTTGGATCCATCTCCCCACTCCAGCTTTCTGGTGGCGTGAAAACGCTGCTGCTTATGAGATTTGATCGTAAGCATATTTTTAACGCTTCTACCTGTGGTGACAACTGTGCCAAGTGGATTCTCGACATGGCGAAAGACCGCAAGCTCGTTGTGAATCTCTATCATGTGATGGACTTTGGCCGCGAGGATTTTAAAATCAAAGTCGTGAACAGCGGCCGAATCGTTCATAACATGGCCGAATTGATTCACGAGTCGATTCCGTATCTGTAGGTGCTGCTTATGAACGGTTCGCATCTTGTTAAGATTTCCCGCCGTAGGGGAACCAAGTACACATTTACCATCAAGCGGAACATCACTATTGTGCGTGGCGATAGCGGCACGGGTAAGACGACGCTGTTTGACATGGTCGCAGACTACATGCGAACGGGCGAGCAGTCGGGCGTTTCCTTGCAATGCGATTGTCCCTGTGTCGCCCTGACCGATTATGATTGGCGAAACCAGCTTTCGTCCGTTCATGACTCGATTGTATTTGTCGATGAGGGCTTAAAAGAGATTCATTCTGATGAGTTTGCCCATCATGTGCTGTATTCCTCGAATTATTTCGTGCTGATCTCAAGGGCTGATTTCCCCAATCTTCCGTATAGCGTGGATGAGATTTACAAGATTAAGACGAGCGGAAAATACCATTCTTTCGTCCCTGTTTATCAAGATCGCGGGAATCATCGTTATGCTATTTCCCGGTCGGCGCCAAAACAGGACTTTTCTATCCTTCTATGCGAGGACAGCAAGTCTGGTTTCCAGTTCTTTAAACGGCATTTTGCTGACAGTGAGCTTACCTGTACTTCGGCCATGACGAACAGCGCGATTTTGGGCTGGTTGGATCAGCATCTCGACGATCGCGTGTTTGTTGTCGCGGACGGGGCGGCATTTGGGTGCTATGCGGACCGCGTCCTTAAGCTGCAAGACATTCACCGCGATACTGTTACGGTTTGTCTTCCCGAGTCGTTCGAATGGCTTCTGCTGAGCTCCGGCGTAATTTCAGGGCTAGATGCCAAAGCAGTTCTGCAAGAGCCGGAAGCGTTTGCAGACAGTGAGAAGTTTAAAAGCTGGGAGGACTTCTTCTATAAGTACTTACGCGATAAAACTGGGAATTCGGTCTTCCGGTACGACAAAGACTGCATTCCGGAGGCGTTTTGTAGGGGAAGTAATTCTGCGAAGGTTATGGCTCTTATCGCGTGCCGAAATGTCCGATAGTTTTGTTGAATAGTGTCGCGGCATCACTTCCTGCGGCATACTAAAGAAGCTGTACATGCTTCAGATTGGATTTTCATGTCTGAGATTTTTGAACCTAAGAACATCATCGTCACGGGCGGCTGCGGCTTCATCGGCAGCAACTTCGTGCACTACGTGGTCAACAACCACCCCGGGGTGCACGTAACCGTCCTGGACAAGCTGACCTACGCCGGCAACCCCGAGAACATCGCGGGGCTGCCGACGGACCGCGTGGAGCTCGTCGTCGGCGACATCTGCGACGCTGGGCTGCTCGATGAATTGGTCCCCGGCCACGACGCGATCGTCCACTACGCCGCCGAGAGCCACAACGACAACTCCATCGCCGACCCTGAGCCGTTCCTGCGCACCAACGTGGAGGGCACCTTCCGCCTGCTTGAGGCCGTCCGCAAGCACGGCGTCCGCTACCACCACGTCTCCACCGACGAGGTCTACGGCGACCTGGCGCTCGACGACCCGGCGAAGTTCACCGAGGAGACGCCCTACAGGCCCTCCTCGCCGTACAGCTCGACCAAGGCGAGCTCCGACATGCTCGTGCGCGCCTGGACCCGCACCTACGGCCTCCGCACCACGATCTCCAACTGCTCCAACAACTACGGCCCCTACCAGCACGTGGAGAAGTTCATCCCCAGGCAGATCACCAACATCATCGACGGCGTCCGCCCCAAGCTCTACGGGAAGGGCGAGAACGTCCGCGACTGGATCCACACCGAGGACCACTCCTCGGCCGTCTGGGACATCCTCACCAAGGGCCGCATGGGGGAGACCTACCTCATCGGCGCCGACGGCGAGAGGAACAACATCACCGTGCTCCGCATGATCCTGGAGGCGATGGGGCGCGACCCCGAGGACTTCGACTGGGTCGCCGACCGCCCCGGCCACGACCGCCGCTACGCCATCGACAGCACCAAGCTCCAGCGCGAGCTGGGCTGGAGGCCGGCGCACACCGACTTCGCCGGGGGCCTGAAGCAGACGATCGACTGGTACGTGGAGAACGAGGCCTGGTGGCGCCCGGCCAAGGAGGCCACCGAGGCGCGCTACCGCGCACAGGGCCAGTAAGACCGCATCCCGGCGAACCGCACCGCGGGCGCCCCCGGTTACCCAACCTCTTCGATAGGAGCTTTTCCCACATGGCAGACATCGCATTCGAGAAGGACCTCTCCGTCGCCGAGACCGGCATCGGGGGCCTGAAGGTCGTCGACCTCGCCGTCCACGGCGACTCGCGCGGCTGGTTCAAGGAGAACTGGCAGCGCGCCAAGATGTGCGCCCTGGGCATCCCGGATCTCAGGGTCGTCCAGAACAACATCTCCTACAACGACAGCCGCGGCGTCACCCGCGGCATCCACGCCGAGCCCTGGGACAAGTTCATCTCCGTGGCCCGCGGCAGCGTATTCGGCGCATGGGTGGACCTGCGCGAGGGCAGCGAGACCTACGGGAAGGTCTACACCTGCACCCTGGACCCGTCCAGGGCCATCTACGTCCCGCGCGGCGTGGGCAACTCCTTCCAGGCCCTGGAGGACGGCACCGCCTACACCTACCTGGTGGACGCCCACTGGTCGCTGGAGCTGAAGAGGACCTACACCTTCGTGAACCTCGCCGACCCCGAGCTCGCCATCGAGTGGCCCATCCCGCTCGATGAGGCCACCGTCTCCGAGGCCGACCTCAACCACCCGATGCTGAAGGACGTCGTCCCCATGGCGCCCAAGAGGACGCTCGTCACCGGCTGCAACGGCCAGCTGGGCCGCGCGGTGCGCGCGCTGGCCGAGGAGCGCGGCGTCGCCAAGGACTTCGACTTCTGCGACATCGACACCTTCGACATGTCCGACCCGGCGGCCTACTCCAAGTACGACTGGTCGCTCTACGGCACCGTGATCAACTGCGGCGCCTACACCGCCGTGGATAAAGCCGAGACCCCCGAGGGCCGCGCGGCCGCCTGGAAGGCCAACGCGACCGGCCCCGCCCTGCTCGCGCGCACCTGCGCCGGGCACGGGATCACGCTCGTCCACGTGTCCTCCGACTACGTCTTCGACGGCACCGCCGAGGTGCACGACGAGGAGGAGCCCCTCAGCCCGCTGTCCGTCTACGGCCAGACCAAGGCCGCCGGCGACATCGCCGTGGCCGGGTGCCCGCGCCACTACATCATGCGCAGCTCCTGGGTCATCGGCGAGGGGCACAACTTCGTCAAGACCATGAGGGCGCTCTCCGACCGCGTCGCCGACCCGGAGGACAAGTTGGAGCAGGTCACCGTCGTGGACGACCAGCTGGGACGCCTGACCTTCACGCGCGACATGGCGCAGGCAATCTTCCACGTGCTGGGGAGCCGCGCCCCCTACGGCACCTACGACTGCACCGGTTCCGGCGCCGTCAAGTCCTGGGCCGACATCGCCCGCGCCGTCTTCGAGGCCGCCAACGGCAACGGCGACAGGGTCGTGCCGGTATCGACCGCCGACTACTACGCGAGCGCCGCCGGCCCCGTCGCCCCGCGCCCGGTCCACTCCGCGCTCGACCTGTCCAAGCTCGAGTCGGTCGGGTTCCACATGCCCGACTGGGAGGAAGAGCTGGGGGAGTACCTCAAGACGCTCTAGCCGCTATTAACTTTTCGAGAGCAAAAGCCGCCGCTTGTTAACGGTGGCTTTTCTTGTTGGTGGCTATCTGCGCAGTGGTGCCAATAGTATTCTGCGGAAGATCTACCTCTCGCTTGTCTCGGTGGCGGACTTGCCGGGCTGGTCATCGTAGGCGTATTTGCTGTACACGTTGACCTCCCACTGCTTTTTTTCGACCTTTGCCACAGAATCCAGGATGAATCCGGTTGCAAGGCTCAGACCACAGAGGAACATAAACGATGCAGCAAGCATGGCAGTGGGGAAACGCGGGACCAGGCCGGTCTGAAAGTACTCAACAAAGATAGGAATGCCCAAAACCAGGCCGATAATCGCGAATAGAAGCGCGACGAGGCTGAAGAACTTCAGCGGGCGGTAGTCCTTGAACAGCGTGCCGATCATCGCAACGACTTTAATGCCGTCGCTCACGGTATTGAGCTTGGACTCGGAGCCTTCCGGACGGTCGCGGTACTCGATGGGCACGTCTTTGATGCGCCAGCGGTGGTCGACGGCGTGGATCGAGAGCTCGGTTTCGATCTGGAAGCCCTCGGAAAGCACAGGGAAGGTTTTAACGAACGGACGGCTCATGGCGCGGTAGCCGGTCATGGCATCATCGAAGCTGTAGCCATAGATCCACTTGATCATGGCGCGGACCAGATTATTGCCAAAGCCGTGGAAGGCACGCTTGTTCTCCTCGGCGTAGGTGCCGTTGGAAAGGCGATCGCCTACGGTCATGTCGGCCGTGTCGTTAAGGATGGGCTCGCAGAGGGCCTTGGCCGCCTCGGCGGGGTAGGTGTCGTCTCCGTCGACCATCAGGTAGCAATCGGCGTCGATATCGCGAAACATCTGGCGGCACACGTTGCCCTTTCCCTGACGGGGCTCAAAGCGGACTGTGGCGCCGTGCTCGGTGGCAATGCGTGAGGTATCGTCCGACGAGTTGTTGTCATAGACATAGACTGTCGCCTGCGGAAGCTCGCGGTGAAAGTCATCGATGACTTTGCCGATCGTGAGCGCTTCGTTGTAGCAAGGGATGATGACGGCGATGGATTCAGAATTCACTTAATGCTCCTTATACATTCAATCCTAGAAAGTATAGCCGTTTGGGCCTGGCATCCTAAGATGTGGGTTAGTTCTCCAGTTTTGTTGCGCGAATCGTTTGCATGGCCGTCGGGTCTATACTGTTCGTTTGTCAACGATTACGAGTAAAGGAGTTGCATCCGTGTCGGATCAGACAAAGCAACAAGAAACTCGCAGTCTGCCTGCGACGTTTGCTAAGAACGAATTTGAGAAGGACGCGTTTATCCTTCGTCAGCTGGTTACCAAGGATTTTAAGATCAAGTATCGCCGTAGCATTCTGGGCGTCGCATGGTCGGTGCTCAACCCGCTGCTGATGATGATCGTCATGGCCATCGTGTTCTCGACGATTTTTGGCCAGGGCCGCAATGGCTCAATGACGCCCGAGATGTACCCGCTGTACTTGATCGTGGGTAACATTACCTTTGCCGTCATGTCTGAGTCTACTAACCAGGCCCTGACGTCGATCGTGGGCGCTGCCCCTCTGCTCAAGAAGGTTAAGGTGCACCGCTGGGTTTTCCCGGTGCAGAAGGTGCTCTTCTCGCTGGTCAACTTTGCCTTCTCGCTGGTCGCCGTCGCCATCGTCATGCTGTGGTTCCGCGTTATGCCTTCTTGGCACCTGATTCTGCTGCCGGTTTGCCTGCTGCTGCTTATGTGCTTCTGCATGGGCCTGGGCATGATGCTCTCTGCCCTTACGGTCTTCTTCCGCGACGTTATGCATCTGTGGAGCGTCGTCATTACGGCGTGGACTTACATTACGCCCATCTTCTGGACGACTGACTATATTGCGCAAATGCCGCATCTCGTGCGTATCTTGATGTATGCGAACCCCATGTTCAACTACCTGCAGTTTATGCGCGATATCTTCCTGTTCCAGACTACGCCCTCGCTTATGACGTTTGGTATGTGCGTCGCTTGGGCGGTTCTTGCGCTTATTATTGGCTATATCGTGTTCCATAAGTCCGAGCGCAAATTTATCCTCTACATCTAAGGAGTGCTGTGATGACTGAATCTGTTGTTGATTACAGCGAGCAGCCTCTGGCTGTCGAGGTCGACGACGTCACCATGATCTTTAACATGGCGTCCGAGTCGCTGACCAACCTCAAGGAGTACTTCATCAAGCTTGCCAAGCATGAGTTGTTCTTTGAGGAGTTTAGGGCGCTTAAGCATATCTCGTTTGATATTCATCGTGGCGAGGTCGTGGGTCTGGTCGGCACCAATGGCTCCGGCAAGTCTACGATGCTCAAGATTATCGCTGGCGTGCTTGAGCCAAGCGAGGGCAGCGTTAAGGTGCACGGTAACATCGCGCCGCTGATTGAGCTTGGTGCTGGCTTTGACCCCGAGCTGACCGCCCGCGAGAACATCTATCTGAACGGCGCCCTGCTCGGCTATACCAAGGAGTTCATCGATGCCAACTTTGACGGCATTATCGAATTCGCTGAGCTGCAGAACTTTGTCGATATGCCGCTCAAGAACTTCTCCTCGGGCATGGTGGCGCGTATCGCCTTTGCAATCGCGACGATTACCGAGCCCGATATTCTGATCGTTGACGAGACGTTGTCCGTCGGTGATGTGTTCTTCCAGCAGAAGTGCGAGGCCCGCATCCAGCACTTTATCCAGAGCGGCGAAGTGACGGTTCTGTTCGTTTCGCACTCCATGGAGCAGGTTGAGCGCATCTGCCAGCGTGCCGTTTGGATTGAGAAGGGTGACCTTCGCATGGACGGCCCGGTCAGTGAGGTCTGCAAGGCGTACCGTGAGCAGTTCAACTAGGTTATAATTACTTACGCTTGGCCGAATTGTTTGGCTGGGCGTGCGGTTATTTGCTCCATTAGCTCAGTTGGATAGAGCAGGGGACTTCTAATCCCAAGGTCGACGGTTCGAATCCGCCATGGAGCACCATCGTTTATTAAGCCCAGACCGCTTGGTGGTCTGGGCTTTTTCACATGCCGGTGTTCTTTATTCTTGCCGGGTATACGTTTAGGCCGAAGCCGTGGCGTGAGCTGCTGTTGTGCTGCTGATGTGGATTGGTTATACGGCGCGCCTAAGGGGGCTGGAGCCGAGCGTGAGCGAGCCTCTGCTGTTTATTGGAGCCGGTGTTGCTTGGCTTGTCCTTGCCGCGCTGAGTGGGGTGAGCTTTCGAGCCGCCGCGTGGATGGGTTTTTGGTTGCGACAGTTGCCGCTCTTGCCGGTAGCTACTGCGTGTGCTGGGTTTCGATGGCGTTGGAGAAGTTGAAAGACGTGCCGGTTTTGGGGTCCTTTGAGCGAGCGCTCGTGTTCTGCGGACAGGCCAGTCTTGCCATCTTTGCAATCCACGCGGTCGATTGGTTTATTCCTTGGCAGACCATGCCTCTGCTTATGACGCTGCCAGCATCGTGGCTCTTTGCGTCGATTGTGCGCCGCAGGTGCGACATAGGGTTGGTGTACGTGATCAAGAAGGCGTAACAAAAACGGGGAGGACCAACTTGGCCCTCCCCACTATATCTAGTCTGTCTAGTCTGCCTTCAGGCACTCGGGCAAGACGTTTGCAACTGCATTCATCGCCTGCGGCCTCAGGTACTGCTCATTGAGCTTTGCCTTTCTGTAGGCGTAGCGAGTGTCTGCCGAGTACTTGATCAATACGTCGGTGAAGAATCGTTCCCAGCTTAGGTAGTCGCGGCTTTCGATATAGCTCGAAGGATCCTTGAGGATTTTTGGAATGTCGTTACTGGGAATGAGGCCAGATTGCAGAAGTGTCCACTCGAATGATTCCGGGAGGAACAAGCGAACGTTCTTGTAAACGCGCTGTCCGAGCACCTTTTCGATGTAGGGACCAAACGCTGCGCCGTCTCCAATGGCAAGAACGTTTTGCTCGGGGCATTCGTGAATTGTCCGCTTTAGATTTGCTACGCCGGTGGCGGTATAGCAGGGGATTCCGAGCCGGTTGCAAAGAGCGTCGTAGAATTGATAGCCAGATTTGCTATCCTCGACAACTACGGCGTCGGGTACCTCGAATCCAACATTTAGATCCTGATACAGCATGCTTGCCGTGTGGTCATATAGCGGCTTGGTCACCGAGTAGAAGCGCCTGTCGCTCTTGCGGCCATTGATTGTTTTACTCGTCGTGTTGACTAACTTCAGGATCTCATCAACGCTGTAGGGGAGCTCGTTGGCATCGCGACGAGATATCAGAACAAAATAGTTGGACGAGCCGTTTACGGTTTTGGCGAAGTCCTTTGAGTAGATAAACTCGTTGCCCTCATCTAGAAAGACGATTGAATCTTCGATGATCGAAAGCTCGCGCTCCCAGCGTCTGCCGGAAAGCGTTTCACAAGGCACGTCGCAGCTGAGTGCAACGCCGCTTTCCGGTCCTCGGTCGTTGTAGTCGCGAATCATCGAGATGAGCGTCGTTTTGCCCGTGCCGCTGTTGCCGCGGATGAAGGAAATATTGCGTTTAAAGGTGAGCGTGTATTTGACTTTTGCGCGCTCCACGACAACGGTGTGTGATCCTTTCATTACTCATCAACATCCAGAAAATCATTGGTGGCACCGACGAACTCCTGCATGTTCCTGACGATGCGGCCGTCGTTATTGATGCGAATCTCAAAACGCTTCCAGGGAAATTTCATGATGTGGTAAAGGGTCACCAGCACATCCTGCTCTTTGCCAATTTTGAGCAGCCAGCGGGCGCAGTTATCTCCGCAAGTGGATGCATTGAACACCATGTTTGGTAGATTGCGCACCAGCAGCAGCGTCTTAACGCCGCCGGACAGTTCGAGTGGGGTGATCGAGCCCAGCTGCTTGCTTACGATGTTGTGGGGGCCGATGAGCTCTGATCCGTCCACGCTTTTAATGATCTGTGCGGCCATAGGGTCTTCGAACCATGAGTCCAAGTATGAGTTCCTAAAGTAGGTCTCGGTATCGTAGATGGAACCGGGGTAATCTCCCAGATGGATGCTTAGCATGCGAGTCTCCAGACGTTTTGTGGCTGCAACGATTATATGCCAGTAATAAAGTGCCGCCAGTAGCGAGGTTGCTGCTGGCGGCACTGGCATTACTGGCGTGCGAATCGGGGTTGATGGATTTGCGCGCGAGACTACTTTTCGAGTCGTTCCCTCAACAGCTCTAGCGCATGTGCGTAGCCCTGCAGGCCCTCACCGGTGATGGTGGCGAAGCAGGCCAGGCGGGCGTAGCTCACCTGGCGGAAGTCCTCGCGGGTCTCGACGGCGCTGATGTGGACCTCAACGGCGGGGATGGCGACGGCTTTGAGGGCATCCAAGATGGCCACGCTCGTGTGCGTGTAGGCCGCCGGGTTGATGACGATGCCGTCGACCTTGCCGTAGGCCTCCTGGATCTTGTCGACGATGCTGCCCTCGTGGTTGGACTGGAAAACCTCGATCTCGTCGAAGCCCTGTGCGGCGCCCGCTTCATGGCAGATCTGCGCTAAGCGGTCGTAGTTGTCGCTGCCATAGATGCCCGGCTCGCGAATGCCGAGCATGTTGAGGTTGGGGCCGTTAATGACGAGTGCTTTCATGATTGCTTCCTTTGCGGTTGAAAAACCACCACAAAGGCGCCTGTCCCCTTTGTGGTGGTTTTGGTTAGAGGGCGGGTGGGAGGGTGTCGAGGAGGGCTTGGGCGGTGTTGGCGGCGCAGTCGCGTGAGTCGATGATGTAGTCGGCCCAGGCGCGGTAGCGCGGCATGCGCTGTTCCGCCAGCTTTTCGATGCCGTCGCGGGCGGTGATGGGGCGGCCCTTGTGGGCGAGCTCTTCGAGCTTGCGGTTGAGCATCACGATTTGGCTGTTCTGGTGCAGCAGCGGATAGTTCTCGTCACGCGTGACTATGCCGCCGCCGGTTGAGAGCACCAGGCCGCTGCGCTTGGAGATGTCGGCCAGCGCCGCCGTCTCCTGCTCGCGGAAGGCCGCCTCGCCGCGCTCGACGATATAGTCGGCACAGGGCATGCCCAGACGCTTCTCAAGCGCGGCGTCCAAGTCGATGTGCTCTCGACCCGTGAGCAGGGCGATCTGCTCGCCCACGCGGGTCTTGCCCGAACCCGGCATGCCGATCAGGGCAATGTTTTGCTCGCGGCGGGACAGACGCTCTGTTACGTCCAAGATGCGCTTGCGCGGGGTGACTTGGCCGGTATAGCGCTCGACGGCCTGTGCCGCTTGGGCCACGAGCATCAGCAGGCCGCCGATGCAGGGGATACCGCGGCGCTCGGCCTCGAGCATCAGGCCCGTGCGGGCGGGGTTGTAGACAATGTCGATAACGCCTTCGAGCGCATCGAGCCCTTCGAGCGTGCAAGGCGCGTCGGGGCAATGGGGGAACATGCCGGCGGGCGTGCAGTTGACGAGTAGGGCGGCGTCGAACTGCTGCGCGATGTTGCCGTAGTTGACCTCGCTCGTGCGGCCCACGGGCACCACGGTGGCGCCAAGGTCGCCGAGCACCATGCTTGCCGTGGTGCCGGCACCACCGGTAGCGCCAAGCACGAGGACCTTCTTGCCGGTAACCTCAACCCCCAGCTCCTCGACCAGGCACTGAAAACCAAAGTAGTCGGTGTTGTCGCCGCGCAGGCGCCCGTCGGGCAGGCGCGTGATGGTGTTGACGTTGCCCATGCGCTCGGCGAGCGGGCTCAGCTCGTCCAGGTACTCCATGACGGCGCGTTTGTAGGGGATGGTCACGTTGGTGCCTTCCCACTCGTTGCCGGTCATAAAGGCCGCGAGGTCCTCGGGCTCGCGCTCAAATCGCACGTACTCAAGCCCAGCGAGCTCTTTGTAGATGGTCGGGGTGTAGCTGTGGCCCAGCACGCGGCCCAGTACGCCGTAGGGGCGGGTTGCGTCGGTATCGGTCATCTAGAGCACCTCCGTGTAGCTGCCAAAGTAGGTGAAGCTTTCACACACGTCGTCGATCGAATCGAGCAGGTCGTCGAGGGCCTTGCTGCCAAAGGGGCAGTCCAGGTCAAAGTAGAACATAAACTCAAAGTCACGACCGGGGATGGGGCGGCTCTCGAGCTTGATGAGGTTGATGTTGAGTGCGTAGAAGCGCTCGAGCACGCGATAGAGGGCGCCCGGCTCGTTGGCCGTGGTGATCATGAGCGAGGTACGGTTGGCGCCGGGGTAGACGCGCGGCTCGCGGCTGATGACGACAAAGCGCGTGTAGTTGTTGTCCGAGTCTTGGATATTGGGCTCCAGCACCTCGAGGCCATACAGCGTGGCACAGCTGCGCGAGGCGATGGCGGCGACGTCGGTGCGCTTGGAGTTGGCGACCATCTCGGCCGACATGGCCGTGTTTGGGTACTTGGTGGCGTGCAGGTCGTGGGACTCGATAAAGCCGGCACACTGGGCAATGGCTTGGCCGTGGCTGTAGACCTCGCGCACGTCGGCGAGCTTGGTGCCGGGCTTGACGAGCAAGTTGTGGTCGATCTTGAGGCGAAGCGAGCGCACGATGTGGAAGTCGAACTGGGCGAGCAGGTCGTAGACGGCGTTGACCGAGCCGGCGGTGGAGTTTTCGATGGGCAGCACGCCAAACTCGCAGAAGCCGTCGCGCACGGCGCGCATGACGCCCTCGAAGGTCTCGAAGAACGCGATGTCGGGTACGTCGAAGAGCTTGCACGCGGCGATCTGGCTATAGGCACCTTCCACGCCCTGGCAGGCGACGGAGGCCGTTTGAGGGAAGGGCGTGTCAAAGGCTGCAGCCGTGGCGTGGGCCTTTTGCGAGACGGTGATGCCCTTGAGCTCGTTGATGTAGCACTGCTGCTCGGCCTTGCTCATGCTCATGAGGAGACGGAACAGGGCGATGGTCTGTGCCTCGTAGCGTTCGGGCGCGCGGCTGGCGAGGTTGTTGAGCTTGGAGCGCTCGCGGGCGGGGTCGAAGACGGCCTTGCCCATCTCGATTTTTGACTTGGCGACCTCGGTGGCAATGTCCATGCGCTCGACAAAGCTGTTTAGGAGCGTGGTGTCGATGCCATCGATGGTCTGGCGAATATCGGCAAGGTCCATGGAGGCCCCTTTCGCGTAATGGCAGAGTTGACGGGCAACTCAGGTGAGTCGGGTTAGAGCTGGCCTGCGTCCTCGAGGAGAGCGTCCCAGATGGCGAGGGCGGCGGCTGCTTCGGCTACGGGGACGGCTCGAGGGACGATGCAGGGATCGTGACGGCCGTGGACCGAGAGCTCGGCATTTTCCATAGCGTCCATGTCTACGGTCTGCTGCTCGCGGCCAATGGAGGGCGTCGGCTTTACGGCCATGCGCCACATGACGGGCGCGCCGGTCGAAATACCGCCCAGGATGCCCCCGGCGTTGTTGGACTCGACCTCGATATTGCCGGTCTCGGCATCGATGCGATACGGATCGTTGTTCTCGCTGCCGCGCATGGCAGCCACGGCAAAGCCCATGCCAAACTCCACGCCCTTTACGGCGGGAATGCCAAACGCGATTTGCGCGATGCGGTTCTCGATGCCGTCGAACATGGGGTCGCCGATGCCCGCAGGAAGCCCGTAGATGCCGCACTCCACGATGCCGCCGATGCTATCGAGTTCGTCGCGCGCGGCTAGGATCTCCTCGCGCATGCGGCCAGCAGCGGCGGCGTCAATGCACGGCAGATCGTTCGTAAGGATTGCCTTGCGGTCGGCCTCGCGATAGACCATATCGTCCATCGGCAGGTCGGAGATGCCGCCGATCTGCGCGACGTGCGCCATGACCTGAATGCTGCGGGCCTCGAGTGCCTGCAGCGCAATGCCGCCAGCGATGCATAAGGGGGCCGTTAGGCGGCCGGAAAAATGCCCGCCACCAGCGACGTCGTGCATGTTGTGGTACTTCACACGTGCCGGAAAGTCTGCGTGCCCGGGGCGGGGCTTGCGGCGCAGCTCGGAGTAATCCTTGGAGCGCGTGTTGGTGTTCTCAATGATCGCTGCGATGGGCGCGCCGGTGGTATGTCCATCGACTACACCGGCAATGATATGCACGGCGTCGGCCTCGCGGCGCTTGGTTGCGGTCTCGTCGCGACCGGGGGCGCGACGGTCGAGGAAGGCCTGCAGCTTCTCCTGGTCCACGGCGATGCCCGCCGGGATGCCATCGAGCGAGCAGCCGATGGCGGGGGAGTGCGATTGGCCGAAGATGCTTAAGTGTAAGACGTTGCCAAAGGTCGAGGACATGCTATTCCTCCTCGAGTGTGACCTTGCCGCCCAGCAGGCGATAGTGGTCGAAGAAATCGGGATAGGACTTGTTGACGGCCTCGGCGCCGTGGATCACAACCTCGCCGGTGGCGCGGCTCGCAGCGATGGCAGCCATCATGGCGATGCGGTGATCGTTGTGCGAGTCGACCTCGCCGCCAGTAAAGGCGTCGACACCCTTGATGATGAGGTCGTCACCGGCAATGCGTACCTGTGCGCCCAGTGCGGTGAGCTCGTGGGTGGTAGTGGCCAGACGGTCGGATTCCTTGATGCGCAGGCGGGCACAATCGCGGATGAACGTGCGGCCCTGCGCCAGCGAGGCCACGGCCGAGATAACAGGCACAAGGTCGGGAATGTCGTGGGCGCTCATCTCAAAGCCGGCGAGCTTGTCGGACTGCACGGTGGCGGCGTTGGTGGAGCGCACGATGCGGGCACCAAAGCGCGAAAGCGTGGCAAGCACGTTGCGGTCGCCCTGTGCGGAGCTCAGGGACACACCCTCGACGGTGATGGGGTCGGAGCCGATGGCGCCGGCGCACAGCCAAAAGGCGGCGTTGGACCAGTCACCCTCGACGGCTACGCTGCCGGGCGTGCGATACGAGCCACTGCTCACGCGGAAGTTCGTGACCTCGGGCTGGCCGTCCTTGGCCGGAATACGTTCGACGTTGACCTCGACGCCAAAGGCCTTCATGGCCTGGATCGTCAGGTTGATGTAGGGGCGGCTCTCGATGAGGCCGGTCACCTGCACACAGGAGGGCTGGGCGAGCAACGGGGCTGCCAGCAGCAGGCCCGAGATGTACTGCGAGCTCACGTTGCCCGGCAGCACAAAGGTGCCCGGGCGCATGCGTCCGCTCGTCTTGAGCGGAAAACCGCCCAGGCCCTGCAGGTCGCAACCTGCGGCGATGATCTCGTCCGAGAGCGGAGAGAGCGGGCGGGCGCCCAAGCGTCCCTGACCCACAAAAGTTGCTTCTGCGCCCAGCGCGCAGGCGACGGGCAACATAAAGCGGAGCGTGGAGCCGCTTTCGCCACAGTCAAGCGTGCCGCCGGCAAGGGCCTTGAGCAGGCCAAACTCAACACTCTTCATGGTGGGGTGGACCTGGAAGCCGTCCTCGACGGTCTCGATGCGGGCGCCGAGCGCCGTGAGGCAACGCACCGTGGCCTCGATGTCGGTGCAGGTAGTGTTGCAGGTAACGTGCGTCTCGCCGTTGGCAAGCGCGGCGCAGATGATCAGGCGATGCGCCATCGACTTGGACGCGATGGCGGGAACGGTGCCCTTGAGCGGGGACGGGGTGATGCGGGCTAGCATGCGGATGCGTCTCCCTTCTGGCCGAGGCCTTCGGCAATGAGTTCGTGGAAAGTGGAAAGCGGCGTGCGGTCGATGCTGCAGCGGCCAATGTCGTGCGGAATCACCAGGTCGATGGTGTCGCCCGCGCGCTTCTTGTCGTGGAGCGCCTCGGCAAAGATGGCATCGGCATCTAGGTCGCAGTGGGTCTTGAGGCCATGGCGGGCGCAGAGTTCCTCAATACGACCGGGCAGCTCGGCATCGCAGACGCCGTGTAGGGCCGCGGCGCGCGTGATGATGCCCATGCCGATCGACACGCAGTTGCCGTGTCCGAGCTCAAAGTGCTCGCAGGCCTCGACGGCGTGTCCGGCGCTGTGTCCAAAGTTGAGCAGCTTGCGCTGGTTGGTTTCGTGCTCGTCGGCGACGACCACGGCGCGCTTGATGTCGATGTTGCGGGCGATGATGAGTGCTACGCGGGCCACATCGCGGTTGAGCAGCTCCAGCGTGAGCGGGGTCTTCTCCAGCTCGGCGAAAAGCTCCGGGTCGGCGATCACGGCGTGCTTGACGACCTCGCCGCAGCCGTCGGCGAACTGCTCGGGCGTGAGGGTGGCCAGGCACCCCACGTCGGCGATAACCACGCTCGGCTGCCAAAAGGCGCCGGCCAAGTTCTTGCCGGCAGCCAGGTCGATGGCGGTCTTGCCGCCCACCGACGAATCCACCATGGCGAGCAGGCTCGTCGGGATCTGCACAAACTTGCAGCCGCGCATGTAGGTCGCGGCCACAAAGCCCGCCACATCGCCCACGACGCCGCCCCCGAGTGCCACGATCACGTCGGAGCGCGAAAGCTCGTGCTCGGCCACAAACTCCAAAATGGCAACATAGGTTTCGGCGCGCTTATGGGCCTCGCCGGCCTCGAAGGTGCAGATGCTCACCTCGTAGCCTGATGCCTCCAGGCTCTGCTTAACGGGCATCTGGTAGAGCGGGCCTACGTTGGTGTCCGTCACGATGACGGCCTTGGTGCCGCCGGCAGTGGCGCGCACGAGCGGTCCCGCCTGCTCCAGCAAAAACGTGCCAACATGCACCTGGTAGGGGCGTGCGGTGTCGATATCGATGGTAATCGCCATAAGCTTCGGTCCTTTCGACCTGGCGTGATAGGTGGTCTAGTGGGAGGCTTCGTCGTCGAGTGCGCGCTTAATGCGGTCGCCCTCGGCAAGGAGATTCTCCAGATAGCGCTGGTCGCGGTTCTTGAGCGCACGGCTGTAGGCGCCAAGCGACTCGATCAGATGGTCGATCTCGAAGGCGAGCGCGTCGGCGTCGTCGATCATGAGCTCGGACCACATTTGCGGGTTGAGGTGCGCCACGCGGGTGAGATCGCGGTAGCTACCGGCCGAAAAGCCGTGGTGGACCTGGGCGGTGGGGCTTTTGACGTAGGCGTTGGATACCACGTGCGCAAGCTGGCTCGTGAAGGCGATGACGCGGTCGTGCTCGGCGGCGCTGGTCACGCTGAACTTGCCAAAGCCCAAGGGGCGCACCATCTCGCGCACCTGGCCCAAAAGCTCCAGCTTGAGCGCATCGTCCACCGCGGGCGGCACGAGCACGAGTGGCGCGCCCTGGAACAGGTCGGCACGAGAGTTAGCGTAGCCCGAGAACTGGGTGCCCGCCATGGGGTGCGCGCCCACAAAGTAAAAGCCGTGCTCGCGGGCAAGCTCAAAGGCACGTTCGCACACGATGCCCTTGACGCCCACCGTGTCGATCACCACGGGGCCCATGATGGCGTCGGTGTCGGTGGCGTCGGCGAGCGCCTTGGCGTGCGTCTCGAGCCACTCGATGCATGCCTCGGGGTAGCAAGCCAGGACGATGATGTCGCATTCGCCGAGTGTCTTGTCGTTGAGCTCTCCGGCGACAGTGCCCATGCTGGCGGCCGTCATGACATCGTCATCGGGGTCCCAGGCCAGCACGCGGACGCCCGCCTGTGCATAGCCGCGGGCAAAGCTACCGCCGATGAGGCCAAGGCCGACGATGCCGGCGCACTTGGGGCCGCCCTGGTTAACGCGCGCGTTTCTCACCGTACCCATGGGCTACTCCATGGTCTCTTGGCAGACAACCTCGCGGATGGCTCGGATGCGGCGCATGGTGTCGTCGAACTGATCGGGGGTGAGGGCCTGGGCGCCGTCGGACCAGGCGCGGCTCGGCTCGTCGTGGACCTCGATCTCCAGGCCGTTGGCACCGCAGGCGGTCGCGGCGAGCGCCATGGGCTCGACGTAGCGGGTGTAGCCGGTGGCGTGGCTGGGGTCGGCGACGACGGGCAGGTGCGACAGGTGGTGCAGCACCGGCACGGCGTTAAGGTCGAAGGTGTTGCGGGTGCGGGTCTCGAAGGTGCGGATACCGCGCTCGCACAGGATGACGTTGTCGTTGCCCTCGCTCATGATGTACTCGGCTGCCATAAGCAGCTCGTCGATCGTGCCGGACATGCCGCGCTTGAGCAGAATCGGGGTCTGGGTCTTGCCGACCTCCTTGAGCAGGGGGAAGTTCTGGGCGTTGCGGGCGCCGATCTGCATGACGTCAATCTTCTTGTCAAGGAAGACCTGCACGTCGCGCGGGTCCATGATCTCGGTGACGATCGGCATGTCGAGCTCGGCAGACGCCTCGCACAGCAGGTCGAGGCCGGCGGGGCCCATGCCCTGGTAGGCGTAGGGGGAGGTGCGGGGCTTGTAGGCACCGCCGCGCAGCATCGTGGCACCGGCGGCCTTTACGCGGCGTGCGATGCGAATGAGGTTCTCGCCCTCGACGGAGCAGGGGCCGGCGATGACTTGGAACTGGTCGCCGCCGATCTTGACGCCGTGGCCGCAGTCGATGACGGAGTCCTCGGGGTGGAACTTGCGGTTGGCGCGCTTGAACGGCTCCGAGACGCGCTGCACGCGCTCGACGACATCCATGGACTCGAGCAGGAACGGGTCGATCTTGGTCGTATCGCCCACCAGGCCGATGATCGTCTCGTTCTCGCCGCGCGAGACGTCGGTCTTCAGGCCTTTTTTCTCAATCCAGCTGACGATATGGCCGACGGCCTCGTCGCTGGCGCTCTGCTTTAAAATTGCAATCATGGTGTGCCTCTCACCTCGATGGATAACTTTTGCAAAAACGGCCCGCATCGCGAGCCGTGTATATATGGTGCATGAGAGTTTATACTATCTGACTCGCTTTTGCCTTCTAAAGTGGGCCGTTGCGCCGCGTCTTCCTCGGAATTGCAAAGCTTTTTCTTTTATTTTGATAGCCCGTGGTGCACTTGGGTATAATGCCAAACGTTGGCCCTATTAGCTCAGGGGATTAGAGCGTCTGCCTCCGGAGCAGAAGGCCGTTGGTTCGAATCCAACATGGGGCACCATCGAACGTAAGACCGTCCGAACCTCGCATGGTCCGGACGGTTTTTCTTATACCGACGCGACGTGATGGGACGTGGTATGGCAGCAACGGATATCGAGCGCGGACTCTCGACCGCCGAGGTCGAGGAGCGCATCGCCGCCGGTAAGATCAACCGCAACATGGAGCTCAAGACCAAGTCGGTCAAAGAGCTCATCATCGAGAACCTCTGCACGCTGTTCAATTTGATCAACGTGATCTTGGCGTTCCTGGTCATTTTGACCGGTTCGTTTAAGAACCTGACGTTCCTGTTTGTGGTGTTCCTCAATACCGCTATTGGCGTCATCCAGTCCATGCGGTCCAAGAAGATGGTCGATAAGCTCACGCTGCTGACCTCTAAGAAGGCCATCGCGGTGCGCGACGGTGCCGAGGTGGAGCTCGACTTGGACCAGATCGTGCTCGACGACATCATCCGCCTGGGGCGCGGCGACCAGATTCCCGCTGACGCCGTGGTGGTTTCCGGCGAGGCGCTCGTGAACGAGAGCCTGCTGACGGGCGAGAGCGACCTTATTAAGAAGCAGCCCGGTTCCGAGCTCATGAGCGGCAGCTTTATCGACTCGGGCCTGCTGCGCGCCCGCGTGATCCATGTCGGCGCCGACAACTACGTGGCCAAAATTAATAACGAGGCCAAGTACGTCAAAAAGGTCAATTCCGAGATCATGAACGCGCTGAACGCCATAGTGCGCTTTGCGAGCATCATCATGATCCCGCTCGGTTTGGCGTTGTTTGCCTCGAGCGTGAGCGAGCTGTGGGATGCAGCGGGAACCCCGGGCGATAGCGCGCTTTCGTGGTGCTTCTCCGAGCTGTTGGCTGGTCATGTGCCTTCGTCGGCGCTGCTGTCCACGGTGGGCGCCCTGCTGGGCATGATCCCGCAAGGCCTGGTGCTGCTGACCTCGTCGGTGCTCGCCATCGCCACGGTGCGCCTGGCCCGCCGCAAGGTGCTGGCGCAGCAGCTCTACTGCATCGAGACGCTCGCTCGCGTCGATGTACTGTGCCTGGACAAGACGGGCACCATCACGTCGGGCCGCATGGAGGTCGAGGGCACCTACCCGCTGCCTGTTGAGGGTGTTGGCTTTGGCGTGGACTCGGACGAGGCGGCTGTTCCCGTCGATACCACAGTGCTCGATTTTGCGCTGGCTAACGTGGCACGTGCGACTTCGGCCGATGCCAACGAGACCTGCCAGGCGCTGCTCAACTATTACGCCGATCGCCCGGTCGAGGTGTCTGAGCCGCTGTCGGTCATTCCGTTCTCGTCGTCTAAAAAATGGAGTGGCGCTTCGTTTGCGCAGGGCTCCTATGTGATGGGCGCCGCGCAGTTTGTGCTTTCGGAGCGTGTGTTTTCGCAGGTCGAGAACCGTGTCGCCGAGCTTGCCGATACCTGCCGCGTGCTCGTGGTGGCGCGCGTGGACGGCTTTACACCCGATGGCGATATGGTGGGCGAGGCCGAGCCCGTGGGCTTTGTGACCATCCGCGACGAGATTCGTACCTCGGCGGCCGAGACCATCGGCTACTTTAACGAGCAGGGTGTGACCCTCAACGTGATCAGTGGCGACGACCCGCGTACGGTGTCGTCGATCGCGCGCGTGGTGGGCGTGCCGGGGGCGGACGCTTATGTGGACGCCACGACGCTCGATACGCCTGCCAAGCTCGATGCCGCAGTGGACCGCTACCATGTCTTTGGTCGTGTGACCCCGCAGCAGAAGCGCGAGCTCGTGCAGGCGCTCAAGCGCCGCGAGCACACCGTGGCCATGACGGGCGACGGCGTCAACGATGTGCTGGCGCTCAAGGAAGCCGACTGCTCCGTCGCCATGGCGGCCGGCTCCGATGCCGCGCGTAATGTGGCCGAGATTGTACTCGTCGACAACGACTTTGCCTCGATGCCCGCCGTGGTGGCCGAGGGCCGTCGCTCCATCAACAACCTGCAGCGTTCGGCCTTGCTGTTCCTGACCAAGACGCTGTTCTCGATGGGCCTGGCGGCGCTGTGCATTGCGCTGCCGCCGTACCCCTTCGAGCCCATCCAGATGACACTCATCAACTTCTTTTGCATCGGCGCGCCGGGCTTTGTGTTGGGCCTGGAGCCCAACAATGCTCGCGTGAAGGGTGCGTTTTTGACCAACGTACTCAAGCGTGCACTGCCGGCGTCGATTGCGGTCATTTTGGCTGCGGCGCTCGATATCTTTGTGGCGCGCGTGTTTGGCTTTAGCCAGCTCACGCTGTCTACGATGTGCCTGCTTACGTCGTGCGCGGCGAGCGTCAGCCTGATCTGGCGCATCTCGCAGCCGCTCACACCCTTACGTGTGGTGCTCTTTGTGTTTGTAGTCGCCGGCATCCTGGTGGGCGTTATCGGATTCCCGGGGCTGCTTTCTATTGCCAACCTGTCGATGGGCCAGATGGTTATCTTGGCTGTCATCGTGGTCTTTACCTGCTCGGTGTTCTTTAAGCTCGCCACGATGATGGATTCGCTCAAGCCGCGTCGTCGTCATGCCGCAACTGGTTTTGGCCGCGGTGTGCACGTCCGCCTGGGTCGCGGTGGCGGCAAGGTGAGCTCGACGGGTTCGACGGCCGAGCGTTTTGCCAAGCGCGTCGCCGCCGACATGGCGCAGCGCCGCGAAGATCGCACCGCTCGCGAGGCCGAGGCCCGCGCACTCGAGGGCGTGGGCCAGGCCCAGCCCAAGAAAAAGAAGAGTACCGGAGCTAAGCGCTCTCGTGTGACCAAGTCCGCCCAAGGCATCAAAGTCTCGATGCCAAGCAAAAAGAAGAAGTAGCTACGCGCCCTGGCGATGTTGAATTGGTGCCTTGTTCCTGTGGGGCCGTGGCGATGTTATGCTCTAACCTCGATTGTTTGAATTGCTTCGAAAAGAGGATGCCGTGATCTGCCCGCATTGCCTTAAGACTATCGAGGACGGCGCCTCGTTCTGCCCCTACTGCAACGCCTATGTGGGTCCGGGCGATGGTCCCGAGCACACCGAGTTCGTGTTCTGTGAGGGCTGCGGTGCCCGTCTTTCTCCGCATGATCGTACGTGCCCCAAATGCGGACGCCCCGCTCCGGGTATCCTCTCCGAGGACGCGGCCGCATCCGACCTGGCAGCGGGCCGCACGGCGGGCTTTCCGCGCCTAACGCAAGAGCAGATCGATACCGAGGTGCCGCATGCGCCGGCCTCTGCCGCTGCGGTGCTTTCGGATGCCGCTGATCCTAACGAGACCTGCGTGCTGCCGGCTTTCGATAAGGATTTCGGTATCCCCAAGGTCGATATTCCCACGCCCGTTTCCCTGCATGACGATGCTCAAAAACCCAAGCGCAAGGTGCACCCCGACGAGGACGCCTATCACAAGCACAAGCGTCATATCCCCAAGCCGCTCATCGTCATCGCGGTCCTTGCCGTCGTGTGCGGTGGTGCGTATTGGTTCGTGACGGCCGATCCCATGGGTGTCATGCCTGGCTTCTATGACCAGTTTGGCCAGGCCGCGCAGACGACCTTCCCCACGCGCCAAAAGGGCGAGGCGACTGAGGACGATACCAAGCAGGACGATTCTGCCGAGGTGGTCCAGGAAGAAACTGTGCTCACCGATGATCAGCTCTATACCAGGCTCGACGGTCTGTATCAGACCATCGTGTCCTACGGTGACGAGGACCAGATCGGCGAGGTCATCGATTCTTTTAACAATGGCTATCTTCGAACGCCACTGTCCACCCGTCAGGAGCTGTCGCAGAGTGCCTACGCCCTGCGCGACCAGATCAAAAAGACGCAAGATGAGCTTAACAACCTTAAGTATCAGGACGATACGGTCTATGCGGATGACATCGCCCACTTAAAGCAGCTTGCCGAGTGGATGTACGAGCGTGTCGACGTGATCTGTCAGAGCTGGGACATCTCGCTGGCCATTCCCGATGGTGAGTCGATGAGTTCCCACCAAAGCGATATCCTGGCGCCCATCGCGCAGGGCGGCAACAGCGCACTGAACCAGTACGACGCCAATGTGGGTTCCTGGAAGCCGCAGCAGCGTTCCTAAAATTAGTTCGCCATAGTCGGCATAACCTACGTGCGCAATTGATGTAAGCGCATGCTTATTGCTACAATTCGTACAAATATGCTTTAAACGCACGAGGAAGGAACCACATGTTTGGTTTTAAGAAAGAGCTCTACACGCCCGAGTATCAGCTTGCCGGCGACGAGTGCGCCGTTATCGAGACGTCGAAGGGTACCATCAAGGTCAAGTTTGACGGTGAGGGCGCTCCCATTCATGTCGCGAACTTCTGCGAGCTTTCCACGATGGGTTTCTATGATGGCCTTAAGTTCCATCGCTATGTGCCCGGCTTTGTCATTCAGGGCGGCGACCCCAATACCCGCGATATGTCCGGCGCCGACGTCGCTGCCGGTCTTGAGGGCCCTGACGGCATGCCCGGTACCGGTGGTCCCGGCTACTGCATCAAGGGCGAGTTTGCCACCAATCCGCGCAACAGCCATGTCGATGGTGCCCTTGCCATGGCACGCTCCATGGACCCCGATTCCGCGGGTTCGCAGTTCTACTTCTGCCTGGGTGCCCAGCATAACCTCGATTCCGGTTACACCGTCTTTGGTACCACGGTCGAGGGTCTCGATGTGATTTCGCAGCTGCGTGCCGGCGACGAGATCGTCCATGTCGAGATCGTTCACGAGTAAAGGGGACTTCCTTGAATAGCCAGCTGATCCAACAGGGCCGCGCCGCTTACCGCGCGGGTGATTTTTCCGCTGCAGCCCAGATGCTTGGGGCGGCAAAAACTCCCGATGAGATTATGGGCGAGGCCGATCACCTTCGTGGCAACGCCTTGATGCACCTGGGCATGTATGCCGAGGCCGCCGAGGCCTACGCCGCTGCCCTCAATGACGGCACCTACGGCAAGCGCGGCGCGCTGCTCACCAACCGCGGCAAGGCACTCGCGGCCGTGGGCGACTACACGACGGCCGCTCAGGCGTTCTCTGCCGCTACGCAGGATGCTTCCTATGCCACGCCGTTCAAGGCCTATCTCGGCCTGGGCAATGCGCTGTTCCAGTCGGGCGACTATGCCAACGCGGGAACCGCCTTCCGTCAGGCTGCCATCGACGGCGCCAATCCGGCTCCTGCCGCCGCACTGGGCGAGCTTGGTCGTTGCTTCATTAAGCTCGGCCGTCCGGCGGATGCCGTGGAGACCTACCGCACGGCTATCGACTTTGCCGGCCCCCGCGACGACACGCGTGCGCTCAACGCCGGCATGGGTCAGGCACTTTCTGCCTCCGGCCGCCCCTCCGACGCACTCGACGCCTTTAACGCCGCTACTGCCGATGGCATCTACCAGCTCACCTCCGAGCAGGCCGATGAGCTTGCCCGCGTGCACGATTCGCTTGCCGCGCTGTCTGCCCAGACGGCTATGGCCACGGCTCCGGCGCCCGCGATGGACGCTCCTGCCGTCGATCCGCTCGATCCTACGGGCGCGACCGGTCAGTTTATGCCCGATCCCTCGGACACCGGCTTCTTTACGCTGTCCGAGTCCGAGATGGTCCAGCAGGACCGTCAGGATCGTAAGCAGGCCAAGGTCCGTCGTCGCCATCGCCACACGGGTCTCAAAGTCTTCATCGTGCTGCTTCTGCTCATCTTGATTGCTGCGGGCGGTCTGGGCTTTGCCTACACGCGCGGCTTTGGCTTCCCCTCGCAGGAGTCGGTTATCACCGATCTGTTCCAGGCTGCCGGCGACGGTGACACCGCAAAGGCCGAGTCTTGCCTGGCCTCGAGCCTGTCCGAGGACGCCAAGTCGATGATCATCTCCTCGATTCCGCAGGGTGCCACCGTGTCCGTCGAGGGCATGGATCAGTCCATGACCGAGACGACCGCCAAGGTGAAGGCATCGCTGTCCAAGGGCGGCGAGCAGGAGTACACCGTCAAATTCGTGCGCTCCGATAACCATATCGGCTGGGCCGTTTCCTCGCTCGATATGGATTTCTCGGCTGCTGACAACCAGTAGTGACCTTATGGGATTTAGCTTTGCCCGGCGCTTCACCGCAAGTGAGGTGCCGGGCTTGCGCTAGTATGATGAGCTAGTAGTTTTCCAGCAATCATCCAACACATCAGGAGTTGCGTTGTTTTCTTTGATGGATATGTTCTTCGGTAGCTTTGCGGGCGATCTTGCCATCGACCTCGGCACCGCAAATACGCTTGTCTCCGTGCGTGGCAAGGGCATCGTCATTCGCGAGCCCTCTGTTGTCGCCATCGACAAGAACGACGAGCGCATCCTCGCGGTCGGTATCGAGGCAAAGCGCATGCTCGGCCGTACGCCCGGCAACATCGTGGCCGTTCGTCCCCTGAAGGACGGCGTCATCGCCGACTTCGATGTTACCGAGGCCATGCTCCGTTACTTTATCGACAAGGCGTCTGAGAAGCGCTATCCGTGGACCCCGCGTCCGCGCGTTGTCGTCTGCGTTCCCTCCGGTGTCACGTCGGTCGAGAAGCGTGCCGTCTTTGAGGCCACGATCCAGGCCGGCGCCCGCCAGGCCTACCTGATCGAGGAGCCCATGGCTGCCGCTATCGGCGCCGACCTGCCCGTCGAGGAACCCACCGGCTCCATGGTCATCGACATCGGTGGCGGTACCACCGAGGTTGCCGTTATCGCTATGGGTGGCATCGTCGTCTCGCAGTCCATCCGTATTGCCGGCGACGAGTTCGATCAGGCCATCCTCACGCACGTTCGTGATGCCTACAACCTGGCCATCGGCGAGCGTACGGCAGAGGACATCAAGATCAAGGTCGGCTCCGCCGTGCCGCTCAAGGACGAGCTCGACGTCGAGGTCAACGGCCGCGACGTGATCACCGGTCTGCCCAAGACCGTGCGCATCGAGAGCGAGGAGATTCGTCGCGCGCTCAACAAGCCGCTCGACGAGATGGCCAAGGCCGTCAAGGACGCACTCGACGCTACGCCTCCCGATCTTGCCTCGGACCTTATGTACTACGGCATTTTGCTGACTGGTGGCGGCGCGCTGCTGCGCGGTCTCGACGTGCGCCTGCGCGATGAGACCGGTGTTTCGGTCAACGTCAGCCCCACGGCGCTCGATAACGTCGTTAACGGCTGTGCCCGCGTGCTCGAGGCCAATGCGTTTGATGGCGGCTTCGTCCAGACCAATGCTTAATTTTCAAAAGGTGGATTCCATTTGGCACGATCTTCGGGTTTCTCCACAAATCTGAATACCAAGCGACAATCAACGGGTATGCGCCCGTTGATTGTTTTCAGCCTGATTTCGGTGTTGCTGCTCACGTTTTACATCCGCGAGGGCGAGGCAGGACCGATTCATGCCGTGCGTTCGGGCGTGACGACGATTACCTCGCCGGTGCGCTTTGTGGGCTCGGCTGTGGCGGCCCCCTTCAATGCGATCGGCAACGTGTTCTCTAACCTTACGGCGTCGCAGGACACGCTTGACGAGCTTAAGAAGCAAAACGAGGAGCTGACCTCTAAGGTTGCTGAGCTCTCCGAGGCTCAAAAGACCGCCGAGCGTCTGGAGGGGCTGGTCGGCCTGCAGTCGACCTACAACCTCAAATCGACCGCTGCTCGTATCGTTGGTGCCTCGGGCGATGCCTGGACCTCGACCGTAACCATCGACAAGGGCTCTGCCGACGGCCTTACCATCAACATGCCCGTGACGAGTTCTGCCGGTGTTATCGGTCAGATTATCGAGGTATCGGCCAAGACCTCTACCGTGCGCCTTATTGGCGACGAGAACTCGGGTGTGTCCGCCATGGTACAGGACACGCGCGCCCAGGGCATGCTGCAGGGTCAGGCTGACGGCACGCTGCGTCTTGAGTACGTGAGCGTCGACTCCGACGTTAAGGTTGGCGATATCATCGTGACCTCTGGCATCGGTGGCGTGTTCCCCAAGGGCCTTCCGCTCGGCACCGTCTCGTCGGTTGAGAAATCCGCAAACGACGTGTACTACACCATTGTGGTGCGCGCTCAGACCACGGCCGAGAACAACGAGGAAGTGCTGGTCATCACCTCGCTGACCGACGAACAGTCGGCCTCGGATGAGGACGTGAGCACGGCCAACAGCACGCCGCAGGGAACGTCGCGCGATGCTGCGACCAAGACGAAGGACGAGAGCTCGGATGACAGTTCCGACACGTCCGAGACGACCGATTCTGGCTCGAGCGAATAGGGGGCATGTCCATGGATCTACACGAGCAGGGGATGAGCTCCCGCACGTTTGTAATCGCCGCCATTGTGTGTGTGCTGCTGCAGGCAGGCCTGGCACCGCAGATCTCCATTGCGGGAGGTCGCGTCAACTTCATGATTATCCTGGTGTGCCTAAGCGTGTTCTCGGGCGACCCGACCCGTGCCGTCGTGTGCGGTTTTTGCAGCGGCTTGTTTTATGACCTGTCCGCTGCCGTGCCGGTGGGCGTTATGTCGCTCCTGCTGACCGTGGGTTCTTTTGCCCTGGTGCACAGCGCCGTCGGTCAGACGGGCGGTACCCCGAGTGCGCGCGGCGTCACTGTGGGCGCCTTTGCGCTCGTCATTAATGTGATCTACAGCATCATCTTGCTGTTTATGGGTTTGGAGACGAGCTTTGTCGTGGCGATCTTCGGCCATGCGCTGCCGTCCTCGATCCTGACGGGTCTGGTTGCCATTCCGTTTTTGATGTCCGGCGTCGTGCCGCAGTCCGGCTATGGATTCTCCGCACGTGGCGGACGCCAGGCGGGTATGCGCTTTAAGCCCAAGACCCGCAAGCTCAAATAGGGGAGGCCCGTAGATGTCTTCCCAGTTGACGGTTATTATCGCCGGTATCGTGCTGGTTGTGGCCATCGTGGTCGCGCTGGTCATCATGCGTCGCGGCGATTCCCGTTTTACCTACGATACGCAGCATGGAACGGCCCCGCGCGCCACCGAGGGCGAGGGCAATACCGCGGCGACCGCCTTCAAGGGCCGCTTTTCCATCCTCACCACGGGTGTGGGCGCGATGTTTGCGGCGCTTGCCGTCAAGCTGTGGGGCATGCAGATGGTCTCGTCGGACTATTACGAGAAGCAGGCCAATAGTAATCAGACTCGCACCGTTACAACACCCGCTGTGCGCGGTCGCATCCTCGACCGCAATGGCGTGGCGCTTGTCCAGAACCGTCCCTCACTGGCTGTCGTGGCCTACCGCGACCTTGCCGAGGATGAGGTTCTGGTTCGCCATCTTGCCAACGTGCTTGGAATGCCTTACGTGGCGGTCCTTCGCAATATTCAGGACAATACAGAGGGCGCCCAGAGCCTACATACCATCGCGACGGACGTCCGTCGCTCCACGGTTGCCTATATTCAGGAGCATGCCGGCGAGTTCCCGGGCGTCAAGATTGCCGAGCGTACCGAGCGCCAGTATCCATATGGCGAGACGGCATGCCATATCTTGGGCTATACCGGCACCATTACCTCCGAGCAGCTCGAGGCCCAGAATAAGAAAACCTCTGGCGATGAAGATGCTTCTGCTGGCAAGATTACGTACCAGTCGGGCGATATCGTAGGCCAGGCGGGCGTTGAGAGCTACTACGAAAACCTGCTGCAGGGTATTCGTGGCGAGCAGACCGTCAAGGTCGATGCCTCGGGCAATGTGACCGGTCAGGCCGGCGCCGTGCCCGCGAAGGCCGGCTCCGACATTAAGCTCACGCTCGACCTTAAGATCCAGCAGGCCTGCGAGACGGCGCTGGCGAGCGCTATCGAGCTTGCCAAGACCACTGGCTACAGCAATGCCGGCAACGGCGCTGTAGTGTGTCTCGATCCCAACAATGGCGAGATCCTGGGCATGGCGAGCCAGCCCAAGTTCGATCCGTCCGTCTTTATTGGCGGCGTCTCAAATGACGTGTGGACCGAGCTCAATGATGACAAGGGTTCGCACCCGCTGCTCAACCGCGCCATTAGCGGACAGTACATGTCGGCCTCGACCATCAAGCCGCTCTCGGCGCTGGCCGGTCTTGAGTTTGGAACCTACACGTCGGGGCAGACGACCAACTGCACGGGTTATTGGACGGGTCTGGGCAAGTCGTGGGGCAAGTACTGCTGGCTGCATTCCGGCCACGGCACCATGACGCTGCAGTCGGGAATCGCCAACTCGTGCGACCCTGTCTTCTACGACATGGGCAAGGCGTTCTTTTATGACGAGAAACATTCCGAGGGCCTGCAGGAGGTCTTTCGTCGCTGGGGTCTAGGCAAGACCTGCGGTATCGATCTGCCGAGTGAGGGCGCGGGCCGTATTCCCGATGCCGAGTGGAAAGAGTCGTACTTCACCGACGCCTCTGCCGAGGACCGCAAGTGGAATGCCGGCGATATGACCAACATTGCCATCGGTCAGGGTGACATTCTGGTGACGCCCCTGCAGATGGCGTGTGCCTATATGGGTCTTGCCAACGGCGGCAAACAGTACGTGCCTCACGTGTTTTTGTCTGCCGTGTCGCGCGATGGCGACGGCGATGCCTATAAATACAACGGCAAGGGCAAGAAGAAGCGCCTGGAGGCCAAGATCAACAGCGATTCGGATTTGGCTCTTGTGCGCAACGGCATGCACGACGTGATTTACACGGCATCGACGTCCCTGGCGGCTCACTTTGGCACCCTGACGCCGCAGGTATACGGCAAGTCGGGCACGGGCGAGAAAAGCGGTGAGGACGAATACGCGTGGTTCTGCGCCTATGCACCGGCCGATGACCCCAAGTATGTCATCGCTACCGTCCTGGAGCAGGGCGGCGGCGGCTCAGATACCGCGATGCATGTCGTGCGCGACGTGCTCGGTGTGATTTATGACGAGCCCGATACCTCTTCGGCCTCGGGCGATTCTTCGGTTCGATAGGAGGTTGCGATGGATTTTTCTCCGGCGGATCTGTTCCGTTCAACCAAGACCGGCTCTCGCAGCAGCCTGGACCGCGTCAACAAGCAACTTTCTGCCTCGCGCGGCACGTTTCGCCAAAAGGTGCATATCGGTGTGCTCGTGGCTACAGTGGCGCTCGTCGCCTACGGTGCCATCATTATCTGGTCGGCTTCGCAGTTTAAGGCCGATGCCTCGTTCTCACGCCATCTGCTGGGAATTGGCATCGGAGCGGTGCTGGCGGTGCTGGTCTGGCGTACCGATCTGCGCGGTATTTCCAATTTCTCGACGGCGTTGCTCGTCATCGACTTGATCGTGATCCTCTCGCCCAAGATTCCGGGTCTGTCCTATACGGGCGGTCTGGGCATGACGGGCTGGATCAAGATTCCCGGTATCGGCTTGACATTCCAGCCGGTTGAGCTTGCCAAGCTCATCACCATCTTCTTTATTGCTACGCTTGGCTCGCAGTATAACGGTCGCATCGATACCGTTCGCGACTACGTCAAGCTCTGCGGCATGCTGTCCATTCCGTTTTTGGCCGTCGTTGCCATGGGCGACCTGGGCTCGGGCCTGGTCGTGCTGGTTTCGGGCGCCATCGTCATTTGTTTGAGCGGTGCACGCCGCGAATGGGTGCTGTCGACCCTGGCCCTTCTCGTGGGCTTGGTGGCCCTCGTTCTGGCGCTCGATTCGGTCTTTGATTCGTTGCTCGGCCACGATGTGCTCATCAAGCAGTATCAGATGAACCGTCTGACGGTCTTTATCGACCCCGATAATGCCGATTCGGACGATGCCTACAACCTGCAGCAGTCGCTTATCGCCGTTGGCTCGGGCGGCTTCTTTGGTAAGGGTTTGGGCCATGCGACGCAGTCGGCCGGCGGCTTTCTGCCTGAGTTCCACACCGACTTCGTCTTCGCCTTCCTGTCCGAGACCTTTGGTTTTTGCGGTTCCTTTTTTCTCTTGTGCCTCTACGTGCTGCTGATCTTTTCGACGATTCGCGTCGCCTTTAAGTGTGAGTCGCTGTTCCTGCGTCTGTCGTGCGTAGGTATCGTCGGCATGTGGGCATTCCAGACCTTCGAGAACATCGGCATGTGCATCGGCATGATGCCGATTACCGGTATTCCGCTACCGTTTATTAGCTTTGGTTCGTCTTCGATGATGATCCAGCTGCTGACGGTGGGTATCGTACAATCCATATGGCGGCATCGTTCGGGCGCCGCGTAACCGCTGGAGGGGTTTGCTATGAAAATTCCCGTAGATAAGCTGACCCGCGCTTTTAAGATGGGCGCCTCCGTTAAGAAGGATTCCGATACGCCGGTGCGCGTCTCGGTCTATCTGGATTCGTCCGCCTCGCGCTTTCTGGCCGAGACGGTGCGTGACGCCTTTGTGCCGCAGACGACCTCGGGCATTGTGCGCGTCGAGCGTCTGGGGGAGGAGCGAATTGCTCCAAAGACCGATACCGATGTGGTGCTGGTGCTCTCGTGTGGTTCCGACCGCTTGGAGAGTGCCGTGCAGGAGCTCGTGATCGCCGGTGCGCCCGTGTGCGTGCTTGCCGAGTCTGCTGTGGAGGTGCCGTTTATCGAGGAGTCCACGCCCATGCTCGGCGTGGTAGCGGCAACCGATAAGACGTATCTGCTCGAGACGCTTGCCCGCTGGATTCTCGATCGCACCGATAAGGAAACGGCTTTTGCGGCGAACTTTGCCTTCATGCGCATCGCGGCGGCCAATCGTATCATCACCTCGTGCGCGCTCACCAATATGGCGACCGGTGCGCTGGTGTTTTTGCCGGGTGCCGATTATCCCGTTATGGCGCTGGCGCAGGTGGGCATGCTCTTTGAGCTCGCTGCCGTCTTTGGACGCGGCATTAAGCCTGAGCGCGGCTACGAGGTCGCGGGCGTGCTTGCCGGCGGTCTTGTGATCCGAGCGGTCACCCGCGCACTTGTCAAGCAGACGCCGCATATTGGGTTTGCCGTCAAGGCGCTCACTGCCGCCGCGGGCACCTATGGCATGGGCCGTGCGCTCGTTTCGCTCTACGAGCGCGATGTCGACTACAGCCGTGCCAACGAGGTGGTCACTGCCACGTTCTCCCGCGTTCGCGATCTGGTGACCACGGTCGCGGGCGCTACCCGTCCTATGGCGTCCTATCAGGACGCATCAGATCTCGCTGCTTAGGGGTTTTCCGTTGCGCGTTGCATACCAAGACTGTTTTCATTTAATTGAGCCGTTGCTCGCCAAGGTCGAGAAACCGAGTCGCTATATCGATCACGAGTGGGGCACGCTTTCCAAGGCCGATGCCGACTACCGTTGCTGCCTGATCTACCCGGATGTGTACGAGGTCGGTCTGCCCAACCAGGGCATCGCCATCCTCTACAACATCCTTAACCAGGCCGAGGGCATCTCCTGCGAGCGTGGCTATGTGCCGTGGCCCGATATGGGTGATGCCATGCGCGAGGCGGGTATTCCGCTGCTGTCGCTCGAGGGTGCAGCGCCGGTCGCTTCGTTTGATATCGTCGGTCTGCATGTGCCGCACGAGATGGCGGTGACGAACTTCCTCGAGGCACTCGACCTCGCTGGTATTCCGCTGTTAGCGGCTGACCGCACCGAGGACGACCCCATTATCATCGCCGGCGGCCCCTCGGTGTACAACCCCGAGCCGTACGCGGCCTTCTTCGATGCCATCCTCATCGGTGAGGGCGAGGAATCGCTGCTCGAGACCTGCCAGCTGCATCGCCGCCTGCGTGACGAAGGGGTCCCGCGCGCGCAGATTGTTGAGCAGCTTGCATCCATTGCCGGCAACTACGTGCCGTCGCTCTATGAGGTTCGTCACGACGAGCCCTGCTCGCCGCATGGCTACACCGTGCCGCGTGAAGGCAAGGATGCGCCTACTGTGGTCTACAAACGCGTCGTCGAGGATTTCGGCGCCACGAATCCGCTGTCGCAGTCGTGCGTACCCTATGCGCAGCTAGTTCACGACCGCCTGTCTATCGAGATCCTGCGCGGCTGCGCCCGCGGCTGTCGTTTTTGCCAGGCCGGCATGACGTATCGCCCGGTGCGCGAGCGCTCGGCCGACCAGATCGTCTCGTCGGTGATTCAGGGTCTGGAAAAGACCGGCTATGACGAGGTGTCGCTGACCTCGCTCTCCACGACCGACCACTCCTGCATTCACGACGTGCTCGGCAGGCTCAACCGTCGCCTGGAGGATACGGGTATTCGCGTGTCTATTCCGTCGCAGCGCCTGGATTCGTTTGGCGTGGATATGGCCGAGTCGGTTGCCGGCGAAAAGAAGGGCGGCCTGACGTTCGCGCCCGAGGCCGGCAGCCAGCGCATGCGCGACATCATTAACAAAAACGTGACCGAGGAGGACCTGGACCGTGCGTCCAAGGCGGCCTTCGAGGCCGGCTGGAACCGCATGAAGCTCTACTTTATGATGGGCCTTCCCGGCGAGCGCGACGAGGACATCGTGGCCATCGCCAATCTGGCCGATCACGTGCTGGAGCTCGGTCGTTCCGTGGTGCCCAAGGCTCGTCGCGGCTCGATCTCGGTGTCCATCTCAGTTTCGGTCTTTATCCCCAAGGCTGCCACGCCGTTCCAGTGGTGCCCGCAGCTCGACTACGACGACGTCAAGCGTCGCCAGAAGCTGCTTATCACGAGCGTTCGCAACCGTGCCGTCCGCGTTCATTACCACGATGCCGAGACCTCGCTCATCGAGGCCGCACTGTCCCGCGCCGGTCGTGACATGACGCCCGTCATCATCGATGCTTGGCGCTCGGGCTCTCGCTTTGACGCCTGGGTAGAGCATTTCTCGCTCGATAACTGGAAGGAAGCCGCTGCCAAAAACGGCATCGACCTCAATGAGCTCGTGCACCTGCCCTACGAGTTGGACTGGCGCCTGCCGTGGGAGCACGTGAGCCCCGGCTGCACGCGCGGCTTCCTCGAGCGCGAGTACCGTCGCTCGCTCGAGGGTGTCACGACTCCCGACTGCACCCGCACGTCATGCACCGGCTGCGGGATCTGCCCCACGGTCCACGCCAAGAATGTATTGATGGGTGATCGCGCATGAGTGAGCGCCTGACCGACAATCCAACGCTCTTTAGGCTTCGTGTTCGCTATGGCAAGCGCGATCGCCTTAAGTACCTGGGCCATCTCGAAGTAATCCATACCATTGAGCGCATCGTGCGCCGTGCGGGACTTCCCTATGCCGTCACGCAGGGCTTCTCTCCGCACATGCGCGTGGGCTTCTCTTCGGCGTTACCGGTGGGTACGTCGTCGACCTGCGAATGGTATGACCTGTTTATGACCGAGTTCGTGGCGCTCGACGAGGCGTTTGGGCGCTTGGCTGCGGCGTCTCCGGCCGATCTGGCGCCCATCGAGGCGGCGTACATCGACGTGCGCACGCCGGCGTTGACGGCGCAGCTCACGCGCCTGTCGTATCGCATCGACCTGCACTTGGATCCCGAGGCGCCCGTAAGCGCCGACGAGGTGCGTCGTGCGATCGACACACTGCGCGCGGACCATGGCATCGACTACGCGCGCGGCAAAAAGAGCAAGCGCTTGGATTTGGATCACACGCTCGTGGGCTATGAGCTCACGGCGGGGGAGCGCCCGGACCATTTGGTGCTCATGCTCGACACCCATGCCGACAACGAGGGCTCCATGCGTCCGGAAATTTTGCTTTCCGCTGCTGATGTTTTGTTGCAGGGCTTGACCCCGGGCGTGGATGCACCTATTGTTTCCACCGGTATGCAAGACCTCGTGACCATCTGCTCCTACGATGTCGAGCGTCAGAATCAAGCATGCGAGGACGACGAGGGCCGACTCGTCAGCCCCATACCTGTGCGAACTTGTGGATTTGCTTCACATACTCGTTGACGGGGGTATTTTCGCCTGCTACTATATTCGGCTGTTGCACTAACTGATGCATGAAGGGCAAGTAAACATGTACGCAATCGTTAACACGGGCGGCAAGCAGTACAAGGTCGCCACCGACGATGTCATCACCGTCGAGAAGATCGAGGGCAATGAGGGGGACAAGATCACCCTGCCGGTTATCTTCCTCAACGATGGTAAGAAGATCGTCACCGATCCCGACAAGCTGGCCAAGGCCAAGGTTACCGCTCAGATCGTTGAGCAGTTCAAGGGCGAGAAGCAGCTGGTCTTCAAGTTTCACAAGCGTAAGCGCTATCGTCGTCTGAAGGGTCACCGTCAGCAGCTGACCAAGCTGAAGATCGTGAAGGTTCAGGCTACCTCCCGCGCCAAGAAGGCTGTCAAGGCAGAGGCTGAGGCTGTTGCCGAGGCTCCCGTCGCCGAGTAGATTACACTCGTAACGAAAGAGTAGGTATACACAATGGCACACAAAAAAGGACTCGGTTCCTCCCGTAATGGCCGTGACTCCCGCGGTCAGCGCCTTGGCACGAAGCGCTATGCCGGCCAGACGGTAACCACGGGCACGATTCTCGTCCGTCAGCACGGCACGCACATCCACCCGGGTGAGAACGTTGGCCGTGGCAAGGACGACACGCTGTTCGCGCTGGTCGACGGTACCGTTGAGTTCCACAAGGGTATCAAGCACAGGGTCAGCGTACGCCCGCTCGCGAACGCGTAATTCACCCTTCATAGAGCACATATGTGGGAGGCACTTGAGTTTTAGGATTCAAGGGTCTCCCTCTTTTTTGTAGGAGGCGATTCTGTTGTCACAGTTCACCGATATCAGCCGCATTAACGTGTGCGGCGGCGACGGCGGAGCCGGATGCATGTCGTTTAGGCGCGAGGCATTTGTCCCCAAGGGCGGCCCCGATGGCGGCGACGGCGGTCGTGGCGGCAATGTCGTCATCCAGGCCGATGCTCAGCTGTCTTCGCTGATCGATTACCGCTTTAAGCATCACTTCCGCGCCGAGCGCGGCACGCACGGACAGGGTGCCCGTCGTAACGGTAAGAGCGGCGAGGACCTGATTCTCAAGGTCCCTATGGGTACCGTGGTGCGCGAGCTCGACCCCGAGACGCAGACCCCGATGTTCGAGATTGCCGATCTGGTGCACGATGGCGAGCGCGTCGTCGTGGCGCCCGGCGGTGCCGGCGGCCTGGGCAACACGCACTTTGTGACGTCGGTGCGCCGCGCGCCCGCGTTCGCTCAGCTGGGCGAACCGGCCGAGGAGCACTGGATTGAGCTCGAGATGAAGCTTATGGCCGATGCCGCGCTCGTGGGCTTTCCCTCGGTGGGTAAGTCATCGCTCATCGCGCGCATGAGTGCCGCCCGTCCCAAGATCGCCGACTACCCGTTTACCACGCTCGTGCCGAACCTCGGCATGGTGCGTGCCGGCGAATATTCTTACGTCGTTGCCGACGTCCCCGGTCTTATCGAGGGCGCGAGCGAGGGCAAGGGCTTGGGTCACCAGTTCCTGCGCCACATTGAGCGTACGGCCCTGATCATGCACGTCGTCGACATGACGGGTGGTTTTGAGGATCGCGATCCGGTTGAGGACTACCGCATCATCAACCGCGAGCTCGAGCAGTATGGCGCCGAGCTTTCGGAGCGTCCGCAGATCGTCGTTGCCAACAAGTGCGATGCGCCGGGCACGGCCGACAAGATTGCCGACCTCAAGCGCGCAGCGCTCGACGATGGACATATGTTCTTTGCCGTGTCTGCCGTGACGGGCGCCGGACTCAATACGCTGATGCTTGCCGTGGGCGAGCAGGTGGCTAAGCTGCGCGCCGAGTTGGCTGTCTCGGATGAGCCGGTCGTTCTGCGCGACGATGAGTGGGAGCGCCGTCGCCTGCAGCGTGAGAAGCGTTTCCGCATTGTTCAGGAAGAGTCCGGTGCCTTCCGCGTGGTCGGTCGTGCCATTGAGCGTATGGTCATCCAGACCGACTGGGAAAACGAGGAAGCCGTCATTTACCTGCAGCATAAGTTTGCGCGTATGGGTGTTGACGACGCGCTCGAGAAGGCCGGTTGCCGTGCGGGCGACGAGGTCCGCATTTGCCAGCGCGCCTTTGACTTTGAGGGCGCCGAGGACTTCTCGGAGTACGAGGAGCTCGAGGATGCTGGCGAGGACGTTGCCGTTGAAGCCATTGACGTGGCCGATGCTGCGGATGAGGGCGTCGAGGTTGTCGATGCGGCGGATGCCGCGGGCGATGCCGAGACCTCGGAGGGCGAGTAAGCCATGTCGCTGCGCGGTGGAATCGGTCTGCCCGAGCTTCCTCTAGAGGACGGGCAGGAGTTTAGGCTCGGCATTATGGGTGGCACCTTTGATCCCATCCATTACGGGCACCTGGTGACCGCCGAGCAGGCGCGCGAGTCGCTCGACTTGGACGCTGTGCTCTTTATGCCGGCGGGCTCTCCTGCCTTTAAGCTTGACAAGCCGGTGACGCCTGCCGAGGACCGTTATGCCATGACGGTCCTCGCCACTGCCGCGAACCCGGCCTTTTTGGCGAGCCGGTTCGAGATCGACCGTCCGGGTGTAACCTATACGGCCGATACGCTTCATGCCCTTCGCGACTTTTACCCGCCGCAGGTAAAGCTCTACTTTATTACGGGCGCCGACGCGATTATCGATATTGTGACCTGGCATGATGCCGAACGAATCGCTGAGCTTGCTACCTTTATTGCGGCGACGCGACCGGGCTTTGATATCGATACGGCGCGTGCCCGAATCAAAGAGTCGGGGCTGCCGTTCGACGTGCGCTATATTCAGATTCCGGCGCTGGCGATCAGCTCGACGAACATTCGTAAGCGAGTTGCCCGCGGCATGAGCGTGCGCTATCTTACGAGCGAGTCCGTGCTCGGCTACATTCGCAAGCGCAGGCTATATGCCGATTTGGGCCAAGAGGATTTTGAGTGATGGGGGTCTATGTTGTCGGTAGAGGATCAGTTTGAGGGCGATGAGCGCGCGCTGCTCAAGCGCATTCAAGAGCTGCTCGATGTTCGCATGAAGGATAAGCGCAAGCGCTATGTGCATTCGCTGGGTGTTGCCGAGACCGCACTTCATCTGGCCGAGGTCTACGGCGTCGACCGCTTTGATGCCGCTGCTGCCGGCTTGATCCACGACTGGGACAAGGTGCTTTCCGATGACGAGCTGGTCACGCGCGCTCTGCATTACGGCATTAAGATTGCCGGCTCTCCTTCTGCCGCGACGCCGCTTTTGCATGGCCCTGTTGCCGCCTATGAGCTTCCGCAGCTTTTTCCCGAGCTGTCGCCGGCGGTCTTTCAGGCTGTCGACCGTCACACCGTGGGTGCCTGCGATATGACGCCGCTCGATATGGTGGTCTTTGTGGCCGATGCCATCGAGCCCAACCGCCACGGCGACTATGCACATGCGCTGCGCAAGATGGTGGGGGAGTCGACGCTCGACGAGTTGTTCTTCTCCTGTTTTGCGCAGGGTTTGGTCTATGTGATTCAGTCCGGGCGCTATCTTTATCCCACGGCTATTTCGATTTACAACCATTACGCCCAGCTGCACTAGCTCGGGCTGTCTAGAAAGAGGTATTCCATGGCCGACGAGACCATGACCGACGAGCAGATTCTTGAAGGTGTGGAGCACAAGAGCTTCGTCGCCACGTCCGAACGCACTGCCGCCTCGCTGTCTGCGAGCGGTGTCGCCGCCGAGGATGTCGCCCGCGCCGCCGCGCAGGCCGCCTACGACAAGAAGGGCGAGGACGTTCAGGTGCTCGACCTGACCGAGCTTTCCGATGTGTGCGACTATTTTGTGCTTGCCACCGGTACCAACAACCGCCAGGTCGATTCTATCGTCGACGAGATCGAGGAGAAGGTCGCCGAGGCTTGCGGCGAGCATCCGTTCTCCATCGAGGGCCGCGAGCAGAAGACCTGGATGCTCATGGACTACGGTTCGGTTGTCGTCCACGTCTTCACTCCCGAAGCCCGTGACTTCTACCGCCTCGAGAAACTCTGGGGAGACGCCCCCCAGCTCCCCCTCAACCTCCTCTAGTAGCTCATTTGAGACGGGGTTTAGCTACCCTCACGCATATCGCCGGGCAGTTGCGGTTTTCCGCACCTGCCCGGCTTTCTTTTTGCCCAAAGGCGGTTAATCGTTGAAGCGGGATTGGCGGCCGAAGGATAGGGCGGTGTCGCCGAATTTGTCTCGGACAGCGTCGATGGCGACCGAGAGGTCGCGACGGTAGCTGGATTGGGCTCCGCGGTCGTCGACTTCGCAGAACAGGTCGGTCTGGATGCCGCCCTGATGGTCGAAGTCGCTCATGCCGATGCCCGCCAGGCGCACATGCATGCCTTCCTGCCAGATGTTGTCGAGCAGCTCGAGCGCCACCGCTACAAAGATGTTCTCATCGTCGGTCGGATGCGGCAGCCGGCGCTGTGCCGAGCGACCGTTTCCGTACGAATATTTGAGCTTGAGTGTCACCGTGGCGCCCGTTAGTCCCTGACGGCGTAGGCGACGTCCCACTGACTCGCCCAACAGCGCAATCGCCGCCTCAATATCCCCACGCTCAGTCAAATCTTTCGCAAAGGTGCGTTCATTGCTGACCGACTTGACCTCACGCTCCTCATCGAGACTCGTGACTTCGGAGATTTCGAGTCCCAGCGCACGCTGGCGCATGCGTTCGCCGTTGACGCCAAAAATAGAGGCCAAGGTGGATTCCGGTGCACGTGATAGCTCGCCGAGGGTGTAGATGCGCATGCGGCGCAGTCGCTCCTCGGCCGAGCGTCCGATGCCGCTCATGGCAGATACCGGCAGCGCGGCCAAAAAGCGCTGCTCGGTTCCGGGGCGCACGATGGTCAGCCCAAACGGCTTATCCTGCTCGCTTGCGATCTTTGCGACCGTCTTGTTGCAGCCCACGCCAATGGAGCAGGTCACTCCCAGCCCTGCCACACGGTCGCTTATACGCCGCGCAACCAGCAGCGGGTCTTCGGGCGCAAAGCGACCCGGTGTGATATCGATAAAGGCTTCGTCGATGGATACGCGCTCAACGCGCGGGGTCTCGTCGGCGAGAATCGCCATGACCTGCGCGCTCACCTCGCGGTATCGGTCAAAGTGCCCGTGTGTCCAAATGGCTTGCGGGCACAAGCGCCGTGCCTCGGCCGAGGCCATGGCAGAGTGCACGCCAAAGCGACGCGCCTCATACGAACACGTGGACACGACGCCACGCGAATCGGCGTCTCCGCCCACGATGAGCGGCTTTCCTCGCCATTCGGGATGATCGAGCATTTCCACGCTCGCAAAAAACGCATCAAGGTCCATGAGGCCAACCGCCGGACCCGTCCAGGGAGGCGGCGTGACGCCCATGGCATCCTCATAACCGTATGTATGTTCGCGTCTTTCCATGTCATGAGTATACCGCGCAGCTCATGTGGGGTGCGTGGATGTGCTTGCAAATCGCGAATTCTTGTCTAAGATATGGATTTGCCCTCGACTACACCGAAGAAGTTGGTCTCACGGACTTCACCTGCCCGCGTCGATGGCGTATTATGTTCAACTGTTTGTTTGTAGTTGCAGCCTAAAGCTGCTTGGTTGGAGGAGTTTCCTTTGGCAGTCAAGATTCGCCTTGCTCGTCACGGCGCTAAGAAGCGTCCGTACTACCGTGTCGTCGTCGCCGATTCCCGCGCCCCGCGTGACGGTCGTATCATCGAGGAGGTTGGCCGCTACAACCCGATGACCGCCCCCAAGACCATCAACCTCGATCTCGAGAAGATCGCCGACTGGCAGTCCAAGGGCGCTCAGCTCACCGACGCCGTTGCTGCTCTGGTCAAGGCCGCCAACGAGGGCGAGAAGACCGAGACCGTCGTCAAGAAGTCCAAGAAGCAGCTCGCCAAAGAGGCCGAGGCCGCTAAGGCTGCCGCTGAGGCCGCTGAGGGCGCCGAGGAGTAAATCGTGCCTGAGGTTGACGCTGCACAGCTCGAGGGTGAGGCAATGCTCTCAGATCGCATCGCCGATCTCGTCGAATATCTCGTTGTTCAGATCGTCGACGACCCGGATTCCGTGAGCCTTGAGGTCATCGATGGTGACGACGCCTCTACGATTGAGGTTTCGGTCGCCGAGGATGACGTCGCTAAGGTCATCGGCCGTCGTGGCCGTACCATCAAGGCCATTCGCACGCTCGCCCGTGCACTGGCCGCTCGCCTCGACACTGCTGTCGAGGTAGAGGTTCTGGGCTAGGACCTTGAGGTCCCAGTACAAAAACATCGCCCGTGTTGTCAAGCCGCACGGAAGGAAGGGGGAGGTCCTCGCGCAGCCGCTGCGGGGGCTTCCTTCTGTATTAGAGCCGGGTATGCGCGTCGCCCTGACGCCGCCGGCGCTCAAGCGCGACCGCTTTTGCACGGTCGTGTCCGTCACCGATACGGGCGATGGCGATCTGGTCTCGTTTGAGGGCATTGACGACTTGACGGCCGCCGAGGGCATCACGGGATGCTACGTGCTGGCAAATCGTGACGATTTTGAGCTCGATTCGCTCGACGCTGCCTATACCGACCTGATGGGTCGCGAGGTGGTCGACGAGCGCTTCGGTTTACTCGGCACGATTGTCGAGATCATGTCGACGCCCGCTAACGATGTTTGGGTTGTTGAGGGCGATCGGTACGGCGAGGTACTGATTCCCGCGATCGAGCAGGTCGTGCTCGATCTTCCCGACACAGGAACAATTTCCGTCCACGTTATGGACGGCCTGATCGATATGGACAAGTAGGGAGGACAACATGCTGATCGAGACCCTTTCGGTCTTTCCCGAGATGTTTGAGCCCGTCATGTCCACGTCGATTTTGGGCCGCGCCCGCAAGGCCGGCCTTTTTGATTTTAAGGCGTATAACCTGCGCGACTGGACGCACGACCGCCATCGTACCGTCGATGATGAGCCGTACGGCGGCGGGCAGGGCATGCTCATGAAGGTCGAGCCTATCGCCGAGGCCATCGAGGCCATTAGCGCAGAGGGTCCCAAGCCCACTGTGGTGTTCTTTACCCCCTGTGGCGAGCCCTTTACGCAGCATGTGGCCGAGCGCCTGCTCAAAAGTGAGCGCCTGTTGTTTGTGTGCAGTCGCTACGAGGGCGTCGACGAGCGCGCGTATGCGTATGCCGATGAACGTCTGTCGATCGGCGACTATGTGCTCACGGGCGGCGAGCTGCCCGCGATGGTCGTTGCCGATGCCGTCGTACGCCTCATTCCCGGCGCCCTGGGCGACGAGATGAGCAACGTGGACGAGTCGTTCTCGACCGCCGAGGACGGAGGCCTGCTCGAGTACGCGCAGTACACCCGCCCCGCCGAGTTCAACGGCGAGGGCGTTCCTCCGGTGCTCGTGAGCGGCGATCACGCCAAGGTCGATGCCTGGCGCCGCAAGAATGCCATCGAGCGCACCTGCAGCTGGCGTCCCGATCTGATCGAGACTGCGCGGCTCACGCCCGAGGAGCGCGCTTACGCGCAGGAGATCCTTGACGCTTCGTATTCGCAGAGCGAGGAGTGAGTATGGTTCCTACGCAACATTCCGCGTTGAGGGGCGCTTTTGAGTGGATCGCGGTCATCGCGATCGCGCTTGTGGCCACCTTCCTGATCCGCACCTTTGTGGTCGAGCCCTTTGTGGTGCCCACCGGCTCTATGGAGGACACAATCGAGATTGGCGACCAGATCCTGGCGCAAAAGGTGAGCCTCGAGCTCGGTCAGCCCGTCAAGCAGGGCGATATCGTGGTGTTTCACAACCCCGATGGCACCTCCGAGCATGATGTTCTTGTCAAGCGCGTTATTGCCACGGCCGGCCAGACGGTCGACCTGCAGGATGGCAAGGTGGTCGTTGACGGCCAAGCGCTCGACGAGGACTATACGACGGGCATGAGCTGGCCACTTTCGGTCCAAGCGCCCGGCGCTCAGGTAAGCTATCCCTACACCGTTCCCGACGGGTGCGTGTGGGTGATGGGCGACAACCGCGAAAACTCTGCCGACTCACGCTACTTTGGTCCCGTCGATCGCTCTGATTTGATCGCTGTGGCGCTTGTGCGCTACTGGCCGCTCAACCGCATCGGCGCTATCGACTAAAAACCGCTATAGTACAGTACCTAACCGTGTAATCGTTTCGACGAGGGGATATTAGAGGCATGAACGCTTCATCGCTTTCCTTCCAAGACATCATCCTGCGCCTCCAGCAGTACTGGGGCGAGCAGGGCTGCGTCATTATGCAGCCCTATGACTCCGAGGTCGGTGCCGGTACCTTCCATACCGCGACCACGCTGCGCTCGCTCGGTCCCGCCGAGTGGCGCACCTGCTATGCGCAGCCCTGCCGCCGTCCCGCCGACGGCCGCTACGGCGAGAACCCTAACCGCATGCAGCACTACTATCAGTTCCAGGTGCTCATCAAGCCCTCGCCGGTCAACGCTCAGGAGCTCTACCTGGGTTCGCTGGCCGCCATTGGCCTGGACCCCAACGACCATGACGTCCGCTTTGTCGAGGACGACTGGGAGAGCCCGACGCTCGGCGCCTGGGGCCTTGGCTGGGAGGTCTGGCTCAACGGCATGGAGGTCACGCAGTTTACGTACTTCCAGCAGGTGGGCGGCATCGAGGTCGACCCCGTCCCTGTCGAGATCACCTACGGCCTGGAGCGTATCGCCATGTATGCCCAGGGCGTCAACTCCGTCTACGACCTGGTGTGGAGCTACCTGCCCGACGGCACGCCCATGACCTACGGCGACGTGTTCTTGGAGAATGAGCGCGAGTTCAGTGCTTATAACTTTGAGGTCGCCAATGTCGAGATGATGCGTCAGAAGTTTGACGACTACGAGGCTGAGTGCCATTCCTGCCTGGAGCGCAAGCTTCCGCTGCCGGCGTACGACTGCGTCATGAAGTGCAGCCACGCCTTCAACCTGCTCGATGCCCGTGGCGCCCTGTCCGCGGTCGAGCGCGCCAACTACATCCTGCGCGTCCGCGCCGTCGCCAAGGCGTGCTGCGAGGCCTATATGGCCGAGGTCGCCGGAGTCAACGAGAATGCCGACCAGGAAGGCGAGGTGGCGTAAGCCATGGCAGACGCTAAGGATTTCCTGTTTGAGATCGGTACGGAGGAAATGCCCTCCGCACCGCTGAACAATGCCGTCAAGCAGCTTGGCACCATGATCGCCAAGGGCCTCGACGAGGCCGGTCTGGCCCACGGCGAGGTCCGCGTGATCTCGAGCCCACGTCGTCTGGCTGCGCTCGTGGCCGACGTCGCCACCGCGACCGATGAGGTTCACGAGGTCAAGCGTGGCCCCGCGGCCAACATTGCTTTCGACGCTGACGGTAACGCCACCAAGGCCGCCCAGGGCTTTGCCCGCAAGTGCGGTGTGGCTGCCGAGGACCTGGTCCGTCGCGAGGACACTGACGGTCGCGAGTATGTGTTCGCCGAGAAGAATATTCCCTCCGCACCGGCAACCCCGATTCTGACCGCTCTGTGCGAGAAGACCATCGCCGGCCTGCAGTGGCCCAACTACCGCTCCCAGCGCTGGGGCCACGAGCACGCCACGTTCGTGCGTCCGGTCCGTTGGATCTGCTGCCTTTTGGGCGAGGATGTTGTGCCTGTGTCGTTTGCCGACGTGACGAGCGGCAACACCACGCGTGGTCATCGCGTACTTGGTCCTGGTGACCATGTGGTTGCCAGCCCCGCCGTCTACGAGCAGGTGCTCGAGGACGCCGGCGTGCTTTCTGCCGAGCGTCGTCGTGAGGCCATCCTCGCCGGTATCGCCGAGGTCGAGGCTGCCCGCCCCGGCTGCCATGTCGATACGCCCAAGAAGGTCTTTGAGGAGGTTATCAACCTCTGCGAGTGGCCGACGGTGCTCGTCGGTACCTTCGATGAGGAGTTCCTCAAGGTCCCGCACGAGATCATCTGCGAGTCCATGCTCACCAACCAGCGCTACTTCCCGATCTATGACGGCGAGGGCAAGCTCACGCGTGAGTTCGTGGTCGTCTCCAACAGCAAGCCCGAGAACGCCGAGCGCGTGATCGACGGCAACGAGCGCGTCGTGCGCGCCCGTCTGGACGACGCAAAGTTCTTCTACGAGGAGGACCTGAAGATCTCCCTCGACGAATTCCGTGAGCGTCTGGCCAAGGTTGCCTTCCAGGAGAAGCTCGGTAGCGTGCTCGCCAAGTCCGAGCGCATCGAGCAGCTCGCGCTCGCTATCGCCCGCGAGGCTCATCTGGGCGCCCATCTTGCCGCCGACGCTGCTCGCGCCGCGCACCTGTGCAAGGCAGACCTGGTGTCCAACGCCGTCGTCGAGTTCACGAGCCAGCAGGGCGTGATGGGCGGTTATTACGCGACCGCGATGGGGGAGAACGACGAGGTCGCCCACGCCATTCGCGATCATTATCGTCCCCGCTTTGCCGGTGACGAGCTGCCCGAGGGCACCGCTGGCTGCATCGTGGCCTGCGCCGACAAGCTCGATACCATCGCCGGTATCTTTGCCATCGGCGAGCCCCCGACCGGCTCCTCCGACCCCTACGCGCTGCGTCGTGCCGCTATCGGCATCATCAACATCCTGCGCGACCGTCTGCCGATCGACCCCACGTCGCTCATCGACTTCGCCCTCGAGCTTTACAGTGAGCAGGGCATTGAGTTCGACGCCGCCGAGGTCGCCCAGCAGGTTCGCGACTTCTTCCATGGCCGCCTTGTGAGCATGGCCCGCGACGAAAAGATCCCGGCCGATACCGTTGCCGCCGTCTCCGCGGTGCACATCATCGCCCCGTCCGTCTTCTTCGCCCGCTGCGCCGCGCTCGACGAGGCCCGCAAGAACGATGCCGAGACCTTCGACAACCTGGCTACCGCCTATGCCCGCGCCGCGCACATCTCCAAGCCCGAGCTGGGTGCGGAGTACGACCGCAGCCTGATGGGCGAGGCCGAGCTCGCGCTCGCCGACGCCTCCGAGGCCGCTCAGACCGCTGTTGATGCCGCCCTTGCTGCCGAGGATTACCCGGCCGCATTTGCCGCCCTTGCAGCTCTGCGTGCCCCCATCGACCGCTTCTTCGACGAGGTTATGGTCATGGACAAGGACGAGCAGCTCCGCGATAATCGCCTTAAGCTGCTCAACCGCTTCGAGGCCGTTTTCTCCGGCATCGCCAACATCGGTGAGCTTGCCCGCAAAAAGTAAGCCAGCCTGCGCGTAAGCGCAAAAGGAGCCCCGCATGGATTGCCCGGTCGCCGTTCGTCCCACCGTTATCGTTATCTCCGACTCTCTCGGCGATACCGCTTGTGAGGTGGTGCTTGCGGCGTCCGGGCAATTTGATGAAGGGGCTTTTCGCGTTTTGCGCCTGCCCAAGGTGGCCTCCGTGGAGCAGGTCAAGTCATTTGTGGGGCCGCGCGTCGATGCCGACCATCGCGATATCGCCGTGTTCCACACCATTGTCGATCCGGCCCTTCGTGCTCGTGTGCTCGACTACTTGGGCATGCTGCACATTCGCTCGGTCGACCTGATCGGTCCGACGCTCGCCGTGCTGTCGTCGCTCGTCGGCGTGCCGCCCAAGGGCGTTGCGGGCGTGATTCACAAGACCGATGACCGCTATTTCCATCGTATCGAGGCCATGGAGTATTTCGTTGAGCACGATGACGGGCGCGGTTGCGACGATCTGTCGGGTGCCGATATCGTGCTACTGGGCGTATCGCGCACGTCCAAGACGCCGCTGTCGATGTATTTGGCCTATCAAGGTTACAAGGTTGCCAATGTTCCGTTGGCCCATGGCATGGAGCCGCCGAAGTCGATTTACGAGGTCGACCCGATGCGCCTGTTCGGCCTGATTTCGACCGTCGATGTGATTTCCGAAATTCGCGATAGCCGCTTGGGCGATGACTACGCCCGTGCCGTTGCCGGCTCCTATGCCGAGCCCGAGAGCGTGCGCAGCGAGCTCGAGGAAGCTCGTGCCCTCATGAAGCGCCTAGGCTGCTTTGTGGTGCGTACCGACGGCAAGGCCATCGAGGAAAGCGCTGCCGAGATCATTAGCCACTTGGAGGAAATCCAAGAAGCTCGCGCCCGCCGAGCCACCCGCCGCGCCTAATATTAGTAGCATTTTGATAAAGCGATTTAGCAAAAACATCGCATCTGACCTGCTTTTTTATTGTGTTGGTATCTTCATAAGGTAACCAACTTTACCTACCGTTTACCGCCAGTTTTAGCACGTTTACCAAACCGCGTATCCTCTGCTCAAGCCCGTTCAAATCCGGCCGTATAGTTCCCTCACGGCCCGCATCCGGCGGGTCGATTCGTTACCACGGTCGTGCGCGTAAGCGCATGGAAGGGGAAGTATCGTGAGCGATTGCAAGAGGGTTTACCGTTTTGGAACCGACGCCCAGGGCACCTGTGTCACTGAGGGCGACAAGTCCATGAACTTCGTGCTTGGCGGCAAGGGCGCAAACCTTGCCGAGATGAGCCGCATCGGCCTGCCGGTTCCCGGTGGCTTTACCATTACCTGCCAGACTTGCGTCGAGTACTCCGGTGCCGGCAACGTCTGGCCCGAAGGCGCACTCGATGAGATCGTTGCCGCCGAGGCCGACCTCGAGGCCCGCTGTGGCAAGAAGCTCGGTGACGACAATGATCCGCTGCTCGTGTCGGTTCGCTCGGGCGCTCCATTTTCCATGCCCGGTATGATGGACACGGTCCTCAACTTGGGCCTCAACGACGACTCCGTTCAGGGGCTCATCGCCCAGACGCAAAATCCGCGTTTTGCCTGGGATAGCTACCGCCGCTTTATCCAGATGTTCTCCAACGTCGTTATGGGTGTTGATGCCGACCTGTTCGAGAACGCCCTGACCCAGGCCCGCCTGGTCGCCGGTGTTCGCGTCGATTCCGAGCTTTCGGCCGAGGACCTTCAGGAGCTTGTCGAGACCTTCAAGGGCATCTTCTCTGATAACGTCGAGGCCGCCCTGTATCCCGAGCTCGAGGTCACCGGCGGCAAGCCCGTCTTCCCGCATGATCCGGAGCTCCAGTTGCGCCTTGCCATCCAGGCCGTCTTTGGCAGCTGGATGAACGAGCGCGCCTGCATCTACCGCAAACAGCACGGCATCTCCGACGAGCTCGGTACTGCCGTCAACGTCCAGGCTATGGCTTTTGGCAACAAGGGTGAGACCTCCGCGACCGGCGTCGCCTTTACGCGCAACCCGGCCGACGGCACTAAGGAGTTCTACGGCGACTTTCTGGTCAACGCCCAGGGCGAGGATGTCGTCGCCGGCATCCGCAATACCGAGCCCATCGCCGACCTCAAGACCACCCCGGGCCTCGAGTCCGCAGGCGAGGAGCTCGAGCGCGTGTTCCTGACGCTCGAGGATCACTATCGCGACATGTGCGACATCGAGTTCACCATCGAGCAGGGTAAGCTCTGGATGCTCCAGACTCGCGTGGGCAAGCGCACTGCCACCGCCGCCCTGCGCATCGCCATCGAAATGGTCGAGGAGGGCCTGATCACTCGCGAGGAGGCCGTGAGCCGCATCGATCCCGCGCAGCTCGACCAGCTTCTGCACCCGCAGTTTGACGCCTCCAAGAAGTACGAGGCGCTGGCCAGCGGTCTTAACGCCAGCCCCGGTGCCGCCGTGGGCGAGGTCGTGTTCTCGAGCGATGACGCCGTCGCGCGCGCCAACGAGGGTCACAAGGTCATTCTGGTTCGTTGGGAGACCAACCCCGATGACCTGAAGGGCATGGTCGCCGCCGAGGGCATCCTGACCAGTCACGGTGGCAAGACGAGCCATGCCGCCGTTATCGCCCGCGGCATGGGTACGCCCTGCGTCTGCGGCGTTGAACGCTTCCACATCGACGCCGCCGAGAAGGTCGTGCACATCGAGGGCAGTGACCGCGTGCTGCATGAGGGCGACATCATCTCCATCGACGGTACTCAGGGCATCGTCGTCGACGGCGCCGTTGATCTGGTTTCGGCTGAGCTCACCGGCGACCTGGACACCATCCTGTCCTGGGCCGACGAGATTCGTCTGGACGAGACCGATGGCCACGCCAACCACGTGCGCGTCAACGCCGACAACCCTGAGGACGCTGAGCTCGCCCTCGAGTTTGGTGCCGAGGCCATCGGCCTGTGCCGCACCGAGCACATGTTCCTGGGCGACCGTAAGAACATCATCCAGAGCTTTATCCTGTCTGACGATGAGACCGTGAAGCAGCAGGCCCTGGCCGACCTGCTCAAGGTTCAGACCGAGGACTTCCTGGCGATGTTCAAGACTATGTCCGGTCGCGACGTGGTCGTTCGCCTGCTCGATCCGCCGCTTCATGAGTTCCTGGATAATCCTCGCGAGCTCGAGGTCGCCATCACCAAGAAGGAAGCCGCTGGCGCCAGCGAGGAAGAGCTTGCCGTCCTGCGCACCCGCCTGCGTCGTATCGACGGCATGGTCGAGTCGAACCCCATGCTCGGCCTACGCGGCGTGCGCCTGTCTGTCGTCTTTAGCGATCTGCCGCTCATGCAGGTTCGCGCCGTCGCCACGGCTGCTGCCCGCCTCATCAAGGAAGGCGTCGACCCGCGCCCCGAGATCATGGTTCCGCTCGTTTCCATCACGGCGGAGCATGTCCAGACCCGCGAGGTTATCGAGCGCGTGATCGCAGAGGTTTCCGACGAAGAGGGCGTCGAGCTCAATATTCCCGTGGGCACGATGCTCGAGCTGCCGCGTGCCTGCATGGTCGCCGACGAGATCGCCCATTACGCAGACTTCTTCTGCTTTGGCACCAACGACCTCACCCAGACGACCTTCGGTTTCTCGCGTGACGACGCCGAGGCTAAGTTCATCCCGCTGTATATGCATAAGAAGATCTTGGAGGACAATCCTTTCGAGACCATCGACACGGCGGTACTCGAACTGGTGCGCTTGGCCGTCGAGAAGGGCCGCGCCACCAACCCCGACATGCACTTTGGCGTGTGCGGTGAGCACGGTGGCGACCCCAAGTCCATCAAGGGCCTGTTTAACGTGGCCGACGTGGACTACGTGTCCTGCTCGCCCTACCGCGTGCCCCTCGCACGCCTGGCTGCCGCTCAGGCCAAGCTCGAGGCCAAGCGTTCCGCCTAACGTTTTGGGTTTAGACGCCTAGCGTAGTCCCCTTCATGCCGCCCGTCTCATTCGTGAGACGGGCGGTTATCATGTGCGGGTTTTGTCTTTTTGTCTGCGTAAAAAATTGTTCTTGCAGCAGAAACCCGCGCGTGTATACTCGAATACGTTTGTTCAACTACGTGCCGGCCAAGGTGGTACGGCACCTCTAGAAGAGTAAGGAATTGCACATGGATTACATCCGCGCAATCGAGCGTCAGCAGATCCGCGAGGACATTCCTCAGGTTCGCGTCGCCGACAACGTCAAGGTTCACTACCGCATTAAGGAAGGCGACCGCGAGCGCATCCAGGTCTTCCAGGGCGACGTCATCCGCATGGCCGGCGCCGGTGCCCGCGAGACCTTCACCGTCCGCAAGATGTCCTTCGGTGTCGGTGTTGAGCGTACCTTCCCGCTTCACAGCCCCAAGATCGCCAAGCTCGAGGTCGTTCGTCATGGTCGCGTCCGTCGCGCCAAGCTGTACTACCTCCGCGACAAGGTGGGCAAGGCTGCTCGCATCCCCGAGAAGCGCTAAGAAGATCGCAGCGTCTGTCCACTCGTTTGGACACAAGGGTCACCTTCGGGTGGCCCTTCTTTTTATCTGATTTGCATGCAAGGAGGGCCTGGTATGGCCAATATGACGAGCTCGGTTTCGGCATCGCAGGTTGCCGGAGAGCTGGCGAGCGCAACGTTTGAGGAGATCCCCGCCCTCGTGGAGCATTATCGCGAGGACCCGCGCCAGCAGGTGATCAAGGCTTGCGAGCGTGCTCTTAAGCTCCATGCCAAGGAACTTGCCGAGCGCGAGCGCGTCAATGACATGTACGAGCTTATGCATGAGCTTGGCGGCGATGGGGTGGTCGTTGGTGTCGACGAGGTGGGTCGCGGATCGGTGGCCGGTCCTTTGACGGTATGCGCTGTCTGCCTTCCTATGGAGCCGCGCGTCTGGGGCATCAACGATTCCAAAAAGCTCACGCCGGCGCGCCGCGAGTTGCTCTCAGTGAAGATTGCCGAGGTGGCGACGGCGATCGGTTTTTGCCATATCGCGCCTAAGGATATCGATGAGATGGGCATGGCCCGTGCTATCCGTACCGCCGTTGCGGGCGCCGTGGCCGATACGGGGCTCGAGCCCGATTGCGTGCTTATGGATGGCAACCCCTTGGGCGCCGTTCCTAACGAGCGCGATGTGGTGAAGGGCGATGCCAAGATCGCCTGCATCGCCGCGGCGTCCATCATGGCTAAGGTCACGCGTGACGAGATGATGGTCGAGTACGACGCTGAGTATCCCGAGTACCATCTGGCCGAGTCGAAGGGCTATGCGAGCCCCGAGCACATCGAGGCCATTCGAAAACATGGACTTTGTCCACTGCATCGTGTGAGCTTTTGCGGAAACTTTCTGCAGACTGAGCGCCTTTTCTAGGTCAATTGTGGAGACAGGGACCTCTGGGGTTTTATAAACCTGCTGGTAGCGGGCCGTATGCAACACCATTGTTGCGTACGGCCCGTTTTTTGACGGCATTTGGTCAGCTTTTGGTTAGCTTCCGGTACTTACCCGCATGAAAGGTGCCCTCATCATCGGGGCACTGCAGTGTGCGGGAAAGGAGACCCCATGAGTGCCGCAAGCAAAAAGAGCAAGACACAGCAGCTCAAGGAGCGTTGGGAAAACGGCGAGCTCGACTGCGGGGCGATGACGCCCGAGTTTATCAAGGGACTCAGTCCCCGCGAGCTGGGCATGCTGGGCGAGCTGATCACCATCGACTACTTTAACGAGCGCGGCTACACCTTGCTGGAGCAGGGTTATCGTTGCACCGAGGGCGAGGCTGATCTGGTGCTGCTCGATGAGCTCGACGATGTCGTGGTGATGGCCGAGGTCAAGACCAGACGCGACGTACTGGATTGCAACACGCGGGTCTTTCCCGAGGAGGCCGTGGACGCCCAAAAGCAACGCCGCTACCGCCGCATCGCAAGCTGCTATCTTATGGAGCATTATCCGCTCAAGGCGATCCGCTTCGATGCCGTGGGTGTCACCATTCGCGGCGGGCATATCGCCGAGATCGAGCATCAGTACAACGCGTTCGATTGGCAGGTGTCGTGATGGCGTTCGAGACGTTTGCCGTTCACGCGGCCTGCATCCGCGGCGTCGAGGCGATTCACGTCACGGTCGAGGTCTCGCTTGCCGGCGGCGTTCCGGGCATTCAGATGCTCGGCATCCCGAGTATGGAGGTGATGGAGTCACGTGGTCGTATTCGCTGTGCGATGCGCTCCGCCGGGTTCGAGATCCCGCGCTCGGGCATTACGGTCAATCTGGCGCCCGGCGATATTCGCAAGACCGGTAGCGGCTTTGATCTGCCCATCGCCATCGCGGTCCTAGCGGCCGATGGTCAGATTCCCCGCGACAACCTCGATCGCTGCCTTATCGCCGGCGAGCTCGGCTTGGACGGTACGGTGCTTCCTGTCAAAGGCGAGGTGGCGTTTCAGCTATTGGCTCGCGACATGGGGCTGTCTTTTATCGCCGGTAGGTCCGACCAGCATGTGCCACTCGCGGGCGTGGATTGCGGCTTTATCGCGCATCTGTCTCAGCTTGCTCACGGCATGGGCGATGCCGCACGGCACTACTTGGATTCCGAGGGTGTCGAGGCGACCTTTGAGCCCGAGCTCGACTATGCAGACGTGCTGGGGCAGGAAGTCGCTAAACGCGGCATGGCGCTTGCGGCGGCAGGAGAACTCGGCTTGCTCATGATCGGGTCTCCGGGATCGGGCAAGACGATGCTCGCACGCCGTATGACCGGCATCCTGCCCGAGCTTTCCGTTGAGGATCAGCAGGAGGCACTGTGCATCCATTCGGTTTTGGGTGAGAACATTGATGGCTTGTTGGCGGGGCACCGCCCCTTCCGCAGTCCCCACCACAGTATTTCGACCGCAGGCCTTATCGGCGGCGGGCGCCCGGTGCGCCCGGGTGAGATCAGCCTTGCTCATGGCGGCGTGCTCTTTTTGGACGAGCTTGCCGAGTTTCCCACTGGCGTGCTGCAGACGCTGCGTCAGCCCATCGAGCGCGGCTACGTGAGGATCGTACGCGTCGACGGGGCTTTTACCTTCCCGTCGCGCTTTCAGCTGCTGGCTGCGAGCAATCCCTGCCCCTGCGGCTTTTTGGGCGATCGCGAGGTACCGTGTCGCTGCTCGGCGGCGATGGTCGAGCGCTATCGGTCTAAACTGCGCGGTCCTTTGGCCGACCGTATCGACATGATGATCGATGTGACCCGTCCCGACCCTCAAGTGATTATCGAGGGCGCAGAGGGTATGTCGTCGGCCGAGTTACGTGACTACGTTGTGCGCGGTCGCGCCTTTCGCGCTTGGCGCGAATCCCGCATGGACGATGCGGATGCCGAGGCCGAGGATGACGAGACACGGTCCATTGACGGCGTCGTTTCGACCTTCGAGCTCGATGATGCGGCGGAGAAGTGTGTGCTCGGCCTATCCAAACGCACGCATCTCACAGGGCGTGGCATCGTGCGCCTGGTTCGCATTGCGCGTACGATCGCAGATGTCGCCGAGAGCGAGCAGGTGACGCAGGACCACGTGCTCGAGGCGGCGATGTACCAGGGAAGGAGGGACCAATGATGGCCGAGGGGACCTTCGAGCTGCATCCAGGTGATGCGTTGTATCCCGAGACCGTTTTGGAGCTTTCAGATTTACCCCAGACGCTTTATGTGCGCGGCAACCCCGAGGTGCTTTCGACGCCCGCGCTCTCCATCATCGGCGCGCGCAAGGCCTCGCCGTATGGTCTTGCCGTGGCAGAGCTTGCGGCGAAGGTGGCGGTTGAGGCGGGAGTGACGGTAGTTTCGGGCGGTGCGGTCGGTTGTGACCAGGCCTCGGGTTGGGCTGCGGTCAACGCCGGCGGCAAACACGTTGTGGTGCTGGGGACGGGCGCCGACGTGGTCTACCCGCGTTCGAGCGCGGGGCTGATTACGCGCACGCTTGATACGGGTGGCGCGGTCGTGTCGATCTCTCCGTGGGGCATGGGTCCGCGCAAGTTTGCCTTTCCGCGCCGCAATCGCGTGATCGCGGCCCTGTCGCAAGCCCTCTTTGTATCCGAGGCGGGTATGCCTTCTGGGACGTTTTCTACAGCCGAGGCTGCTATGGATTTGGGGCGCGAACTTCTTGCCGTGCCGGGGTCGATCCTATCGCCCGAGTCGCGTGGCACGAATTACCTCATTGCGAACGGTGCCTGCTGCATCGTCGACGAGGAATCTATCGAGATGGCTATCTCACGCATCTACGGAACCCTGCGCTACTCGCGCCCCATTGCTCCCGGCATTGCCGACCTTGATCCAACGCAGCAGACCGTGATGCATGCGCTCATCGCCTCTCCGCTCAAGGTCGACGACATCGCGGCGCTCGTCTCGCTCGATGCTGTCGGCGTACTCAAACTCTTGGGTTCGCTTGAACTCGAGGGCCTTATCGAGCGCATGATGGATGGAAGGTATGCGCCCTCCAAGTTTGCCCTTCACGCCCAGACACCCTTCGGTCACAATGGAAAACGTGTCAATTAGAAAGGTGTTTGCAGATGCAGTTCGATCAGGTGACAGTTATCGGTGGCGGTCTGGCGGGGTCGGAGTGCGCGATCCAGCTGGCAGATCGCGGGTTTGCCGTAAAGCTGTGCGAGATGCGCCCCCAGGTGAGCTCCCCGGCCCACCATACCGATCACCTGGCAGAGCTCGTCTGCTCCAATTCGTTTAAGTCGACCCGTCCGGATTCCGCGGCTGGTTTGCTGAAAGCCGAGCTTGAGCGCATGGGTTCAGTCCTGCTCGATTGCGCCCATCGCGCGGCTGTTCCCGCCGGTGGCGCCTTGGCGGTCGACCGCGTCAAGTTTTCCGAGCTTGTCGAGGCCGAGGTTGCCGCCCGTCCCAATATCGAGGTCGTGCACGGCGAGGTCACGCAGATTCCCGAGGGTCACGTGGTCATTGCCGCGGGCCCGCTGTGTTCACCGGCGCTGAGCGAAGAGGTCATGAAGCTCGTCGGTGGCGACGCCCTTGCGTTCTTCGATGCGGCGGCGCCGATCGTCGATGCCTCCACGCTCGATATGGACGTGCTGTTCTCGCAGTCGCGCTACGAGGAGCAGGGGAGCGGCGACTATCTCAACGCTCCGCTCAATAAGGAGGAGTACGAGGCCTTTATCGAGGCGCTTACCACGGCCGACCGCGTGGTGCTCAAAGACTTTGAGGGCGGCGATTTGTTCCAGGCCTGCCAGCCTGCCGAGGAAGTTGCGCGCACCGGCAAGGACGCCATTCGCTTTGGCGCCATGAAGCCCGTTGGCCTCACCGACCCGCGTACCGGACGTCGCCCCTGGGCGGCGATACAGCTGCGTGCCGAGAACAAGGAGAAGACCGCCTATAACCTGGTGGGCTTCCAGACCAACTTGACCTTTGGCGAGCAGAAGCGCGTCTTCCATATGGTGCCGGGCCTGGAGAACGCTGAGTTCTTCCGCTACGGTGTCATGCATCGCAATACCTTTGTCGACGCTCCGCACGTGCTCGATGGCACCTTTGCCGTGCCCGGTACCGGCGTGCGCCTGGCCGGTCAGATCACCGGCACCGAGGGGTACATGGAAGCCGTGGCGACAGGTCTGCTCGCGGCGCTCAACACCTATGCCGAGGCTATCGGTGCCGCGGGCGTCGAGTTGCCGCGTGTGGGTGCCCTGGGTGCGCTCGTGGGCTATGCGACCGATCCTGCCACCGTGGGCTATCAGCCTATGCATGTCAACTTTGGCCTGGTGCCGCCACTCGAGGATGGTAAGCGCCGCAGCAAGCGCGACCGCTATCAGGCCTATGCGGACCGTGCGCTCGAGGCCCTCGATGCCTACTTGGCCACGCGTTCCGACTTGTTTGGAGGCGACCGGTCATAGCCTTTGACCTGTACGACACCGTCGACTCTTTTATCGCCTATATCGCACGCGTTGAGGGGCTTTCTCCCAACACGGTGACGGCCTATGGCTCGAGGCTAGAGCGCTTTGCTGCCTGGTGCGAGCGCGAGGATATTGATGCTTTCGCTGCCGACGTGCGCACCATTCGTCGCTATCTTGCCGAGCTTTCGCGTGAGCAGGTGGCTCCCCGAACGCTTGCGGCGCACCTGTCGGCTATTCGATCTCTCTATCGCTGGATGGCTGCCGGGGGGATTGTCGAGGGCGATGCGGTCTCGGCGATCGCGTCGCCCAAGCTGCCGCGTGACCTGCCGGGCGTCCTTACGACCCAGCAGGTCGAGGCGCTGCTCAAGACGCCTGATACCTCAACACCCGCGGGACTGCGCGATGCGGCGATGCTCGAGTTGCTCTATGCCTCGGGTGCCCGCATCTCAGAGCTTGCGGCGCTCAATGTGGAATCCATCTCATGGTCCGAGCGCACGCTGCGCCTGTGGGGCAAGGGAAGCAAGGAGCGCATCGTTCCTCTGTATCGTCGTGCGCTCGATGTGACGCGTCTCTATATTGAAGAGGGGAGGCCGGAGTTGCTCGCTCGGGCAAAGCGCCGCGACCTCGCTACCGGGCCGCATCCGCTGCTTATATCGGCGCGCGGCAATCGCATGAGCGCCGCGATGCTCCGGCGGCGGTTCCATACGCTGGCGACGCTCGCCGGCATTCCGGCTGACATCGCCCCGCATGCGATGCGCCATACCTTTGCGACCGACTTGCTCGAGGGCGGTGCGGACCTGCGCTCGGTTCAAGAGCTGCTAGGTCATGCGAGCCTGTCCACGACGCAGATCTACACGCATCTCACACCCGATCGGCTTAAGCGGGCTGTGGCTCAAGCCCATCCCCGCGGCGAATAGTGGCTGGCACGTCCCGCGCCGCACTCAGGTGTGTGGTTTTGATTGCGGGTTGGCAGGAAGAGGCATTCCTGCTATCATTCATCGGGTTGCTTCACGGCAACATGTTTTTATCACGCACGCGCGGCTACTTCATACCGTGGTGCCCGGGCTTTGGTAGCACATGTCCGGGTTGGTTTTGGAGGATGACCCCGCGCGGAGGCAAACCACAGGAGGTTTAACATGGCTACCAAGATTAATATCCGCACCCTGCTCGAGGCCGGCTGCCACTTCGGTCACCAGACCCGTCGCTGGAACCCCAAGATGAAGCCGTTCATCTTCGGTGAGCGCAACGGCATCTACATCCTCGACCTCAAGCAGACCATCCTCGACGCCGACCAGGCCTACACCTTCGTCAAGAACGTCGCCAAGGGTGGCAACGTGCTGTTCGTCGGCACCAAGAAGCAGGCTCAGGAGGCCGTCAAGAACGCTGCTGAGCGCGCCAACATGCCTTACATCAACCAGCGTTGGCTCGGCGGTATGCTGACCAACTTCGTCACCATCCGCTCCCGCATCAACCGCATGGAGGAGCTCGAGGCCATGGTCGAGGACGGCCGCATGGCTGTTCTGCCCAAGAAGGAGCAGGCTGTTCTCGGCAAGGAGCTCACTAAGCTCCAGACCAACCTCGGTGGCGCCCGCGACATGAAGGGTCTGCCCCAGGCTCTCTTCGTCATCGACACCAAGCGCGAGGAGAACGCCATCAAGGAGGCCCAGCGCCTGAACATCCCCGTCGTCGCCCTGATCGACACCAACTCCGATCCCGACGAGGTCGAGTACGGCATCCCCTGCAACGATGACGCTATCTCCGCTGTCACCCTTATGTGCGAGCTCATGGCTGACGCCTGCCTCGCTGGCTCCGGCAAGGAGCAGGTCTCCGAGGCCGAGATGGCCGCTGAGCCCAAGGCCGAGTAAATCAGTCTTAGTTAATTCTTTTTCATCTCTTTGAAAGGAACCACAATGGCCCAGATTACCGCCGCTATGGTCAAGCAGCTCCGCGAGATGACCGACTCCCCGATGATGGAGTGCAAGAAGGCTCTCGTCGAGGCTGACGGCGACATGGACGCCGCTGTCGACGTTCTGCGTAAGAACGGCCTTGCCAAGGCTGCCAAGAAGGCTGGCCGTGAGACCAACGAGGGCGCTGTCGCCGCGTTCGTCTCCGAGGATGGCAAGACCGGCGCTCTGCTCGAGCTCTCCTGCGAGACTGACTTCGTTGGCTCTAACGCCAAGTTCACCGGCTTTGCTTCCAAGGTCGCTGAGGTTGTCGCTACCACCGAGCCTGCTGACGTCGACGCTCTGCTCGAGAAGCCGATGGGCGAGGAGACCGTTTCCTCCGAGCTCACCGAGATGATTCACATCATGGGCGAGAACATGAAGATCTCCCGCTTCGCTGCCCGCAAGGCTGAGAACGGCGCGCTCGCTTCTTACATCCACATGGGTGGTAAGATCGGCGTCCTCGTCGAGTTCGCCTTCGAGAAGGCTGAGACCGCTCAGGCTGAATCCTTCAAGACCTTCGCTCACGACGTTGCCCTTCAGGTTGCCGCCGTCGCCCCGATCTGCGCTACCCGCGATCAGGTTCCGGCCGAGACCGTCGAGCACGAGAAGCAGATCTACATGGCCCAGGCTGCCGAGTCCGGCAAGCCCGAGGCTATCCAGGAGAAGATGGCTGTCGGCCGTCTGGAGAAGTTCTACAAGCAGTCCGTGCTCACCGAGCAGGAGTTCATCAAGGACAGCTCCCTCACCATCAAGAAGTACGCTGAGCAGGTCTCCAAGGAGCTCGGCGACACCATTACCGTCGTTGCCTTTGACCGTCTGGTCCGTGGCGAGTAAATAAGCTCTTGTAGCTGGTAATGAGCAGGCTGTGGGTTTTACTCACAGCCTGCTTTTTCATGGCTCTTCTTAGAGCCTTTGATAGAATGTTGAGAGTTCAATCTAAAGGAGGATCGCTTTGTCCGACATCCGATATAAACGCGTGCTTCTTAAGCTTTCCGGCGAAGCGCTGATGGGCGACGGCCAATATGGCATCGATCCCAAGGTTACCGACCATCTTGCTAAGCAGGTCAAGGAGCTGCTCGCCGTTGGCCATGAGGTCGGCGTCGTTGTCGGCGGCGGCAATATTTTCCGCGGCATGGCAGGCGCTGCCGGTGGCATGGAGCGTGCTCAGGCCGACTACATGGGCATGCTGGCAACCGTTATGAACGCGCTCGCCCTGCAGGATGCCTTCGAGCATAACGATGTTCCCTGCCGCGTGATGAGCGCTATCCAGATGAACGAGATCTGCGAGCCCTATATTCGCCGTCGCGCCATCAACCACCTTTCCAAGGGCAACGTCGTTATTTTTGCCGCCGGTTCGGGCAATCCGTACTTTACGACCGACACCGCCGCGGCTCTTCGTGCGTGTGAGATCGGCGCCGAGATTCTGATTAAAGCCACCAAGGTTGACGGCATCTACGATAAGGATCCCGTCAAGTGCGCTGATGCCGTCCGTTTTGACAAGATTACCTATCACGAGGTTCTCGTCCGCGGTCTGCAGGTTATGGATTCCACGGCTACGGCACTGTGCCAGGACAACCGTATGCCGATTTTGGTCCTCAACATCGATGGCGAGGACACCGTCAAGCGCGCGCTTTCGGGTGAGCCCGTCGGCACGCTCGTCTATCAGGAGGATTAAGCATGGCAGAGAACATCACCGCCCATATGGACAAGTCGCTCGAGTCCCTCAAGCATAACTTCTCCAAGGTCCGTACCGGCCGCGCCAATGCCAACATTCTGTCCGACATCACCGTCGATTATTACGGTGTTCCCACGCCGGTCACGCAGGTTGCCGCCGTCAAGACCCCCGAGGCCCACATGCTGCTCATCGAGCCGTGGGACAAGGCACTCATCAATGCTATCGTCAAGGCCATCGGCGCTTCCGATCTGGGTATTACCCCCAACTCCGATGGCACCGTCGTTCGTCTTCCGTTCCCGGCTCCCACTGAGGAGCGCCGTCGCGAGCTCGTCAAGGAGTGCCGCGAGTACGCCGAGCAGGCCAAGGTGTCTATCCGTAACATCCGTCGCGACTTCAACAACAAGCTCGAGCGCGATGAGGAGCTCACCGAGGACGATGTCCGTCGCGAGCAGGCCAAGGTCCAGAAGCACACCGATGAGTATGTCGCCAAGGTCGAGGAGCTTCTGAAGGAAAAAGAAGCCGAGGTCATGGAGATCTAAGGTGCAATACGACGAGCATAAACTGGTCGAGTACTTTGCCGACGCCCCTGCGGGCGTCGGTTTTTCCGACCTTGACCTCAATAACATTCCGCACCATATCTCGTGCATCATGGACGGCAACGGTCGTTGGGCCACATCGCGCGGTCTTGCACGCACCGAGGGCCACAAGGCGGGTATCGTCTCCCTTCGTGAGATTATTACCGCCTGCGTGCGTCTGGGCGTCGACGTGCTTTCGGCCTATGCGTTTTCTACCGAAAACTGGAACCGCCCGCAGCATGAGGTCAATGTCTTGATGCACCTGTTTGCCAAGACGTTTATCGACGAGCTGCCGCTTCTGAAGCGCGAAAACGTGCGCGTTGTCTTTTTGGGTGACATTTCCGCGCTGCCCAAGAAGACCCGCGACGTTTTTGAACGCGGTCTTGCCGAGTGCGCCAATCACACCGGCATGACGCTGGCGCTTGCCGTCAACTACGGCGCGCGTGCCGAGATTACCCGCGCTGTCCGTCAGATCGCACTCGACGCTGCCGCCGGTAAGATCGATCCTGGCGCAATTGATGACGACATGGTGGCTTCCCACCTCTATACCGCCGGCCTTCCCGATCCTGAGCTTGTGATTCGCACTTCTGGTGAGCTGCGTCTTTCGAACTATCTGCTGTGGCAGGTGGCTTATTCCGAATTCTACGTCACCGATACCTATTGGCCCGACTTTGATCGTTGGGGCCTTGTCGACGCCATTTTGGCCTATCAGGGCCGTGACCGTAGGTTTGGTGGTCTGAGCAAGACCGAGGAGGCTTAATCGTGTCCGATCGTCCCAAGGCAACTGCTCCCAAGACATCTGAGCGCAAGGCTGTCGCTGCGGGAGCGCCCGCAGCGAAGAATGGCACCGGTTCGTGGCTTGCGGGCTTTATTACCCGTGCCGCCGCCGGTATCGTCTACGCCGTTGTCTTTATCCTGTGCCTGGTTTTGGGTATCGTGCCCACGGCCATCTTTGTTTCTGTCATGAGTGGTCTGTGCTGCTATGAGTTTTTCCGTATGACAAGGCTCGATGGCAAGATGGCTAACGAGCGCATGGGTATCGCTGCCGCCGTGCTCTTTCCGCTGTCGGCGTTGGGCGATTCGATGCTGCTGAATGCCCTGCTTTTTGCCCTGATGCTCGCTGTGGGCATTTGGTATGTCTGGTCGCCGCGTACCCGCATATCCGATGTTGCCGTGACACTCATGGGTCCCATCTACACCGGCTTTATGCTGTCGGCTATCGTGCTGCTGCGCGATGCCGTGCCCGGTTTTGCCGGCGCCCTGCTTTCGGTGGGTGTTTGCGCGTCTCTCTGGGTCTCCGATTCGTTTGCCTATATCGTGGGTAGCCGTATCGGCAAACACAAGATGGTTCCCAAGATCTCTCCCAAAAAGAGCTGGGAGGGGTTTGTTGGCGGCATCCTGGGCTCGGTTTTGATTTGGCTCATCCTGTGGGCGACGCATTTCTTCAAGCTCAGCCTGCCCTATGCGCTGCTGTGCGGCGTGGTCGTGTCCATTCTGGGCGTTATCGGCGACCTTATCGAGTCGCGCATCAAGCGCGGTGTGGGCGTCAAAGATTCCGGCAACCTTATCCCGGGCCACGGCGGCATGCTCGATCGTAGCGATTCGCTTATCTTCGGCTGCATCACCGCGCAGCTGATGCTGATGATCGGAGGCGTGCTGTAATGTCATTCCAGACGACGTATGGCCCCGATGGACGCCTCCGTGTTGCCATCCTGGGTTGTACGGGCTCCATCGGCACCCAGGCGCTCGATGTGTGCCGCCAGCATGCCGATCGCCTGCAGGTGACGGCGCTGTCCGTTAACTCCAGTACCTCCGAGCTTGTTGCCGCTGCCCGCGAGTTCTCGGTTTCGGCGGTTGCCGTGGCCGATGTCGCTCATGGCGATGACGCCGTGCTGCAGGAGTTGCCCGAGGGAACGAAGCTCGGCGTTGGCGCGCAGGCGGTTTGCGAGCTCGCGCGTCGCGACGATGTCGACTGCGTACTCGTCGCTATTGTGGGTGCCGCCGGTCTCGAGGCGAGCCATGCGGCCTTGACCTCAAATAAGCGCCTTGCCCTTGCCAACAAGGAGTCCCTCGTCGTCGGTGGCGACTTGCTTATGCCGTTGGCGCAACCGGGCCAGCTTATTCCAGTCGACTCTGAGCACTCCGCCATCTTCCAGTGCTATCTGGGGGAGAACCCACGCGAGGCTCATTGTATTTGGCTCACCTGCTCGGGCGGTCCGTTTTTTGGCCGCACGCGCGACGAGCTCGACCGCGTGACGCGTGCCGATGCCCTCGCACATCCCACGTGGGCCATGGGCGCCAAGATCACCATCGACTCCGCCACCCTCATGAACAAGGGCCTGGAGCGCATTGAGGCCATGCATCTGTTTAACTGCGACCTCGATTTCATTAACGTGGTCGTGCAGCGTCAGTCCAAGATTCACTCTATGGTCGAGTTCTCCGACGGCTCCGTGATGGCGCATCTCGGTGCTTCCGACATGCGTATTCCCATCCAGTTCGCGTTCTCGTATCCCGAGCGTTGGGATACCCCGGCGCCTCGTATCGATTTCCGCGAGCTGGGGCAGCTCACGTTTGATGCTGCCGACATGGATACCTTCCGCTGTCTGGCACTGGCCGAACGTGCCGGCAAGACGGGTGGCACCATGCCGTGCGTGCTCAATGCCGCCAACGAGGTCGCCGTCGATGCCTTCCTGCACGATGGCTGCAGCTTTACCGATATCGATCGCATTGTGGAATCCTGCATGGATGCCCACGATATGCAGGCGGTCGATTCGTTTGAGCAGCTTCGCGACATCGATGCGTGGGCGCGTGAAAAGGCTGCGCAGGTGCTCGCCGCAACCCGTTCCTAACCATAAGGATTGCTTTTTCGTTTTATGGATACTGTTCTGAGCGTTCTCTCATCGGTTTTTTGGGGCCTGCTGATGCTTTCTGTCCTTGTGTTTTTGCACGAGGGCGGCCACTTTTTGGCGGCGCGTGCCTGCGGCGTCCGTGTGACCGAGTTCTTTTTGGGCCTGCCGTGTCGCTTTGACATCCATTACACGTCACGTCGCATTGGAACCAAGTTTGGCGTGACCCCGCAGCTGCTGGGTGGCTACGCTGCCATCTGCGGTATGGATCCGACCGACGTCTCGTGCGCCGATCGCGTGCTCGCGGCTATCTATCGTCATGGTCGCGTGACCGTGGCCGACCTTGCCGCCGAGCTCGAGCTATCCGAGGAGGTTGTGCTCGAGGCATGCGCCTTGCTCTTGGGTTGGGGCTCTATCGCGCCTTGGTATGAGGAAGGGGAGAAGCCCTCGCCGAGCTACTATCCCACCAAGTATCAGACGCTGCCACGAGATGCGGCGGGTTACACCACCTTTGACGGCCGCCGTTTCGATCGAGAGCATGCGACTACCGAGGGCGATGTGTGGGAGCTGCCGTGCGGCGAAGCCGAGTTCCTTGCGCAAGAGCGTTCGCATACCTATCTGGGCCAGGGTTTTCTCAAGCGCGCCTTTATGCTGCTCGCGGGCATTCTCGTCAATATCCTGACGGGCTTTTTGCTGCTTATGAGCATCTACTCTATTGCGGGTGTCACCGTGCCGATGGATACCAACGTGATCGGTCAGGTTGACGAGGGTTCTATTGCTGCCAAGGCGGGTATCGAGGGCGGCGACGCGATCCTTTCGGTTGACGGAGTATCGTGCTCTACCTGGATGGACGTTTACGATGCCATCGGCAAGGCCGCCGGTAAGGACGATATCGCCATTGAGTATGAGCGCGACGGCAAGCAGCATTCGACCTCGGTTGCGCTCAAAGAGGACGAGCGCCTAGGTGTGTATGCCTCTACGCAGGTGGTCCGTTTAGACCCCATCACGTCGGCTCGCCTTTCGTTCTCCTATGTCGTGCAGACAGCGGAGGGCGTGATGCGCCTGCTCCAGCCGCAGCATACGATGGAGATTCTCGATCAGTCTTCTTCGATCGTGGGCATTAGCGTTATGTCCTCACAGGCTGCTGCTGCCGGCCCTGCCACGTTCCTTTCGTTTGCCGCCGTCATTTCGTTCTCGCTTGGCTTTATGAACCTGCTGCCCATCCCACCACTCGATGGCGGCAAGCTGGTCATCGAGATCATTCAAAAGATTGCTGGCCGCGAGCTTCCGCTCAAGGTCCAGACGATTGTGAGCTATGTGGGCATCGCGCTCTTTGCGCTGCTGTTTGTCTATATGCTTCGTTCCGACGTCCTTCGATTTATCCTGTAGGGGAGTGTTTGGATTGTCTTTATCCCATCCTTTGCCTCGCGAGTTGACGCGCCCCGTGCATGTGGGCGGTGTGCAGATCGGTGGCGGCGCGCCGGTGGTGGTCCAATCCATGACCTGCACCGATACCGCTGACGCCCAGGCAACGCTTGCGCAAGTGTGCGCGTTGGCGCAGGCTGGCTGCGATATCGTGCGTGTGAGCGTGCCCACCGAGGCCGCGCTTGAGGGTTTTCGCACCATCTGTGCCGAGTCTCCGGTGCCGATCGTTGCCGATATTCACTTTAACCATAAACTCGCCATCGGCGCCGTCGAGGCTGGTGCCGCCAAGCTTCGCATCAATCCCGGCAATATCGGCGATTGGGCCAAGGTTGACGCGGTGATTGATGCTGCGGGTGCCGCTGGGTGCGCGATTCGCATTGGCGTGAACGCGGGCTCGCTTGAGCAGGATATCGCCGAGCGCGATGACCTCACGCAGCCCGAAAAGCTCGTGATGTCTAGCGAGCGCTTTGTGCGGCACTTTGAGGATCGTGGGTTTACCAACATTGTGCTTTCCGCCAAGGCCCATAGCGTACAGACGACGCTCGATACCTATCGAGCCCTGTCGCGTGAGATTCCACACGTTCCGCTTCACCTGGGCGTAACCGAGGCGGGTACCAAGCTCCAGGGCACCATCAAGAGCTCTGTAGGCTTGGGTATCTTGCTTTCCGAAGGCATTGGCGACACCATGCGTGTGTCGCTCACAGCTGATCCGGTTGAGGAGCCGCCGGTTGTCTGGGGTATTCTGCAGTCGTTGGGCCTGCGTCGCCGTGGTCCCGAGATTGTCTCGTGCCCCACGTGCGCCCGCTGCCAGGTTAACCTTATTCCCATTGCCGAGGAGGTTACCGAGCGGCTTAAGAATTACTCCGCGTCGCTTTCGATCGCTGTGATGGGATGTGCCGTTAATGGCCCCGGCGAGGCTTCTGATGCCGATCTGGGCGTTGCTTGCGGACGTGGTCAGGCCTTGCTCTTTTCGCATGGCCAGATCATTGGTAAAGTAGCTGAGGACCAAATTGTCGACGCGCTTATGGCAGAGGTCGACAAACTTATTGAGGAGAAATAAATGACCCGAGCAATGTATATGTCTAAGCTTTACGCGCCGACGCTCAAAGAGGATCCGGCGGACGCCGAGCTTGCGAGCCACCGTCTGCTGCTTCGCGCCGGCATGATTCGCAAGGAGGCCGCCGGCCTGTATTCCTATCTGCCGCTCGCATGGCGCTCGATCCGCAAGATCGAGAACATCGTGCGCGACGAGATGGATGCTGCTGGCGCCCAGGAGCTCATGATGCCCATTATGGTCGATGCCGAGCTGTGGCGTGAGTCCGGCCGCATCGATGCCTATGGCAAGGAGCTCGTGCGCTTTGATGACCGTCACGGCCGCGAGTTTGTTCTCGGACCCACGCACGAGGAGACCGTGACTGCCCTGGTGCGCAATGAGCTGCGTTCCTACAAGCAGCTACCCGTTAACCTCTACCACATCCAGGATAAGTTCCGCGACGAGTTCCGCCCCCGCTTTGGCCTGATGCGCGGTCGCGAGTTCATCATGAAGGACGCTTACAGCTTCTCCGCCACGCAGGAGAGCCTGCAGGAGGAGTATGACAAGATGAAGCAGGCCTACGCTAACATCTGCGAGCGCTGCTATATCAAGGCCCTGCCCGTTGTTGCCGACTCCGGTGAGATCGGTGGCGATACCTCCGTCGAGTACATGGCTTTGGCCGACGCCGGCGAGGCTTCGCTCGTCTACTGCGACGATTGCGGCTTTGCTGCCGATGACGAGGCGGCAAGCACCAAGGTCGTCGTGACCGAGGGTCCTGGTGACGGTACGCTCACCAAGGTTGAGACTCCGGGCATGGGCACCATTGAGGCAGTTGCTAAGTTCTTTGGGTTCCCCGAGAACGGCACGCGCAAGTCCCTGGCTCTCATCGACGCCGAGGGCAAGCCTGTTGTGGCCATCGTTCCGGGCGATCATGAGCTCAACGACTGCAAGGCCGAGCACGTCTTTGGCAAGGGCTATCGCATGATGACCGATGAGGAGCTCCAGACCTACGGTCTGCACAAGGGCTTTATCGGACCGGTTAACCTGCCCGAAGGCATCCGTCTGGTGTGCGACGAGAGCCTGCGCGAGTCCAAGCAGTGGGCTTGCGGTGCCAACGAGGTCGATTATCACTTTACCGGCGCCTGCCCCGAGCGCGACTTTACCGTCGACGAGTGGGCCGACCTGGTAACCGTCGTTGCTGGCGATCCCTGCCCGCACTGCGGCAAGCCGCTCTCCGCTGCCCGCGGTATCGAGGTCTCCCAGGTGTTCCAGCTGGGCACCAAGTACTCCGAGGCCATGGGTGCCACCTTTATGGACGAGGACGGCAAGGAGAAGCCGCTTATCATGGGTTGCTACGGCGTGGGCGTGTCCCGCTCGCTCGCTGCCGTCGTGGAGCAGCACAACGACGAGCACGGTATCGTCTGGCCGGTCTCCGTTGCCCCGTACGAGGTTGCTGTTATTCCGCTCGACCCCAAGAAGGGGGAGTGCGCTACCGTCTGCGAGCAAATCGTCGAGGCTCTTTGTGCCGAGGGTATCGAGGTTGTCGTCGATGACCGTGACGAGCGTCCCGGCTTTAAGTTTGCCGACAATGACCTTATGGGCTTCCCGTATCAGGTGATTCTGGGCAAGCGCGGCCTTAAGAACGGTACCGTCGAGCTCAAGGACCGTGCTACGGGCGAGCGCGAGGATGTGGCGATTGATGAGGTCGTCGCTAAGGTCGCCGAGCTTGTGAAGGCAGCGCGCCGTTAATCGACATTTCTGCTAGTAGATGTAATTGCAGGACTGCTCCGTATCTCTCTTAGGACGAGATGCGGAGCAGTCTTTTTTGTTGCGTGAATATGCTCGACGGGTAAAGGAAAACCCCGTAGCCCAAACGAGCTGCGGGGTTTTCCTATGTGCTTCCGATGCGAAATAAATCGCTCAGATATTACTGATAATCGACGACGTCAATCCAGTTCTTAAGGAACTCATCGTTCACGTTGCGCTTACGAGCGAGCTCGGAAGCGGCGACGATGCTCGTCCACTGACGCACGACCTGCATGGGCATGTCGGCGCGGTCGCAGTAGAGCTCCAGGTAGGCCTCAGCCTGGTCCTTGCTGTTGAGGGCAAAGAGCAGGTAGGTGGTGGCAACATCGGCAGCAGGGGAGCCCTGGGTGGCATGTGCCCAGTCGCAGACGTACAGCTGGCCGTCGTCGCCGACGATGACGTTGGAGGGGTTGAAGTCGCCGTGGCAGACCTTGAACTCCTTGGTCATGCCGTCCAGACGCTCCTGAAGGTTGTAGCGCGTGGTGGCATTGAGCTGATCGAGGCTGTCGATCATGCGGGCGAACTTATCGCGCTGACGGTTGAGCAGCGGGGAGGTGTAGCCGTGGATCTCGATCTGGAGGTCGACGAACATCTCGAGGTACTCACCAAAGCGCTGGGGCTCGGCAGTCATCTTCTCGGCAAGGGTGGTGCCCGGAACCTTCTCGGTCACGAGAGCCCAGCCGTTGGCGTTCTCGAGCTGAGAAACCTCGAGAGCCTTGGGGCTGCGGATGCCGCACTCATTGATGCGGGCAAGATTCAAAGCCTCGTTGAACACGTCGGAGACGGGCTTGGTCTCGTTAAAGACCTTGACGATCTTGTCGCCCAGGTCGTAAACGACCTTGTTGCCGCGACGGACGAGCTCGGTCTTGGAATCGGGGAGCAGCATGATTGCATCCTTTCAACGATGCGATAGAAGCAACGGCGGGGG
>CABUSD010000008.1:0-90647 GCA_902494165.1 uncultured Collinsella sp. | reverse complement strand
TGCGGTTTTCGCGAAATACGGGGTATGGTCTAGGGGTCGGGGTTAAACGTAGTAGATGGGCCGGTTTCGCGGCGGCGGCATCGCAGGCAGCCGACCGAGGGCGCCCGGAAGTGAGCAAGGCACCCGTCTAACGACCGATTTCCAGCCAGTTGCATAGTACGTTGGCTCGCAACTCCATTTCCGTCGCCTTTTGTGCCTTAGTTTTGCACCTATAGCGTAATTCCAAGCGCGAGCAAAGACTTCTCACGATCGCATCAAGCTGCTCGGCATCGTTAAGCATGTCGTGCGTAACCAGGAAGACGTCATACCCCATACTTTGCAGCGCCGTCATGCGTTTGGCATCGTGGTCGAGCACGGCGCCTGATCCGTGGATGACCTCTCCCTGAATCTCCACGATGCCTGCTTTCATTATGGTTGGATTTACGATCACGATATCCCCGTAGCAGACTTTTTGCCCTGCAATGATCTGCGCCGATGCGGTAAGCGGCGTAAGGTCGTTAACATAAACGTTTCGAAAGCCGGCACCGCCGCGAGAGCGAGGAAGCGATAGCAATAAAATTCCTGCAACCTCAAGCGGAGAAGCTGCTATACCTGTCACCAGCTGCGTGGCGTTGTAAAACTTCGTACCCCACTTTCGTCTTTTCATCTTACTGGCGTACTCATGAAGCTCGTGTAATTCGATGAGCGGCTTCCTCATCCAGAGCGAAGTGCCCTTTAGCCTTGTGACCTCCTTTGTTTTCTTTTGTCCGTTGGACCCCTTCGTATTTACCTGTTCTTTGACTTTTATGCGCGCATAAACGCGTTTCCATTGTGGTTCGCCTTGGCTTTCATCGAGGTCAAAGAGGGATTCAGTGGTTGCATTCTCGGCAGCGTCTTTGGCTTTGTCTAGTTCCGCTTCTGCTGCGGCAGTGGGCTCAAAGACTGAGAACCATCCGCAAAATTCGTACATGGCAAGGACAAGATCGGTTGGAGACACAAAGCGCGCCATGGTAAATAGCGTCGCAAGTGGATTGGTAACCCTAAAGCTCATCGCGGTTTCCAGCGTGCTATCCACCCCCGAAGCATCATCACAGTGGATTGTTGTCCGTAATCCCGAATGGTAGTTCACGCCACCGGGCACTGTTGTGGTAATAATCGGAGTTTTGAGGACGTCGACTACAAAGGGCGATTGAGATAGGGCTCGCCAGCCGTCTTCTGGGCTTGGCAGTCTTGGGTAGAGGTCGCGGATCTGCGGTGGGCAGCGCCAGTAGCGAAATGCGGTGTTTGCGCAGACGATCTCGTCCATGTGGCCTCCCCTGGTTTCGGCCGTAGGCCGTGCGGATTGCGGGTATGGCCGATTATCTACCAGGGCATCATGCGGGTAAGTACAGGAAGCTGACCAAATGCTGACCAAATATTGGATGAGATGTGTTGAAAGGTTGATCGAGCCATGAATGTGCTGGTACGAGCTGTGCGCCAGTGGTCTCTGTCTCCGCAATTGCACAAAGATTACGCACGGAATTCAATGAATGAACGCAGACGCATTTTGCAAAACGCGCAATGACGACACCTAAGGTGAACTACGTAACATATAACGCCTTAGGTAACTTCGCTTCGATTTTGGTGTCAAAAAGAAAAAGGTCAGAGGCTTAACACCTCTGACCTGTGCTTTAGATGGTGGGCGATACAAGATTCGAACTTGTGACCCCATCCGTGTGAAGGATATGCTCTACCCCTGAGCCAATCGCCCGTCGCCTTTCGGCAAAAGAGATACTATCATAGCCGCGCGTTGTTTACCAAGAACTTTTTGCCCTCGATTGTAAATTCGTGGGCGTCGGCCGCGCCATGGCAAGCGCCGTAACCAACAAACCCACAGCTAAACCACCATTTACCGCTTAATCCACGAAGTCTCGGGGCGGCAGATAAGTCGCGCGTTGTTGTAGGCCATGTCGAGCGTGAGGCAGGTGCGCGCGGCGTAGAAGCCGTCCTCGCGCTGGATGGTCAACGCCAGCTCGGGCTTGTCGCCGGTTAGGCAAAGCGGCAGCAGCAGCTGGATCCGGCCGCCGTAGAACTGCGGCACCGCGAGCGTGTAGTTTGCGGCGGCGCGGCGGGCGGCCTCGACGACGGCGCCCTCAAAGGCGCGGCGCAGCAGCAGCGAGTTGCCCTCCCCCATCAGGCTGGCGGGGATGCGCGTCAGGTTCTCCTCGTCGCCCAAAATGTGGTCGATGTTGGAACGGATGGGCAGGCGGTAGTCAAAGACAAGCTCGGAGGGGTCCTCAGCAAAGCGCACGCGGCACGGCAGGTACTCAAATGAGACCAACATGGGGTCGCTTTCCTTAAAGAAGCCCTTCAAAAACCAGCGCTGACGCGCGTCGGGTTTGGTGTTGGGCTCAAACAGGCCGTAGATGGTCTCGTAACGGCGCGTGTACAGGCCGGTATTAAATAGGCAGCGGTCGTCGTCGAACACCAGCGGCAAGTTGGACGGCGCGGTCTGGTCTACGTCGCGCTCGGTCAAAAACACCGCGCGGCTAAACGAGAACGAAAGGTAGTTTTTGAGGATGCGGTTGCTGGGACCCCAGTCCTCGGGGTCGGCGAGGTCGACCAGGCGGTCGTAGCAGGGCTCGGGGCAAAACGCAAAGTCGCACACATTGCTGCACAGGGTGCCGGGGATTTCCATATGGCTTCCAATCAAGATAATGGCAGGCGTGCGGATGCTTAGATTCTATACGTGCGATGCAATACCGGGGCGCACAACAAAGTGGCACTAGGAGTCGTACTCCAGAGCAATCGGTTGCCAGACGAGGTATTCGATAGTGCAGTCCAGGGTATTTGCGAGCGCCAATTAAACCCGCACGATAAACAGTCATCACTCGTTGGCTGGCTGTGAGTGAGGGGCCTTTAGAGCTGCTTTGATAAGATCAGCACCGTTGTCGAAGCGACCGCACTCCCCCGTCGCAAAGAATGCATCACCTTCACGGATGGCCTCGAGGGTCTCCGGGCTGGGCTCATTGGAAGGAAAGGGTTGAGGGTTGGTATTCGCAAGCTCCTCGTCCTGTTTACAGCGCTTCATAGACGCGAACCTCATCCTGCTCGATGCTTTTGCGGAAGGGCGGGCGCATGCGCTCTGGCGGGTTGGTGACGATATCAACTTTTCGCCCAAGTTCATTCTCGAGCTCATGGGAGAGTTCGTATAGCGCGCCGAAAGTCATGGTGTTGCCGCAGACTAGACGCAAGTCAATATCGCTATCGGGCGTTTGTTCGCCCTGCGCAAACGAGCCAAATAAATATGCTTCGCTGACGTCATATTGAACCAGCACGCGGGAGGCGGCAGCGGATATGTCGGTAGGTGAGATCATGGGTTATTTGCCGTTCAACAGCAGAACGTCATAGGGCCAGCGGCGAAACCGCCGATCCGGCTTTTTGGCGTTCAGCGAGCTCGAAGATAAACGGGGCGTTTGATCTAACAAATTCTGTCAAGAAATTGAGATCATCAGCAGTAAATCCTTCGACGTTGAACCATTTGACCGCAGGCAAGAAGCATTCCGCATGGTCAAAGCCAAAGTCAACCGGGCGCTCGGCGGCCACGCGAACGGTTCCGTCTTCTGTTGTCTCTGAGTAGGCAAACTGGGTGCCATCATCAAGCTGAACGTAGCTCCAAAGCACGGCTGCCTCCTTAGTGTTGATATCCAAGTATAAAGAGCAGACTAGATGTAACGCGGCGTGAATTGAATTATTCCTATAAGACACGAACTCTGACAGCTGGCCCTGTCTGTTGCCCTATTCAAAGAAAGTGAGGGTATTGGCGTAAGCCAATACCCTCACTCAGGAGCAATTGATCGTACCTTTAGTCAAGCCTCCCACGACTTGAGCCACCCTACTTACTGAAATGCAAGAACCACTGCCACGACAATGCAGGCAATGCCCAATACGAGAGGCAGCCATACCTTCTTTTCCCTGTCTTTAATAAGGAAGGTCTCGATTGCGGATGCAAGAATCAGAAAACCGCCAATAATCAGCAGGTCGAGTGCAACAAATCTGACGGTTGTAATATCGGAAGAAAGGCCTCCGACGTTGACATTTACAAGCGTAAAGATCGCGGCAAAGATGGCAAAGAGGGCCAGAACGTTGCCATAGATACGAGACTCAATGTGGGCGACTTCCTCCTTTTTGTCCTCGACCTTTTTAAGTTCTCCGGCATAGACGTCGGAATAATCTGCAAGTCCGTTAAAGTTGAGTTCATCAGAGAAAGCGCCTTGGTAAGGATGGGCCACCATGCCATCAACGCGCTGGAATGCAACCTGCGCTATATCCTTAGACTTATCGAGCGTAATAGTGTTACCGCTTACGTTTGTAACACGGTAGAACAGCCGTGTTCCATGCCCGGGGAAATATAGCGGCGCATCCAAAGAAAGCCCCTGGCGAATGCGCGAATTGCGCAGAAGCACGCTCGCGGTCAAATCGTTTGGCAACGCAACACATTCAACGCAAGAGACGAACGTCGAATCTCCGGGGCCAAGCTCTACCTCGGATTGCTTGCTTTCGTTGATGTAGAATCCCTCGGTGCGCAAGTCATACGTAACCTGTCCGATGTTCGAAGCATCGGCATTGAGAAGCACCTTGCTGTCGATTAGCTCCTGAATCTTAGTATCGCTCAAGTACATACGAACCACTTCCTTAGGCATCCGAGTATAGCACCAAGGATAGCAACAGTGACTGCCCCCAAAGGGGACATAGGGGAAGTGATCTTAGTTGGATACGGGATATCGACCTGGACAATATCTAGCCTCGGATATGTTGCTAGAGATCGGTTTGGGCTTGACGGTTCGATTTTCTCTTCGCTTCCGGAAATCGAGCGCTTTAGCAGCGAATCGCGGCGCAAAGAAGCGCTATACCGAGTAAGAAAATCGTTAGGGATGCGGAGATCAAGCAGTTATCACCTGCCTTGGGGAGCGAGACGGTCGTCGCGGTGGTGGCCTTGGGCCTAGAGGTCTTGACGGCTGTGGTGTTGGTCACCGTAGTCGTGGTCACCGCCTTAGTCGCGGCCGCGGCCTTCGGTGTGGGATTCGTCGACGGATCCACGACTGGCTCGCCGGTAGCGGGGTCAGCGCCAGGGGCGGACGGACCATCGCCCAGCACATCGGGCCCAGCGGTCTCCCCTGTCGACGCCGTGGTATCCACGGGCTCGATCGTCACATGCGCCGCCACGGACCCGTCGGCATCCACCACGCCGCCTGGGCCAAAGGCCCCGCCCGCAGGCGCCACAAAGCGCGTGGATGCAAGCGACCCGCCCAGACAGGCGACGCCGCCGTCGGCGCCCGACGCATCCAGCCAGGACGCATCGACGGTAAGCTGCCCGGCCGCGCCACCGCCAGCAGCCCCGCCCAGCAGACACACACCATAGGCGCCCACGCCCGCCCCGGAGCCCGCGCCCGCGGCGACAACGCGCCCACTGCCGCGAACGGCAAGACCGTCCGCGATCACGCCGGCCACCCGCGCATCCGCGATGCCGGAACCGTCAGCCCGCGCGTCAACCTTGCAGCCGTCCACCGCGAGCGTCCCCGACACGTAGATTCCGCACTGCGAGCCCGTGGCCACCAGCGACCCGGAGCCGCGGAGCGTCAGATCGCCCCACACCTCCATGCCGCAACGCGAGATGTCCACGTCGGGCGCGCTCGTCTCGACAACAGTGTTCTTCCCGGTCAGCGTCACCACCAGGTCGCCGTCGGCGCCGATGGCCTCGCCCGTGTAGCCGTTAAGCTCCAGGTGGCCGGCATCGGTCCAGGCCCACCCGGGGCCCGAAGCGCCCGGCTCGTAGTACGTGGCGCCCGAAATGAACAGGCTGTCCGCGCCCGCGGCATAAGAAGGCCCGCCCAGCAAAACGCATAGGCAGGCCATGGCAGTAAACAGGATGTAGTGACGGCTAGTGTGGAACGCGGCAGCGAACATAACCGCTCCGATCTTCGCTAGAGCCAATGGAAGCTGCGCCAGAAAACTACCTGGTAACAGCAGTTATTAGTGTAGCGAGATCAGACATTAGGCGAAGAAGAAAATCTGCGATCGACTCCCAAAATTAGGCGTAAATCGTTTTGCCAGTCGGTGAAAGGAAGATTCACGTTAGGCAAATATGCCGACTGCTGATTCCAAAATTAGCAGCACAGGGAAATTGACAATATCAAGTTACCAAAACATTTCCTCAATGACACCCCATGTCGTGTCCTCGCAAGTTGGATACCGTTGTAGCAACGCCTTAGTAATCGGGTAAATAGTTGAGAAGCTATTCACGGAGTTCACTACGATTGAAGGATTTAAATAATGCACCAACTAATAATTCTTGGAAATGGATTCGACTTGACCTGCGGACTGAAGTCAAAGTTCTCAGATTTTTATCGCAATAGGATGAACGGAGCATGCTCAATTGAATCGATCCCTAAGGACGAAAGAAATGTCTGGGATGTCATTCTTTCTGAAATCGGTGAAAACGACCCATTGTGGTGCAATATAGAAAGCCTTATTTCAGCGTATGTGTTCCATGATGACGACTTGGGTTCAAGATTGGACCACATGTATGAGCAACTGGTGTGGACAATTGATCCGTCAAAACCAAATCGTTCTGAACATCCAGATAACGCCGTATACAATTACGTTTCAACTGGTCTGGGTAAGGAAAACGTTTCCCAGGATGAGCTCACCCATTTCCTTCTAACCTCACTAAAAGATTACGAGCACATCTTTGCGAGCTATCTAGAAAAACAAGTCGATAATAATAATAAATACAGGGAAAAGGCTGTGGAGTATTATGCAGCCATTCGTAATGCCTGCATTGATAAGGCCCAGCAAAAGAACTATGAAACATCTATCTTAAACTTTAACTATACAACCCCATTAAAACCGGAAGATCAGCAGCTGGGAATTGTTGCTGCCCGGAATATTCATGGCTCACTGGACAGAAAGGACACAATATTTGGCATTGACGGAAAAGACGTCGCTGAAGACCATCCGGCGGTGCCGTTTACAAAAACATATAGGCTTATGTCATTAGTGCCATACGAAAGCGAAACTGCAAAACTCTGCGACAGCAATACCCGTTTCATCAAGATATTCGGACACTCGCTTTCTCGGGCTGACTATTCCTACTTCCAATCGATTTTTGACACCGTCAATCTATACGGTGGAGTTACTAAGCTTGTATTTCTATACAAAAAATATCCAAACAAGTCAGATAAAACAGTTGATGAGCAGGCAATTCGCGAAGATCTGTACTCACGCATATCGCATCTTCTGTATGAGTATGGAAGCACACTCGACAATAAAGACCATGGAAAGAATCTCATGCATAAACTTCTTCTAGAGCAAAGGTTGCTCATTAAAGACGTTGACGAGAATATATCGGTCTTACCTTCCAATATATATTTGCTTTAACACCTAATCCAGATTCGGCTCCCTGAGGTGGTAATTGAAGAGTAGGATCGGAGAACGTACGTATTTCTATAAAAGCGTAATCAAAGGCTAATGGGACTTGTTTAACCAAAAGAGGGTGTATCGGTTTGCGCCCATACACCCTCTTTTCAACAATTGGATTTATGCACAAGGACAGAGTCGCCGCAGCCGTCGCCTCTCCCCTAGTCTCTCTTGAACAAATCCCTCGTGTACACCTTGTCCGCCACGTCCGCGAGCTCGTCGCTCCAGCGGTTGGCGACGATCACGTCGCAGCCGGCCTTGAAGGCCTCCAGGTCGTGCGTGACCTCGGAGCCGAAGAACTCCGGCGCGTCAAGCGTGGGCTCGTAGACCACCACGGGCACGCCCTTGGCCTTCACGCGCTTCATGACGCCCTGGATCGAGCTCGCGCGGAAGTTGTCGGAGTTGGACTTCATCGTCAGGCGGTACACGCCCACGACCGGCTTCTCCTTGCCCTCGTACACGCGGTCCCACACCATCTGCAGCACCTCGTCGGCCACGAAGTCCTTGCGGGTGCGGTTGGCGTCCACGATGGCCTCGATCAGGTTCTGGGGCACGTCCCTGTAGTTGGCGAGCAACTGCTTGGTGTCCTTGGGCAGGCAGTAGCCTCCGTAGCCGAAGCTGGGGTTGTTGTAGTGGGACCCGATGCGCGGCTCCAGGCACACGCCGTCGATGACGTCGCGGGTGTTGAGGCCGCGGACCTCGCAGTAGGTGTCGAGCTCGTTGAAGTAGGCCACGCGCAGCGCCAGGTAGGTGTTGGCGAAGAGCTTCACCGCCTCGGCCTCGGTGGTGCCCAGCACGAGCTCGGGAATGCCGATAGTTCCGTCGGCGTTAACACGCTCCAGCTCCGCGGGGTCCGCCCCTTGGGCAAGCAGGCGTGCGAAGCGCTCGGCAGCCGCGACAGCCTCGGAGTCGTCCTTCGGCGCGCCAACCACGATGCGGCTGGGGTGCAGGTTGTCGTAGAGGGCCTTGCTCTCGCGCAGGAACTCGGGGCTGAAGAAGATCTTGTCGTCGCCCAGCCTCTCTCGCAGGCCCGCGGTGTAGCCGACGGGGATGGTCGACTTGATGACGATCCAGGCGTCCGGGTTCACCGAGCGCACGGCGGTGATTGCGGCCTCGACGGAGCTCGTGTCGAAGAAGTTCCTGTCCGAGTCGTAGTTGGTGGGCGTGGCTATGACGGCGTAGTCGGCGCCCGCGTAGGCCTCGGCCACGTCGACGGTGGCGTGCAGGTCGAGCTTGCGCTCCCCCGCCTTTGCCTCCGCGAGGAACCGCTCGATCTCGTCGTCCTGGATGGGCGATACGTAGTTGTTGATCTTCTCGACCTTCTCGGGCACGATGTCCAGCGCGTGGACCTCGTTGTGCTGCGAGAGCAGGACAGCGAGGGACAGGCCGACGTAGCCAGTACCGGCAACAGCGATCTTCATGTCATTCTCCAATTGTCAAAGAACAGTAATCAGCATGAAAAATGGCCCCTGCTACAGGGCCATGATTTGCTAAATGTTGTAGTAGCGCTTATACCACTTGGCGAAGGCCCTCAAGCCGTCCTCGAGCGGCGTCGCTGGCTTGTAGCCCAGGTCGCGCTGGAGCGCCGTGGTATCGGCGTAGGTGACGGGCACGTCACCGGGCTGCATGGGAACGAGCTGCTTGTGAGCTTCGAAGTCATAGTCAGCGGGCAGCACGCCCTCCTCCACCAGCACGCGCTGCAGCGTGTCGACGAAGTCGAGCAGGTTCTCGGGGTGCGAGTTGCCGATGTTGTAGACGCGGTGGGCGGCGAGGGGCAACCCGTCCTCGCCCATCTGCACTACGGGCGCGGCGTCCATGACGCGCCTAACGCCCTCGACGATGTCGGCGACGTAGGTGAAGTCGCGGCGGCAGTCACCCATGTTGAAGATCTTGATGGTGTCGCCGCGGCGCAGCTTCTCGGTGAAGCCGAAGTAGGCCATGTCGGGCCTGCCCATGGGGCCGTAAACTGTGAAGAAGCGCAGGCCGGTCGCCGGGATGGAGTAGAGCTTGGAGTAGGCGGCGGCCATGAGCTCGTTGGACTTCTTGGTGGCGGCGTAGAGCGACACCGGCGAGTCCACGCGGTCCTCCTCGGAGAACGGCACCTTCTTGTTGCCGCCGTAGACCGAGCTGGAGCTGGCGTAGACGAGGTGATTGACCGGGTGGTGGCGGCAGGCCTCAAGAATGTTGAAGAAGCCGACGAGGTTGCTCTCGAGGTAGGCGCGCGGGTTCTCGATGGAGTAGCGGACGCCCGCCTGGGCGGCGAGGTTCACCACGACGTCGAAGCTGTTCTCGGCGAACAGACGCTCGATGAGTGCAGCGTCACACAGGTCGCCGCGCACGAAGGCGAAGCGGCCGTCGGCATCGGCCTCGGCGAGCATGCGCAGGCGCGCATCCTTGATGCCGGGGTCGTAATAGCTGTTGAGGTTGTCGAGACCGACAATCACATCGTCGGTCTCATCGAGCAGCTTCTTGACGAGGAACGCGCCGATGAAGCCGGCGGCGCCCGTTACCAATACCTTACTTGCCATTTCTCCTCTTTCGTTGTCAATGTACTAATTCAAAAAGAGCGCTTACGCCCGCTAGAGGAAGTAGCAGGCGAGGCTCCACAGCTTGAAGTTGCGCGTACGTAATGCGAGCAGAACGTCGGGCCAGCGCCCCTGCATGGTGGTCTGCATCTCCTCGAACTCAGGCACCGACGCGAGGATGTCGCTCATGAGGGCGAAGGCCGAACGCATCTCGGCGTCGTCGAGGGCTGTGAGCCTGTCGTAGGCGAGCATGCCGAACTGCTTGAGCGTCTGGTCGAACATAAACTGGTCGAACGCCCCGCCAAGCGCGCGGCGCCAGAGAATCATCTGCTGGACTATCCACACCGTGTCCAGGGACTTCTTGGAACGCTTGGAGGTATGGGTGATGCTTGTTGGGTTGTTGCGGTAGTTGTAGACAACCCCTTCGATGGCTGCCTCTTTCCACATACCGTAGATGCAGTATTTGAGGACCGTATCCTCGAACCAATAGCCCTCAGGCAGCTCTATCCGTCTCCATAGCTCTCGACGGAAGGCGTGACCCCATGGTGTGCCGCCCGCTAAGGTCGACTTCCCTCCGTTCCTGAGTGCGCCGCTCTCGTCAATCGAAACGACACCTCCCGAGACAAACCCAATCGTCGAATCTGCAAGGGGTGCCATAAGCAGTTCGACGGAAGCCTCAGGAATGTTGTCGTCGGAGTCCACAAAAACGATTACCCCCCCCCGGACCTTTTCGAGTCCAGTGTTGCGGGCGCCTGAGAAACCGCAATTGGCCTGGTGGATGACGCGCACGCGGCTATCCTCGGCCGCCAGCTCATCGAGAACGGTCCCCGTCGAATCGGTCGAACCGTCGTCGACTGCCACAATCTCAAAGGTATGCGACGTCCGCTGCGCCAATATGGACTCTACACACTCTCTCACGTAGCGCTCGACGTTGTAGCAAGGCACGACAAAGGAAACGTCGACCTCGGGAATCTCGGGCCATTCGGAGCGGTCGGGCGAGGGTACGGCGACGAACGGTGGGCGGAACTCGCGCTCCAAGCCGGAAAGGCTCGAGACGTCGTACTCCGTGACTGGCGACTCGATGGCGCGGGCGCGCAGTGGCGGGTAGATTGCGGTCGTCGCGGCGCGAGCTGCCTTTCGCATTACTTTCTTGTATATCGCTTGCATTGATGTGCTCCTCCGAGCTGCTCGATTACTTGGGCAGATGGGTCTCGACGTGGGCACGCTTCTCGTCGCGAGACATATGTTTGGTCATAAGTAATTCATGTGCGTGCTTGTCGCGATACTCCTCTACCGTACAGATAGGGCGGGCCGGAACGCCGGCGACCACAGTGCCGTCAGGGACGTCGTGGGTGACGACGGCGCATGCCCCGACGATGCAGTCACGGCCGATGGTGACCCCCGGCAGGATCATGGCGTTCATACCGATGTGGCAGTTGTCGCCGATGGTCACGCGGCCAAACCGATCGCAATCCGCAAGCTCAGGGTACTTATGGCGCAGTACCCAGCAGCCTCCGTCGTGGGTAGTTATCTTAACGCCCCCCGTTATGCGAACGTTATCCCCGATGGTGACGAGCCATGGCTCGGAGCCCAATTCATAACCATTGAGGATTTCGCACCCCCTCCCGATGGTGAGGCCGCCCTTCTTGAGAATGGCGAGCTTCTTATCGGCGGGAGTGAGCTTCCATTTCAGCGTGGATAGCAATCCCATATCACATCCCTTTCTATACGGCTGTTCTTCTCACGGGGTTCATAGCGACTAGGTGCTCGAGCGGCCTCTCAAGTGCATGGTGCAAAAGCAACGCAACGACCATTGATATCACAGTTACAATGAGATAATCCGCGATGCCCGCCCACCCACCCAAAGGCGTCACGCATGAGAGCCAGGACATAGATGTTCAGCAGATAGGACTCCAGGCTGGCCTTGCCGAGCTTTTCGAGGAAGCACTCAAAGGGAAGCCTTTGCGGAGCGGAAACCCAGAAGGCAATAACGAGAGCAGGCATGAAGGACGTGCACCCTGTGTTCCTAGAGAGGAACCAGCCGAGCAATGCGAGAACGCTCCCAAGTACAGCGGCTTTGACAGATACCCCCCCCCGAGACTTTCCGGATATCAAGCGGTCGGCGAGTAGGTAGCCCGTGAAGAAGGACGGAATCCGCTGGAAGACATTCGCGACGTTGAGCGCGAGGCCGGCATCCGTAAAGGCGGCCTTCAGGAATAGCGCGACGGCGGCACTCAGAACGGTCGCCACGATGCAGACAATAGGCGCGCCAAAGCGGCGGCAGAAGCTACCCACCAGTGGGACCAAGAGGTAGAGCGGCACAAGCATGGACACATACCAAGCCCCCCGGTGGAGCAGCCAATACGACAGCGTGGAGACGTCGAGCACGAACAATCCCCAGTCGCCCTGGTCGGCAACGAGGATGTCGGAGGCGAAATAGAACGGGACGGCGAGTATCAGGTACGGAACGCCCACCCTGACGAGCCTCTTCCAATAAAATTTGCGGGCGATGGGGCACTTAGCTATGGAGTGGCCTATGCCGAAGCCGCTCACGAGCAGGAAGACGTCAACGCCCCAGTTTGCGTAGGTGAAAAACGCACCAAGGGTACCCAGGTCGGCGTAGGAGTACACGTGGGCAAAGTAGATCATAAGGGCCGCTATGCCCATAACCAAAGTCCGCCTCTCGCGGAGGCGCTGGATACTGAACTCGAGTTCCGTCATCGGCTGCACACCCCCCGCAAGGACCCCAGGAACCCAGTCATCTGTGCCACGTAGTTTTCGGTCTGAAAGAGCTCCTTGGATTTGGCAAGCGTGGCGCGCTTCATGTCGATCAATTCGTCGTCTGACATGCAGCAGGCGCTCCTGACGCCCTCGGCGAGCGAGGCTAGTTTGAGGTCGGGAATGACGATGCCGTCGATGCCGGGCGAGAGCACGAGATCGGCACCGCCTACGGCATTACAAAGCATGGGCACTCCGTTGGACATGCATTCCGCGAATTTGGTGGAGAAGCCAGCACGGGCGTAGAGCGCGGGCTGTCGGAACAGGATGCCGAAATCCGCCCTGCGGAGCATCTCGATGACAGCAGCATGCGGGAGCCTGCCGTGGAACCTGACTACAGCGCCCGCGCCACGGCCGTGCAGCAGGATCTCGCCTTCCCTCTGGCTCACGCCCACAACGTCAAGCTCGGGCTCAGTCTCGAAGGACCCTGCGCAGGAGGCCATAGCCTCAACGAAGCAGTCGATGTAGTCCTTGCCTGTGGGAGACCCTGCGTAAAAGAAACGGGTTGACTTCCTCTTGGCGAACTCGGGTGACGGAACTTCGTCTAGTGCGTCGCCCGATCGGTTGAGCGGCGGGAGAAACATAACGCGCGGGGCGCCCTGGGCCTTTTTGAGTTCCTCGAAGTGCTCCTTAAAGAAGGGGGATATAGCTAGCACCCCATCGACCGCTTTATCGGCGTCGGTGACGCGTCTCTCCCGCGACTTAGCCACAATCCATTTGGCGAGGTCGCCCTCGAAGTGAGTCTCGAACCAGTCGGTCTCGTCGACGAGGACCGGAACGCCCGCGCTATGGCATTCACGCTCTATGGCCTTGGCGAGGCGGTTCTGGATTCCGTAGTAGATGACGACTGCGGGGTTTACGCGGGCCATGGCTTCCTTGAAGGCGGGGATGCTCGCACACGAGATGAGGCGCTCGGCGTACTTTGCGGCCAGCTGGCGACCGCCGAGGGTCAGGCTCTTGGGGAACTCGATTGGGTAGTCAAATTCCTCGACGAGGGCGGGCAGCTTCGGGTCGGCTATGCCTGCCACCATGAAATGGGGTTCGTAATTGCACATGGAGAGAAGATCGGCAATGGCGAAGGCGTGCTTGGTGGGCGCATTGCCGCCGGGAATACCTTGGACGACGTAGAGGATACGGTCGCTACTGCTCAATGGCCGACTCCTTTGCTAGCTTTCTGTTGATGTAGGCGGGGTATACGACCGAGGAGCTGAGCATAGTGACGATGGTGCCGAGCAGGACGCCCGAGCTCGACCCGATCATGTTCGCGAACAGGTATGAAAGCGGGATGTTCGCAATCGCCTGTCCCACGGCCAGCGCCATCATCATCTTCATGCACGCCATACCGTTGGACACCTGCGACCAGATGGCGTTCCAGCTGTACACCAGGCAATATGCGAACATAAGCCAGACGAGGTCGGTCGAGGTATCGAGGTGTTGCCCTAACCAAATGTCCGTGATGGGCGTGTAGGCAAGGGCGAGCACTAAGCAGCAGACTGCGGGCAAGGCGAGCAACTTCTCCATGTGCCGAACGTTGCCTTTGATGCCCGAAACGTCACCTCGCGCGTAGCGCGCCGTTATGGAGGACCAGTACGGTGAAATCATGGAAGCGTACAAGCTCACGGGGACGGTAAATAGCTTGAAGGCAGTGGAGTACGGGGTGACTGCCTCGGGTCCGAAGATGTTGGAAACTATGACATTGTCAGTGCTCGAGAGGACCAGTGATGCCATCTGGATGATGAAGAACTGGACGCCGAGCCCGGTGACGTCCCTAGCCATACCCTTGTCGTACGCCATCGGGGTCGGCACCCAGGGGCGACGCTTCCTGAAGAATGCAAACGTGAACGCAAGCTCGATGACGAGTGCAGAGAGACCGTAGGCAATGGCAACTGACATGAGTCTGTCGGAGTCGAATAATCCGAGCGTGAGGACGCTCATGAGCATGCACGCCTGCTGTGCAACGCCGAGCAGGCTAACGATGTGCGCTTCCTGCACCGCAAAGAAGAGGCTTTTGCAAATGGAGAACACGAAGCCAATGCACATGAGCGCAAAGCTGACCGCTACGACGGCTTTGGCGTTGCCGTAAAGCGACTCAGGGATGTTGAGCAAGGCGTTCCAGTCGATGAACTGGAAAACGACGAGCGCCACGGCCATTACGCCCAGTACGACGACGCTCAGTAGCACATAGGCGCTTGATATGAGGGACTTGACCCTCGAATCATCGGCGTCCTTGGCCAGGGCGGCGCTGAGTTTGTTGCGGAGGCCGTTGCCGATACCAATATCGAAATAATTTACCCAGGAGATTACATTCAGGATTGTTGCCCAGATGCCGTAGAGACCAGTGCCCAAGTAGCCCAAGATAACGGGCACGTACAGCATACTCAACACCATGCTCACTGCCTTGTAGACGGCAAGCAGCACACTGTTCTTCTTGAGGTTCTTCTCGGAATAATCCGCCATACAGCTAATTCCAGACGCCATGGGCCGCGATGCGGGCATATGCTCCGAGTAGCGCGTCCCGGTTTACAGTTCTCGAGTGGTTTATGTTGGCCCTTTTCCTGCCCGCATCAGCGAGAGCGTGCGCGAGCGAATCGTCAGTGAGGACACGGATGAGGGCATCTGATATAAGCTCGGTCTCATTGAAAGGCACAAGCAAGGCCTCCTTGCCGTGCTCCGCGATGTCGGGCACGCCGCCCACGAAGGTGGCGACACAGGGCAGTCCCATCATCATGGCCTCACCCATGGAGTTAGGGGAGTTCTCAATCGACGAGGTTGACACGAAGGCGGAGCAGAGCGCCATCTGGGCGACAACCTCGTCGGGGCCGAGCGAACCCACGAAATCGAAACGGTCGCGAACGCAAAGTTCATCCATCCTCCTCGCTAGATACCGATCGTAGGAGGAGCCTCTCAGGGGGTCTGTGCGCAGGCCGGAAGAGCCCGCGACGACGACCCGCACGTCGGGCACCCGCCGCGCGATAGCGGGCAGAGCCTCGACGAGACGGTACATGGCTTTGATAGGTTTGGAGCCCTGGCTGAAGTAGAGTCTATGCGACGACGCATCTCTCGCCGGAGTTGCATCGTAGAACTCAGGGCGAAGGCTCTCCCCAACGTGGTGGTACTCGATATCTGGGTTCACAAGCCGACAGCAGCCCTCATCCCACCTCGTGCGCCCAATGATATGGTGAACCGACGCAATAAGGCGCTCCTCACTTTGGCCCCGCCTCTGGTAGCTCTCGCGCTGCTCATAAAGGGAGCAACGGTTCTTGAGTTCAGAGAGCGTCCTGCGCTTGAGCCAGGTATCCGGGAAACCGGCCATAAACTGGCGGCTGATAACGGACACGAGACCCTGGATTGAGACGACCGTCCTGTCTAACAGCCCGCAGTCCCCGGCGGCTTGTGCCATGAGCTCGCCAAACTCGTTCTCCGAGCCGAAGATGTGTACGACGTCGGGCTTGGTCGATGCAAGGACTTCGGTGAACAAGCCTTTTGCGGCATCGCGTTCACGGAAGTCTCCCTTTGACCAGAAAAAGCCGTGGGCCTCGAAACCGGTACCTGAGGACCGCTCCAACCTTGACTCGGCTTTCTGAGGATAGAAGATGATGAGCTCATGCTCGCCGACAGACATCACGTCGGCGAAGGCGCCGTCGAGCCATCCACTATTTACCGATCCGCTACGCCCAAGCGCCTCGCTTATCGCGCGCACCGGTGCGTTGCACAGCCACGCTATCCTCATCGGCAGTCACCCCCTTCTCGTTGCATAGGGCGAGATAGACAGAGATGGACACGAGCAGCGGCGTTAGTACGAGCGACTGTGAAACCGCGAAGTTGAAGTACAGGAACAGATAACTGCAGACGGCGGCGGCACCAATACGCGAGCTAAATACGGGAGCCAAAAGCCAGTAGAGGTACGCGAGGGCGAACGGGAAGCCCAATGCGGCCGTGGTGGTAAACAACCCGGCGCCTACCGACAGCGCGCCCTTGTATGCCTGGACCTCGTCGAATCCGACTCCGAAAGGGTGCTGCGACAACAGCTCTAGGGACGCCACGACCGAGTCGATTCTCACAGCGCCGTTGCCCTGGTTTACGCTGAAGGAGCCCTCGGAGCTGAAGAGCTTGCTGAATACGGACTCAACGAGGATGGATGCATCGCCGCGCACGTAGTAGTCGCACACCAACGCCATAAGACCCAACGACACCAAGAGAACCAGATATTGCTTGAAACCACCCTTCGCCGAGACTTTTCGTCTGCGCAGGTCCCCGGAGGGGAGAATGAAATAGAACGCAAGCATGGCAAGCAAAGAAATTAATCCGGTCGTAGATCCGCAGGTAACGATGCCGAGGAGGATGACCAGTGCAGAGACGGCACGCTCCTTGGGGCTGACGCTCAGCCGCTCGTACATGAACACGACACAGAAGAGGGCCGCTGTGAGGACCCCTTGGAAGACGCCAGGCTCGGTGAAGATGCCAATGCTGCGCGTTTCGCCTTCGCGAACGCAGCACAGGAAAAGGCCCTTGGTGTGGAAGTTCACGGAATCCGCCGCCGCCATGCTGTAATAGGTGCCTTGCGACTCGAACTCATAGAAGGGCAACCTGTAGTACAGGCCGGGGACTGCGAGACGGGCGAAGTAGAGTACTAAGCTCACCGCAGTGAGGAAGCACACGATTCGGAGCATGCGCTTGAGGAAGTCCGCTGGCGATAACTTGATGGCGAGTACGATAAGGCCAATGGTTAACGCATATCGGGTGAATACTGAGATGCCCGCACCGCCAGCCGTGACCCTTACTAACATGGACATCACAAGGACGCTCGTTACAAACGCCACATCGCGGAAGTGCCAGTACCTGGGGACGAGAAGCGCGATTGCTATGACGACGAAAGCGAGGTAGTTGACGTAGGGCTCGATGAAGTATGCCATGAGATACGAGTTGCCCGTGAGTAGCACGCAGTAACAAAGCAAGTACTGGATAACCGCCTGCTTGCGGCCACCGTCCTTGACGGGAGACGCTGCCGTGGCATTGAAGAATCTGTTGTTCATAATGGCTATGAGATCAGCCTCCGCCAGGAGTTTCCGATGTTCTCGAGCGAAAGCTCGTCGCGGAGCCTTCGGGCCTGAGCCGATATGGTTTGCGCAAATTCGAGGTCATCTACTAACCGGTCAAATGAGCGCGCCTCGGCAGCAAAGTCGTCAACGTCGACGAGAAGACCGTTTACGCCGTCATCGATGACCGCCTCGGCTCCGCCGCCCAGACAGCGGGTGCAGACCGTGGGTACGCCCATAGCAAGCGCCTCGAGCATGGAGTTCGATAGTCCTTCGAATCGCGAGGACATGACGAAGGCTGACGCAGTTCGCACGTCTTCAAGGGCGTCTGGGCTGAAGCCTTTGAAGACGACAGAATCTGCGACGCCGAGGTCGTCTGCGAGCTGAATGAGTTCGGATTTCAAGCTTCCCTTGCCGAACACTTCGAGCGTGTAGTCAGGGTGGGACTTATGAAACTCGGCGAAGGCTCGGATTGTCATGCCATGATTCTTCTGCTCCTCCAAGCGTCCTGAGGTCACGATGGCCTTGCGTCTTGATCCCTCGTACGCCTCGGGCACAGAAGCGGAAATGGGGTTTAGGATGACCGTGCCCTTTTCCTGCAGGGGTCGTGGGAATAAATCCTTCTGAGCCTGTGTCTGGAATACGATAGCCACGGCCTTGCGATAGAGCGCATCGCGCATCTTAGGAAGCACGGCGTTGCCTGGAAAATCGAAGCGTGGGTCATTGCGAACCGACACGACGACCTTGTTGGTCAGGCCAATGGAGGCTATGAGGGTGTACATGTTCTGATGTGGCAGGAAAGAGATAAAGGTCGCCTGCGGATTATCCCTCATGAAGCCACGTATGTAGCGAATCTGCTGCAGTGGTTTAACCGAGGAGCTAGCGAATTGTGAAACTACCTCGACCCCTTCTGGAATGTCGTAATCTATGATCGGGCTCTTTGTTAGCAGGTACGTAAACCTAAAGCCATGAGCAATGAAGTATGATGCGAGCGCAAGAGAGACGCGCTCGGCACCGCCACCCATCAAAGAAGGATGAACAAAGACAATATGTCCAGCTTCTTGAGCTGAATTTGTATATTTCAATTTATTCCTCTAGTTTAAGCTGACAGAATCGCTATAAATTTCAATTCCTTATTCCGCCTACAGGAGTCGCAACGGTTGAAACGTCTATCGCCATGGCCTCGAGGACGCTCATAGGAAGTCCCTCGTTCTTTGATGGCAGACAGTGCAACGCAATTTATTGGAATAAAGCTTGCCTCTCAATCGCGAGGGGCTCTTGCGGTCGGCAAGCAAGTTCCTTCGCGGTGTACTGTTAGTGCAGGCGTTAATAATCACTCACTACCACGCGCAACTTTTTCATAAATACTCTCCAGTTTTTTGAGATAAGCCTTCATGGAGTAACGTTCAATAATGGTTTGGCGACCGCGTTGGGCAATCATACGAGCCCAGTCAGGGGCCTCAATGCACCTGCTCATCGCCTTCGCAAGACCCTCTGGGTCACGCGGCTCTACAAGCAGACCGTTTACCCCATCATCGATGAGACTTGGTAGGCCGCCCACTCTAGTGGCGATGGAGGCACACCCAGCTGCCATAGACTCGAGCACGCACATGGGCAACCCTTCAGCACCCGAGGGGAGCACGGATGTAAGGCATTCATCGGAAAGTCTTGCCTTCATGAGATCGTCGGCCCAGCCAAGAAACTCGACGTTGCGTCCAACGCCCAACTCGTTGGCGAGCTGCTGATAGCTTTCCAGTTCTTCGCCACCCCCAGCAAGCATTACTTTCGTTTCGGGATGGGTCAAAAGAAGACAGCGAACAGCCCTAAGAAGGGTATCTACACCCTTCCTAGGGCACATGCGTCCCAAGAAGTAAAACTTCGTAGGATCCTTTTGCTCACTTACCTCCTGCGGAACAAATACAGCATTTTCAAGCACCACGATATTTGCTAGCTCAAACTTTCTGACGAAATAGCTCCTCCACTCCTCGGAGAGAGCTATGACTCGGGAAGCATTCTGCAGCATCCAGCGAACCTTCGTCTGTTCTTCGGCGCCCATATGTTCGTACTGGTTCTCAAAATCACCCTCATGAACATGGAGGATATAAGGCACATTGGCCTTTGCCGCTTCCTTGCAAATCAGATATTTCCTCTTGTAGCTCATGCCAAGCGCAGTGTGGATGTGGCAAACATCGCATTGTCGGAGTTCACGACGAACCTCGAAAAATGCTTGCGGAAACATCAAAATTTTCGTGAACTTCGATCCATCACGCATCGTTGCAACGAAATGAACCTCTCGACCCGTCGATGCGACCGCATCCAAGATATTCTTCTCAACAGTTGCTACGCCACCCCAGGCCTCAGGTGACGGCCCTACCATAAGCACACGACTAGCCATGAAATCCAGCCCCTGCTTGCCGTGCCTTACCAGTAGCATCCGTTCTCCACTTCATTCGCATGTTCAGGCCGCTCTTCCATACTCGGCCTGATCCAGCTTGAGTTGTAAAGCTCCTTGGATATAGGTTTGAGGTCCCAGCGCTTCCCCTTGATGCCGAAAAGCATCTGAACCATCCCCCCCCCATGAATCGCTTGCCGCCCAGAACGTTTCACGTGAGATGCCAGGGGAAAACCATATGCTCCACAGCCAATGATTGCGACATCAAACTCCCTGGAGTCAACTTCAAACTCAAGATGCTTCAAAGCATCAAACCAATCGGTATAACGGGCATCAGCGCTGCCCGCTATCGTTTGAGGTGGAACGAGTGTCTGCAATTCAAAGTCTGGTAATAAGTTTCTATTAGCAAACAACTGCTCTTTGCGTGAATACTGAGCTTCAATACTTTTTGCAAAAGGGTGAACAACAAGCACGCGCTTGCCAGAAAGAGCTGCCGTCCACGGATTGCCCTGATTTCGATAAGGCTCAAGGTTTTCTAGATATGAAATGGTGATGCCTTCAGCACAAACCTCTTTCAAAAGCCATTGCTGCATGAATGAGTCCCAATAGGCCAGGGCATCCAAATCGGCTGCCGATTTGGCCATGAGAAGACCGAAGCGCCTGATATGTTCGTCGTCTGCCGGGAAAAAGCCAGGCCCTACCGCCATGCGTTTCTGAACATAGAGAGGAATGGCCTTATCGTATCCTTTGGCAACGCCAAGCGCCCAAGCGGTTGCACGAGCCTCTTGACCACCAAACCGGCCTACCATGATTGGCTTACCAGATAAAATTAAGTTCGAAATAACCGTATTGAAATCGTCGCGATTTAATGCAGACTTTGGCAAATATTCTTGTTTGCCGGCCTTATATGCAAACCGTCTCACACAATATCGCAACTGCATTGCGCGATATTCGATTTTGCCTTTATTCATGTTCATCGAATCCTGGTCTCATAGAAATCATGCGAGCAGGAACCCCCCCCCCAGATTGAATACTCAGGCTCTACATCTTTGGTTACGACGGCACCGGCGGCAATAACGGAATGATCAGAGACGTGGACACCCTTTAGAATCGTCACTCCACTGCCCATCCACACGTCGTTACCGATAACGACATCCTGGTCGTTATCGGGGAGCTTGTCCTCATCGGTAAGCTCCATCATGGGGCGATCGAGGATGTCGGTGCGGTGATCGCCGGTGATAACGGTAAGGTTGGGTCCGCTCATGACATAGTCGCCGATGTGAATTTTCGCCCGGGTTGTGAGCAGCGTTGCTCCAGGGCCAAGGTACACGTCATGGCCCATGTAGATATTGCCCGCTCCGGCAATCTCGCTGCGGCGGCCCAGGGTCACGTTCTTGCCGCAAGCAGTAAAGGAGCGGCGCAACGAGGGCATTAGAAGAAGCTTGTTATAGGCACGTGAGACACCGTCAAGAATCTTGTAGACAAGACCCATGGCTAAGCCTTCCTCCACACCATCTTGTCCACCACGCCGGTGTAGCTCTGGATGATCTTGACCACCTTGGTGGACACGGTCTCGTCGGCGTAATCGGGGACGGGCGCCTCGGGCAGCGACCCCTCCGTGTCGAGCTCGACGGCGGTGTGGACGGCCTGGAGCAGGCCCCGCTCGCTGATGCCGGCCAACGTGAAGCAGGCCTTGTCCAGGGCCTCGGGGCGCTCGGTGGAGGTGCGGATGCAAACGGCCGGGAACGGGCGGCCGATACTCGCGAAGAAGCTGGACTCCTCGGGCAGGGTGCCGGAGTCTGAGACCACGGCGAAGGCGTTCATCTGCAGGCAGTTGTAGTCGTGGAAGCCCATAGGTTCGTGCATACGCACGCGCGGGTCAAGCTTGAACCCGGTGGCCTCCAGGCGCTTGCGGGAGCGCGGGTGGCAGGAGTACAGGATCGGCATGTCGTACTTCTCGGCCAGCGCGTTGATGGCGGTAAACAGACTCGTGAAGTTCGCCTCGGTGTCGATGTTCTCCTCGCGGTGGGCGGACAGCAGCATGTAGCGCTTGGGCTCCAGCCCGAGCTCGGTAAGGACGTCCGACGCCTCGATCTTGTCCAGGTTGGCGCGCAGGACCTCGGCCATGGGAGAACCCGTGACGTAGGTGCGCTCGGGGGCGCAGCCGGTGTCCTTGAGGTAGCGGCGGGCGTGCTCGGAGTAGGCCAGGTTGACGTCGGAGATCACGTCGACGATGCGGCGGTTGGTCTCCTCGGGCAGGCACTCGTCCTTGCAGCGGTTGCCCGCCTCCATATGGAAGATGGGGATGTGCAGGCGCTTTGCCGCGATGGCGGACAGGCAGCTGTTGGTGTCGCCCAGGATCAGCAGCGCGTCGGGCTTAACCTCTACCATGAGCTTGTAGCTCGCGGCGATGATGTTGCCCACCGTCTCTCCTAGGTCCGCGCCCACGGCGTCCAGGTAGACGTCCGGGTCGTCCAGCGACAGGTCGCGGAAGAAGATGCCGTTGAGCGTGTAGTCGTAGTTCTGCCCGGTGTGAGCCAGCAGGCAGTCGAAGTGGCGCCGGCACTTCTTGATGACCTCGGACAGGCGGATGACCTCGGGGCGGGTCCCCACGATGATGAGCAGCTTCAGGCGGCCGTCGTCCTCGAATGCGATATCGGAATAGTCCTTGCCCATGCGGCTAGACCTCCTCGTAGTAGGTGTCGGGGTTCTCGGGGTCAAATGGCTCGTTGGCCCACATGACCGTCACGAGGTCTTCGGTGTCGGACAGGTTAGTGATGGAGTGCGTGTAGCCGGGGATCATCTCCACGGCGCGCATGTCGGACCCCGAGACGACATACTCGTCGACGGGGAACGGGTTGCCCTCGGCGTCCTCCCCCACCTTCCTCAACTTGATGCTCGCGGTGCCGGACACCACCAGGAACTTCTCCCACTTACTCATGTGCCAGTGGTTGCCCTTGGTGATGCCGGGCTTCGAAACGTTGATGGAAACCTGCCCGCGCTCCGGCGTGCGCAGGAACTCGGTGAACGAGCCGCGGTCATCGACATTAGGCTTGAGGCCGTAGGCGAAGTGCCCCGGCTCGTAGTAGGACAGGAACGTGCTCCAGAGCTTCTTGGAGAAGGACCCCTCCGAAAGGTCGGGGACGGCAAGCGTCTCGCGGCTGTCGCGGAAGCAGCCCAGCAGGTAGACGATCTCGCCCAGGGACTTCACGTCGGTGTCGGGGACGTAGCAGAAATCATCACCGTCGACGCGCTCCAGCCCCTCGTAGCCGCAGCGGTGCTCCTGACCCAGCAGGGCGCCCAGCATCTCGTCGACCAGGTCATCGATGTAGAGGAGCTCGAGCTCCACTGAGGGGTCGTTCACGGTGTAAGGGCGGCCGTTGGCGATGGCGTCGCAGAAGGTCGCCACCGCTGAGTTATAGCGCGGGCGGCACCATTTGCCGTACAGGTTCGGGAAGCGATAGATGAGCACCGGCGCCCCCGTGCGCTCGGAATACTCGCGGAACAGGCCCTCCCCAGCGAGCTTGGACACGCCGTAAGCCGAGCCCTCGAAGCGGCCCGACAGGCTCGCCTGCGCCGAGCTGGAAAGCATAACGGGGCAACTATTGCCGTGCCGCTCGAGCATCTCGAGCAGCGTGGAGGCGAACCCGAAGTTGCCCTCCATGAACTCCGACTGGTCCTTGGGGCGGTTGACGCCGGCCAGGTTGAAGACGAAGTCGGCTCGGGAACAGTAGTCCTCCAAGTCCGCGGGCGTCGAGTTGACGTCGTACTCCATGACCTCGAGCGGGAGCAGCCCCTGACACTTCTCGCGTCGGTCCTTACCGTCGCGGATGTTCTTCAGCGCGCAGCAGAGGTTTCTGCCCACGAACCCCTTCGCGCCGGTGACGAGGACGCGCACCCTACTGCACCGCCTCGTGCTCGCGGCCCTCCAAGGCCAGCTGCACGTACTCGGCGGTCTTGATCTTGGCGATGGTGCCCTCCACGTCGAGCCTCTCGGTGTTGTGGGAGGTGTAGGACTCGTCGGCCTGGGTCTCCACCTCGCCGTCCACGACGAACTTGTCGTAGTTCAGGTCGCGCGAGTCGCAGGCCACGCGGTAGTAGCCGCCCATGTCCTCGGCGCGCAGGCGCTCCTCGCGGGTCATGAGGGTCTCGAAGAGCTTCTCGCCGTGGCGGGTGCCGATGACCTGGGTGCCCACGCGGCCGAAGACCTCCTGCACGGCCTCGGCAAGGTCGCCGATCGTGGAGGCAGGGGCTTTCTGGATGAACAGGTCGCCGGGGTTGGCGTGCTCGAAGGCGAACTGCACCAGGTCCACGGCCTCGTCCAGGTTCATGAGGAAGCGGGTCATGTTGGGGTCGGTGACCGTGAGCGGCTCGCCCTTGCGGATTCGGTCGATGAACAGCGGAATGACGCTGCCACGAGAGCACATGACGTTGCCGTAGCGTGTACAGCAGATAGTGGTGCGACCGGCGCCGTTGCGGGCGTTGGCGTAGATAATGGACTCCATCATCGCCTTGGACTTGCCCATGGCGTTGATGGGGTATGCCGCCTTGTCGGTGGAAAGGCACACGACGCGGTCCACGCCCTCGTCGATTGCGGCGTGCAGCACGTTGTCCGTGCCGATGACGTTGGTGCGCACGGCCTCCATGGGGAAGAACTCGCAGGAGGGCACCTGCTTGAGGGCGGCGGCGTGGAAGATGTAGTCCACGCCGTGCATGGCGTCGCGCACCGACTGGGCGTTGCGGACGTCACCGATGAAGAAGCGCACCTTGGAGGCGAGCTCGGGGGACTTCTCCTGCAGACGGTGGCGCATGTCGTCCTGCTTCTTCTCGTCGCGGGAGAAGATGCGGATCTCGGCCAGGTCGGTGTTCATGAAGTGCTTGAGCACGGTGTTGCCGAACGATCCGGTGCCGCCCGTGATCATCAGGGTCTTGTCTTTAAAGGTGGTCGAATCGTTCATCTATTTGCCTTCCTTACGTTTGGCTTTTGTAAACTGGTAAAAGAGAAATTTCGTATTAGTTACGAGGTAACGTTTGAAGAGTCGCTTCGGCTCCTGCATCAATCGATAGAGCCACTCAAGACTCAGGTTTTGCATCCACATCGGCGCCTCTGGCACCACGCCAGCGAGAACGTTGAACGCGCCACCGACGCCAATCATCAAAGGTTGGGGGCCGCCTTTAAGCTCATGCATGAGGACTTCCTGACGGGGTGCACCCAACGCGATCCATGCGAAGTCCGCACCTGATTCTGCGATGTGTCGGGATAGCTCTCGTTTCTCTCCATCGGAGAGCGGACGGAAGGCCGAAGGCTCCATGCCGGCGATTTTCAATCCCGGATATTCCTCTTGAAGTGAATCTTTGAGAGCCTCGAGGTTCTTCTGCTCGTTGCCGTAAAAGTAGTGGCTCCATCCTTGCTGCGCGGAAATGCTGAATATCTCTCGCATCAGATCGGAACCGGTCACACGCCCCATTGACTCGATTGTTTTGCATCCGATAACAGATAAAGGTTTGCCGTCGGGAACGGACATGAGGGATTCGGCTTGGCAGACCCAATAGGAGGGGTCGTCATGAGCCATAACCGAGGTATGAGCATTTGAAACGCAAATATATTCGCCATGTAACTCATCTATATGACGAGTAAGAAACTCGACACACTCAGACATATTGGTTCCCGTGATCGGAACATCGATTACGGGAACGCGCTTGAGTTCAGCGAATCTTGAATAGTCTTGGAGCATTAGCACGCACCCTTGCCGGTGATGACCTCGATCACCGTGAGGATGACGATCTTAAGGTCCGTAACGGGTCCGCGCTTGGCGATGTACTCCAAGTCTCGGCGGACCATGCCGTCGAACCCGGTCGAGTTGCGCTCCGTGACCTGCCACCAGCCGGTGATGCCGGGCTTCACGGCCAGGCGCTGCAGGTCGTACTCGGTGTACTCCGCGACCTCATTCGGCAACGGCGGGCGTGGGCCGACAACGGACATCTGGCCCAGGAACACGTTGACGAACTGCGGGAACTCGTCGATGGAGTGCTTGCGGATGAACTTGCCTATCTTCGTGACGCGGGGGTCCTCCCTCATCTTGAACATGGCGCCGGCAATCTCGTTCTGTTCCTTGAGCTCAGCGAGGCGCTCGTCGGCATCTTTGTACATGCTGCGGAACTTCCACATGCGAAAGGTGGACAGGCTGCCGTCGCGGTGGGTCTGGCCCACGCGAATCTGGCTGTAGAAGGGGTTGCCCTCGCTCTCCAGGCGGATTGCCGCGGCGAGCACCAGGCTGGGTATGGCGATAACCGCCAGCACGCAGCCGCTGAACACGATGTCGAACGCGCGCTTTACGGCCCTGTAGCCCAGGCGCGTGCGGTCCCAGTCCTTCACGGCCTGCATGGCCTTGCAGCGCATGGTCACGTCGCCACCGCTCATAGCTTGGGCTATAAGAGCCGCCCCAATTGGAGCATCCGATTGATGTTTAACTCTATCTGACACTAAATCTTTCAAACCTACTTCCCCGCCCCCGGGGATCCTCCCTGTCCCGTTAAACAGTCGCCAGTAGCTAGGCGATCGCCTTTTTAAGGTTTCGCATTGCGCGCTGCTCGGCTGAAAGCACCGCGAGGCCAACGCGCGTAGTTACGCGTCGGCCGCACAGGTCGAGCTCCAAATAAGCAGTACTCTTGTGTCTGTTAATGGTTTTGATAAGGCCTTCGTGGCCCAGCAGCGGACCTGCCGTCACCACGACCTGGTCGCCGTCTTTTAGGGCCTCACTCATGGGCACTACGCGGTCTCCCCTATGAGTGAGGCTGCCAATAAGCTGGACCTCTTCTTTTGCCAGCGGCACAAACTGACCGTCCTGGGATAGCACCCGGGCAAAGTCGTCCATGCGCAGCAGATACTGTTGCACGGTGCGGGGATCTGCCGTATCGCAGATAAGATATCCGGGAAAAAGCGGCTTGGTCGTGTTGGTCCATTCGCCGTGCACTTTGATCTCGGTTTGAAATTGGGGATAAAAGAGCTCCTGCATGGCACCAGCTGGCACCATGCGCTCGATGCGCTCGCGCATTACGTCTTCGCGACCGTTGATGACCTGGATCACATACCACACGAGCACCACCCCCTTTGCTGTCTTACATGTGGCTCACGGGGTTTGGGTATGGCTTCGCCAGGGCGCTTGTGCGCGAAGGCGCTCCATATTCAAACCCTGAGCCCAGTTAGACAAGCACGTAGCTCTGCCCCACCGTGAACGGTATGTATACGTGCAGTGGCTAGGGTCGCGGACGTGTATCGCAAAAAGACCGCGTCCCCAGCTGGCTGCGTGCGGCCCAGTCAAGCGGGAACAAAACTGGACCGCGCGCAAACAGCTGTAGGACTGCTGCTCGTTTGTCATGAAATATCGATTCGAAATAACAGCTTGCACTAAGACAAGAACAAAGTCATTCGATGCGATACGCATGACTACTCTATTGGAGCTCGTGGTTTTTCTAGCACCGCCGTTACGGCCGGATGCCGATCGACCCTGCGCTTTACGGCTTGCTGGAGCCGTGAGCACAGTTGAACTCATGTAACGTTAGGTATCCTAGCACAAGCTGGTAGCGAAACTGATTTGTCTTGTGGTGAACAACATATCGTTCATTTAGTGTGCTTAATGGGGTTGTTTTGGGATGTTGTTCACGTTGATGCAGGTTATTGAGGTACTGGCGGTGATTGGGGGCGTTCCTGAAGCGCAAATGAAGCAGCGAGCTGCGCCGATAATCGCGTTTGTCTAACAAACTACGTACAGACATGGGAAATAAATTGTGCAACTTTTTGTTGACGTAGGGGGCTTTGTAGCGCGAGATATTTTGGTATGAAAAAAGGCCTTCGGAATTCCGAAGGCCTTTGCATTCACGATGGTGGAGACGAGGGGGATCGAACCCCTGACCTCTTGACTGCCAGTCAAGCGCTCTCCCAGCTGAGCTACGCCCCCGTGACAAGGAAGTATTATAGGGGAAGATTCTTGGTTGTGCAAGAAGTTTTTTTGCAATTGATTCTCGCACTTATGTGTTATCCCACTCGCCCACCGTCCGAATAAAACCCTAATGCAGCAAATACGCTATTGCAGTGCCTGTATGGACTTCGATCTTTGCGGTGGATCTCACGACGTTACTGATGCCCGTGTCGGCTAACAGGCCCAGGGGGCTGTGATCTAGCTCCCACTCTAGGCCGTGTTCGCTTACCTCGGTGTTGGGGGCTATGGCGATGATGGAGAAGGTTTTGCCCTCGGCGCCTTCGATGATCCACGATTCACCTGCGTGAAGAATGCGGGCGACCACCTTGTCCTCGGCAATCCAGATGGGGGCGTCCTCGTAGCCCGCGAGCAGCCCCAGTACGGATAGGGCCATGTCGGGACGGCCGCCGGTGGCGCAGGTCGCAACCACTTCGGCACCCGGCCAGCGACGGCGGACCGAATCGAGCGCCAACGCCAGATCGGTGTAATCCTTGTACGGGTCGTGACGCTCTACCTCAAAGGCTTCGGCGGAATCGACCAGCGCACGACCCGCGTCGCTCACCGTGTCGGCATCCCCAACATACACGTCGCAGCCCAACCCGGCGCCCAGCAGGGCGTCGAGCCCGCGGTCAACGGCTACGATGTAGTCGCACTCCCCCGCCAGTTGGCACAGCAACTCGGGGCTCGCCACCACCGGCGAGCCGCAAACCACTAATACTTTGCAAGCCACGGCCCTCGCCTAGCCCTCAAACGAAAGCACGCGGGCCAGGTCCAAGCCCTCATAGCTGTCGATAAAGATGTCGCAGTTGGCGCGAACCTTGTCGCGCTCCATGCGACCGTGCGGGTCGTAGATGCCCACTCGCTTAAAGCCTACGGTGCCAGAGCTCTTTAGGCCAAAGACGGCGTCCTCAAACACCCACGCGCGCTCAAACTTGTGCCCATGGCGCTCCTCCAGACGGCGCAACGCTAGCTCGTACACATCGGGAAACTGCTTGGAGCGCCCCGCCTCGCCCGTGGTGGTCACAAACTCCATGTAGGTATCGAGCCCGGCACCCCCAAGCGCAGACGTAACCAGCTCGGCCGGCGTGGACGTGGCAACGCACATGGCAATACCGACCTCCTGCGCCTGCTTCAAAAATGCAAGCAGGCCCTCGCGCGGCGGCACCTTGGAGTAGCCATCAATCAGGATGTCGCTCAGCTCGCGGTAGAGCTCTTCGCCATTTGCACCAATGCCCCAGGTGTCGTGGTAAGCCTGGCACTCGTCCTCGAGCGACAAATGCTCAAACTGGGCAAAATCGTCGACCGTCACGTCAACTCCGTGGCGGTGCAATAACTCGGGCTGGGAATAAGCCCAAACGGGGGTGCTGTTAACCAGTGTGCCGTCGCAATCGAAAATAAAAGCGACACTTGAGGCGGCGATGTGGTCCATATACGAGCCTTTCGATGTCAAATGGTAAACAACCTGCTAAAAACGTTTTACCAAACGTCAACCTAACAATCTAGAAACGCTAATTGATAAAACTGTCAAGAGTTTTACCACGGCAATTCTGCAAGTGGTATAAACATGGCGCTTACCGATTAAACGCCCCCGCAAATCCTCTTTCGTTCATAAAAGTAACGTACAGGTGTTATCGTAGTTTCTGCCGAAAGTTCCACCGAGCACGCGAGGTGGAACGAATCATAGAACTATCGCCGTCCCTTCGATTCGTGCAGCCTTGGACCTTTCGCATCTAGTCACCAAGGCAACACGCTGCCGCGTCATGATGGGATCAAACGTGAGCGATACAAAGCTAAAGCCAGCAACCAAAAAGCCTGCTACCCGTAAATCCGCCCCACACGCACCGGAGCTCACCAAGGACGATGTCTACTTGTTTGGCATCGGTACGTGGGAGCGCAGTTGGGAAAAGATGGGCGCGCACCCCGACACGCAGAACCGTACGCGCGGCTGGCGTTTTTGCGTTTGGGCGCCCGACGTAAAGAGTGTTCACGTCATTGGCGAATTTAACGACTGGGATGAGCAAGCCAACCCGCTGGTGCCCATGCATACGAGCGCTATTTGGGAAGGCTTTATTCCTGGCGCCGAGCAGGGCCAGCTCTATAAGTATCTCATCGAGACCAACGAGGGCGAAAAGCTCTACAAGGCCGATCCGTACGCCTTTAAGGCCGAGTGCCCTCCGGGTACCGCGAGCGTGCTGTGGACCCTCGATGGCTACAAGTGGAACGACGCCGCATGGCTCAAGCGCCGCGCCAGCCATAACCACATGTCGCAGCCCCTTAACATCTACGAGGTGCATATTGGCTCGTGGAAGCGCCACGGCGACGCGCCGCAGGGCGAGCCGGACGAGTACGGCAACTACCCCGGACCCATGGATCCCTTCCCCGCGCAGCGCGGCGAGTTCTATACCTACGACGACCTGTCGGTGGAGCTCGTGGACTACGTGCGCGACATGGGCTATACGCATATCGAGGTCATGCCGCTTATGGAGCATCCCTTCGACGGCTCCTGGGGCTACCAGACGACCGGCTACTACGCCGCCACGTCGCGCTACGGCAACCCGCAGCAGCTCATGCACTTTATCGATGCGTGCCACGAGGCAGGCATCGGCGTGATCATGGACTGGGTACCCGGCGGTTTTTGTGCCGACTCCCACGGCCTTGCCACCTTTAACGGCCACATGCTGTTTGAGCACGAGATTCACCCCAACTGGGGCACGCACAAGTTTGACTTCGCCCGCGGCGAGGTCCGCTCCTTCCTGGTCTCCAACGTGCTGTACTGGCTCGAGAACTTCCACGTGGACGGCATTCGCATGGACGGTGTGTCCAGCATGCTGTACCTCAACTTTGGCATCGACGATCCCGGCCAAAAGAAGTTCAACAAGTACGGTACCGAGGAAGACCTGGACGCCAGCGCGTTTATCCGCCAGGTCAACTGCGCTGTGGAGGCGCACTACCCCGACGTGATGATGATGGCCGAGGAGTCCACCGCGTGGCCGCTCGTGACCTATCCGCCGCAGGACGGCGGTCTGGGCTTCAACTACAAGTGGGACATGGGCTGGATGAACGACACCCTGCACTACATGCAGACCGATTTTCCGTGGCGCCCCGGCAACCACGGCCTGCTCACGTTCTCTATCATGTACGCCTTTACCGAGAACTTCATCTGCCCGCTGAGCCACGACGAAGTCGTGCACGGCAAGTGCTCGCTCATCGGCCGCATGCCGGGCGACTGGTGGCGCCAGTTTGCGGGCCTGCGCACGCTGGCCTTCTACCAGATGACGCACCCCGGTGCCAAGCTCAACTTTATGGGCAACGAGATCGGCCAGTTTATTGAATGGCGCTACTACGAGTCCATTCAGTGGTTCCTGACCGAGGAGTACGAGACCCACCGTCATCATCAGGCGTTTATCAAGGCGCTCAACCACCTGTACACCGCCGAGCCCGCCCTGTACGAGCGCGGCTACACCGACGACGGCTTTACCTGGATCGACGCGGACAACTCCAAGCAGTCCATTGTGAGCTTTGTGCGTCAGGGCGAAGACGTCGATGACGACCTGGTGATCCTGATCAACTTTGACCCGGCGAGCTACGAGAGCTTCCGTGTGGGCGTGCCGCGCGAGGGTGACTGGGAGGTCATCTTTGACTCCGACCGTCCCGAGTTTGGCGGCAGCGGATACGCCGGCGAGGAACCCTACACCTGCTCGAGCGAGCCCTATCCCTGGAACGGGCAGATGGACTCCATCGAGATGAAGGTGCCCGGCCTGGCAGGCGTGGTGCTTAAGCGCCGCGGCCCCAGCAGCTATAAGCCGCCGGTGGTCGAGAAGCCCAAGGCTGCGCCCAAGAAGCGCACGTCCTCGGTGAAGCCCAAGCCTGCGTCAGCTAAGAAGGCTCCAGCTAAGACGAAGGCTACCAAGCCCGCCACCAAGGCTTCGACCAAGTCCAGCACAGCCAAAAAGGCAGCCACTAAAAAGGCTGCTCCCAAGGCCAAGGCAGCCGCTGCTAAGGCTCCTGCCAAGAAAGCGTAACAAAGCCGTTACAGCTGTAATCACCCGCCTCACGAGGGCGTAGGATACAAGACATAACCGTTCCGGGAGAAACATCCCCGGGGGAAAGGAACGTATGAATAAGATCTTCGACAACAAGCAGGAGTTTACCGAGCTCTATCGCGATGCCGTCATGAGCATCAGCGGCAAGAGTGTCGAGGCTGCCAGCGACCTGGACCGCTTTAACGCCCTGGCCAAGCTCGTGGCCGAGAAGGCACGCACCGTTGCCACCAAGAGCGACGCCCGTGTGACCGCCGAGGGCAAGAAGCGCGTGTACTACTTCTCGATCGAGTTTTTGATCGGCCGCCTGCTCGACAACTACCTGCTCAACTTTGGCGTGCGCGACATGGTCGCCGAAGCGCTCGACGACATGGGTTTTGACCTGTCCGTCATCGAGAACCAGGAGCCCGATCCGGCGCTGGGCAACGGTGGCCTGGGCCGTCTGGCCGCGTGCTTCCTGGATTCCATGGCAGCCGAGGGCATCGCCGGCTACGGCAACGGCATGCGCTACCGCTACGGCCTGTTTAAGCAGGAAATCGTCAACGGCAGCCAGGTCGAGGCCACCGACGAGTGGCTCACCCATGGCTATCCCTGGGAGGTTCGCCGTCAGGACAAGGCCGTGACCATTAAGTTTGGTGGCCACGTCGAAGGCTTTGAGGAGAACGGCCGCACGTTCTACCGCACGGTGGACACGCAGGACATCCTTGCCGTCCCTTATGACATCCCCGTTGTGGGCTATGCCGGCGAGACCGTCAACAAGCTGCGCGTCTGGGCCGCCGAGCCGGTCGAGGAGCACTTTGACCTTGAGGCCTTCAACCGCGGCGACTATGCCCTGGCCGATGCTGAGCGCGCCGAGGCCGAGGCCATCAGCGCCATCCTCTACCCCAACGACGCCGGCGAGCACGGCCGTCTGCTGCGTCTGAAGCAGGAGTACCTGTTTGTTTCGGCCGGCATCTACAGCCTGCTCGACACCTTTGAGAAGGAGCACGGCGAGAACTGGGAGCTGCTGCCGCAGTTTGTGGCCATCCACACCAACGACACGCACCCCGCCATGTGCGGACCCGAGCTCATGCGCATTCTCATCGACGAGAAAAAGCTCGAGTGGGATGACGCTTGGAGCATCGTGACGCAGGTCGTGAGCTACACCAACCACACCATCCTGCCCGAGGCCCTGGAAAAGTGGCCCATCGGCATGTTCTCCAAGCTCCTCCCCCGTGTGTACCAGATCATCGACGAGATCAGCCGTCGTTGGCACGAGTCGTTCGACACCACGCAGGAGGGCTGGCAGGAGCGTCTGCGCCAGACCGCCATCCTGTGGGACGGCGAGATTCGCATGGCCAACCTGTCCGTGATCTGCAGCCACAGCGTCAACGGCGTGGCCAAGATCCACTCCGACATCATCAAGAACATCGTGCTCAAGGACTTCTACGCCCTGACGCCCGAGAAGTTCAACAACAAGACCAACGGCATCTCGCACCGTCGCTTCTTTGCCGAGGCCAACCCCACCTATGCCAAGCTCGTGACCGAGGCCATTGGCGACGGCTGGCTGAAGGACGCCTTTGAGCTGGAGAAGCTCAAGGAGTTTAAGGACGACACCGAGTTCCTGAAGGCCGTGGGTGCCTCCAAGCGCGCCAACAAGGAGCGCCTGGCCGCCTACGTCAAGTCCGAAACCGGTCTGGTCATTGACCCCAACACCGTCTTCGATGTTCAGGTAAAGCGCTTCCACGCCTACAAGCGCCAGCTCATGAACATCATGAAGGTGATGGACATCTACAACCGTCACATCGCCGATCCCAATTTCCACGTGACGCCGACGACCTTCATCTTTAGCGGCAAGGCTGCCTCGAGCTACACCTTTGCCAAGGAGACCATCCGCCTCATTAACTCCGTGGCCGACGTCATAAACAATGACCCGCGCGTGAACGAGGTTATGAAGGTCTGCTTTATCCCCAACTTCCGCGTGAGCAACGCCCAGCTCATCTACCCCGCCGCCGAGATCTCGGAGCAGATCTCCACGGCCGGCAAGGAGGCCTCGGGCACGTCCAACATGAAGCTCATGATGAACGGCGCCATTACGCTGGGCACCCTCGACGGCGCCAACATCGAGATCGCCGACCTGGCCGGCCGCGAGAACGAGGCCATCTTTGGTCTGACCGCCCCCGAGGTCGAGCAGCTCTGGGCGTCGAACAGCTACTTTGCGTGGGATACCCTCAACGGCGATCGCGAGCGCCTGGGCCGCGTGATGGACGAGCTCAAGGACAACACGTTTGCCGGCCTTTCGGGCAACTTTGAGAGCATCTACAACGAGCTCATGAACAACAACGACCCCGACCTGGTCATGGCAGACTTCCGCAGCTACGTGGATGCGTGGGAGAAGCTCACCGGCAGCTACGGCGACCAGGAGACCTGGAACCGCAAGGCTCTGCTCAACACCGCCTCGAGCGGATGGTTCTCGAGCGACCGCACCATTCGCGAGTACCGCGACGAGATCTGGCACGCGTAAAGGCGCGCGAGCTCCCCTATGCCAGCACGGCATTACTCGACGGGCGTGACGTCACGTCGCGCCCGTTGCTAATGGGTTTAGGAACATCGATGACAGAAGGAGAAATCGATGAGTAAGAAAGAATGCATCGCGATGCTCCTCGCAGGAGGACAGGGCAGCCGATTGGGGGCACTCACCCAAAAGATCGCTAAGCCGGCGGTTAGCTTTGGTGGCAAGTTCCGCATTATCGACTTTTCGCTGTCCAACTGCTCCAACTCGGGCATCGACACGGTGGGCGTTCTGACGCAGTACCGTCCCTACCTGCTGCATGCCTATGTGGGCTCCGGCGAGGCCTGGGATCTGGACAGCCGTGACGGCGGCGTATCGATCCTGCCGCCGTACGAGACGCAGACCGGCGGCGCCTGGTATGCGGGCACGGCCGACGCCATTACGCAGAACCTCGACTACATCAAGGCCAACGACCCCAAGTACGTCCTGATTCTTTCGGGCGATCACCTGTATCGCATGGACTACCGCAAGATGCTCAAGACGCACATCGAGAACAATGCCGACCTCACGGTGAGCGTTATGCCCGTGCCGTGGGAGGAGGCCAGCCGCTTTGGCATCCTGACCACCGATCCCGAGGACGGCCGCATCACCAAGTTCACCGAGAAGCCCGAGAAGCCCGATTCGAACCTCGCTTCCATGGGCATCTACATCTTCTCGGCCGACGTCCTGATCGAGGCGCTCGAGGAGGACGCTCTGGACCAGCGCTCGAGCCACGACTTTGGCAAGGACATCATCCCCAAGCTGCTCGGCGAGGGCAAGCGCCTGTACAGCTACGAGTTCCACGGCTTTTGGAAGGACGTCGGCACCATCGCCAGCTTCCACGAGACCTCGATGGACCTGCTGGGCAACAACCCCGAGTTCGATCTGTTTGACAAGCACTTCCCCATCATGTCTAACATCACCACGCGTCCGCCGCACTACATTGGCCCGGACGGCCGTCTGGACGACTGCCTGGTCTCCAACGGCTGCAAGATCTACGGCACCGCTCGCCACTCGATCCTTTCGACCGATGTCATCATCGAGGAGCGCGCCGTGGTCGAGGACTCCGTGCTGCTGCCGGGTGCGCACGTTAAGAGCGGCGCGCACATCTGCCGCGCTATTTTGGGCGAGAACTCCACGGTCGAAGAGGGCGTGAAGCTCGGCTCTGTCGATACCACCAAGGATACGGCCGTCGTTGGAAATGACGTCGTTATCGGGAAGGGGGAATGATCCGATGATCAATCGCAAGGCCATCGGTTATATCACCGCTAACTACTCTTCGAGCTACGGCAGCGTCCTGCTCAAGGACCGCCCCATCGCGTCCGTTCCCTTTTTGGGCCGCTACCGCCTGATCGACTTTCCGCTGTCCAACATGATGAATGCCGGCATTAAGACCGTCGGCGTCGTCATGCCGGGCAACTACCGCTCGCTGATCGACCACGTTGGCTCGGGCAAGGACTGGGGCCTGGACCGCAAGAAGGGCGGCCTGTTCATGGTGCCCGGCAACGCGTATGGCACCACCAAGGGCGGCATGCGCTTCCTGCTGCGCGACATCATCTCCAACAAGACGCTGTTCCAGCGCTCGGACAAGCCCTATGTTGTGATGATGGGCACCAACATCATCTTTAACATGGATCTCAACACCATCATCGACGCGCACGAGAACTCCGGTGCCCAGATGACCGTGGTGTACTGCAAGGCCACGCGCAACGTCGATGACGAGACCAAACTCGAGATTAACGAGAACGGTCGCCTGACGGGCGTGAGCGCTGGCGTCGCGTACGGCGACAACGCCTCTATGGACTGCTGCATCGTCAACCGTGAGACGCTGCTCGAGATTATCGACCACTACCAGGCCGCCGACTATCTGGACCTGCTCGAGGCACTCCAGGGCGACTTTGGCAACATCGACGTTTGCAGCTACGAGTACAAGGGCGAGGTCGTGGGCGTGTTTAGTGAGAAGTCGCTGTATCGCCGCAGCATGGACCTGCTTGACCAAACCGTGGCCGACCAGCTCTTCGATCCCGAGCGCCCGATCCTGACCAAGGCTCACGACGTGCCGCCTTCGCGCTATGCGACCGGCAGTCACGCATGCAACTCGATCATCTCGGCCGGCTGCATCATCAAGGGCACCGTGCGCAACTCGATCCTGTCGCGCGGCGTCGTGGTCGAGGAGGGCGCCTCGGTGACCAACTCGATCATCAACCAGAGCTGTGTCATCAAGAGCGGCGCACGCGTTGAGAACGCCATTCTGGACAAGAACAACGTGGTTCCCACCAACACCGAGCTTCGCGGCACGCCCGAGAACATCCTGGTGCTGGGCAAGGCTCCGTTAACTTCCGACACCACCATCGTACGTTAACGTTGGCACCGCAACATCGCTCGTAACAGGTAGAATAGCCGCCCGGTTAGCGCCAGGCGGCTATTCTCGAATTGCAACATGGGAGACAATATGGCAGATTCCAGCAAAAAGATGCAGATCGTGTTTGCCTCGGCCGAGTGCGCACCGTTTGTTAAGACCGGTGGCCTGGGCGACGTGGCGGGCTCGCTGCCTGCGGCGCTCGTGCGCGCCGGCGCCGAAGTCATTGTGATGGTGCCCAAGTACGCCACCATCAAGGATGAGTACAAGGCGCAGATGGAGCACTTTTCCGACTTTTACGTGAGCCTGGGCTGGCGCAACGAGTACTGCGGGCTGGAGAAGCTCGAGCACGACGGCGTCACCTATATGTTCGTGGACAACGAGCGCTACTTTGCGCGCGATTATCCGTACGGCTTCTTCGACGACGGCGAGCGCTTCGCGTTCTTCTCCAAGGCCATTACCGAGAGCCTGCAGCACCTGCCCGAGGGCTTTGAGTGCGACATCCTGCACTGTAACGACTGGCAGACGGCACTGGCGCCCGTGTTCTTGCGCGAGTTCTACCAGGGCCTGCCGCTGTACGACCGCGTCAAGACTGTGTTCTCGATCCACAACGTGGCGTTCCAGGGCCAGTTTAGCGACACCGTGATGGAGGACATCCTGGGTGTGGCGCATATTCCGGCGGCTGCTACGCAGCTGCGTTGCGACGCCTGCAGCATCAACTACATGCTGGGCGCGCTGCACTATGCCGATGCCATTACCACGGTGAGCCCCACCTATGCGGGCGAGATCCAGACGCCCGAGTTTGGCGAGGGCCTGGACGGCGTACTGCGCGAGCGCTCCTACGCGCTGCAGGGCATCCTCAACGGCATTGACGTGGCGGCCTTTGACCCGGCAACCGACAAGCGCATTGCCGCCAACTACACGGTTGACGACCGTTCCGGCAAGGCCGTGTGCAAGGCCAAGCTGCAGGAGGAACTGGGGCTCGAGGTGCGCGACGACCGCCCGCTTATGGTGATGGTCACGCGTCTGACGCGCCAGAAGGGCATGGACCTGGTCATGTACGCGCTCGACCGCATCCTGTCCGGCGGCGTTCAGGTGGCCGTGCTGGGCACCGGCGACCGCGACTACGAGGACGGTCTGCGCTACTTCCAGGACAAGTACCCCGGCACCATGGCCGCGCGCATCGAGTTTGACCCGACGCTGTCGCAGCGCATGTACGCTGCCGCCGACATGTTCCTGATGCCTTCGAAGTTTGAGCCCTGCGGCCTGTCGCAGATCATCGCCATGCGCTACGGCACCCTGCCCATCGTGCGCGAGACCGGTGGCCTGAAGGACACCGTGCAGCCGTACAACGAGTTTACCGGCGAGGGCACGGGCTTCTCGTTTACCAACTTTAACGGCGACGAGATGGGCGACGCGGTGTTCCGCGCAGCACGCCTGTTCTGGGATAACCGTGAGGCATGGAACCAGCTAGTCACGCAGGCCATGAGCCAGGACTTTAGCTGGACGCGTTCGGCCGACAAGTATCTGGACCTGTACTTCTTTATGCACCCGGAGATTGAGCGCCCGGCGGCTGTGGAGGCTGCCACGGCCATAGAGGAGCCGGTTGCTGATGAGGCCGAGCCTGCGGCGCCCGTTAAGGAGCCCGCTGCTGCTGAGGAGCCCAAGGTCGAGGAGAAGCCGGTTGAAGCTAAGCCCGTTAAGGCCGATCCTGAGGTGAAGGTCGAGGCTGCTCCCGAGCCCGAGCCTGAGGTGAAGCCCGCTGCGAAGCCTGCCACCAAAAAGACGACGACCCGCAAGGCAACGGCTAAGAAGGCTACGACCACGAAGGCCGCTGCGAGCAAGACCACCGCTGCCAAGGCAACTACTGCCAAGGCATCGACCACGCGCAAGCGCACGACCGCCGCTGCCAAGAAGGCCAACGAGGTCGAGGCTGCTCCCGAGGTAAAGGCCGCCGTCGAGGCTAAGCCTGCGGCAAAGGCTCCGGCCAAGACCGCTGCCAAGAAGACGGCTGCAACCACCAAGAAGGCAACGGCAGCCAAGAAGACCACGGCTACGAAGTCGACGACGGCCAAGGCCGCTACGACGAAGGCCGCCGCGAAGACGGCCCCGAAGGCTACTGCAAAGCCGGCCGCCAAAGTCGAGGAGACGCCCGCTGAGTCTAAGGCTGAGGCAGCTGTCGAGGCAAAGCCGGCCGCCAAGACCACCACGCGCAAACGCGCCGCGACGACGGCCAAGAAGACCACGACCAAGGCTGCAGCTCCCAAGGCAGAGGGTAAGGCCGAGGACAAGCCCGCAGTAAAGGCCGAGCCGACTCCGAAGGCTGCCGAGGTTAAGGCCGCTCCCAAGACTAAGGCAGAGACCGAGCCCGCCAAGGAGACCCCGGTCTCCCCCGCCGTTCCGGCCGAGGAAAAGGCTCCGACCAAGAAGACCTCCGTCCGCAAGGCAACGGCCGCCCGCAAGCGCCGCTAATCCGGACGATTAAAACTTATTCCTCAACGCAAAAGAGGGCGCCCCAACCAGGCGCCCTCTTTTGCGTTGAACTTCGCATTAAAAAGAGGGCCGGTTTACTACGACAAAATGGCTCCGGCAGACCACGGCGAGTAATCTTCGAAATTAAGAACGCTTCTACCTGCGGTTTTAATATCACCAAAATGACTGTGGTTGAGATCATTCAATTCGTCGTAGTAAACCGAAGTACTTTTGTTTGGCTACAAATAGTATCGGTATAGACGTTTTTAAATATCGCGATAATTTGGGTGGTAAAACGATTTTCTAGGACAACCGTTCGCCGATGGTAAACGGATGTTGTTTATACAGCCTGTGTACAACAGATATACTTATATCTTGTGCGTAAAGCCCATGGCCCGCAGGCCGTGATTCTATTGAACTGGACCGTATTATGAGATTGATTCACAACAGCCGTCTACCGCAGTTTCGCACTCCGTTTGGCGCTGTGACCACTGGAACTTCCGTTTCGCTCTCGGTGATTTTGGAGGATGCCGACCCCAACCAGGCAACGCTTACGCTGCGCACCTGGGTCGATGAGATCGGTGAGTCTCTGTATCCCATGACGCACGAGGGCGACGGCATATTTACCGTAGAGCTTGAGTGCACCGAGCCCTGTCTTATCTGGTACAGCTTTATCTGCAATATCGAGGGTCAGCCCGAGGTCCGTTTGGGCGCACCGCAGGGTCGCACCGGTGGCGAGGGCGTAACTTACAACTACGCCGAGGTCCCGTCCTTCCAGATCACCGTCTACAAGCACCGCAAAGTTCGTCCTGAGTGGTACGAGCGTGGCATGGTCTACCAGATCTTCCCCGACCGCTATGCCCGCGACGAAAACTGGCGCGAGCGCACGCTTACCGAAGTTGAAAAACCGCGCAAAGGAATCCAGCGCCGCATGGTCGAGGACTGGAACGAACCGCCCGAGTACGAGCGTGCCGAAGACGGCTCCATCAAGACCTGGGATTTTTACGGCGGTTCGCTCAAGGGTATCCAAAATGACCTGCCCCGCATTGCCGAGCTAGGCTTTACGGCCATCTACCTCAACCCCATCTTTGAGGCCGCGAGCAACCACCGCTACGACACGGCCGACTACACCAAGATCGACCCGATTCTGGGCACCGAGCAGGACTTTACCGAGCTGTGCGAGGCGGCCGAGAAGCTTGGCATTTCCATCATTCTGGACGGTGTGTTCAACCATACGGGCGACGACTCGATCTACTTTAACCGCTACGGCAATTATCCCGGCGTCGGTGCTTGGCAGAGCGAGGACTCGCCGTGGCGCGATGCATTTTACTTCCATGAGGACGGTTCGTATGACTGCTGGTGGGGCGTGGGCAACATGCCCGCCATCAATGAGAGCTCCGAACTGGTGCGCGAGCGGCTCCTGGGCAAGGACGGCGTGATCCGTAAATGGCTGCGCGCCGGTGCCCATGGCTGGCGACTCGATGTGGCCGACGAGCTTTCCGACGACTTCCTGGCCGAGATCAAAAAGGCCGTGCTCGCCGAGAAGCCCGACGCGCTGCTGCTCGGCGAAGTCTGGGAAGACGCCTCCAACAAGATCAGCTATGGCCACCTGCGTCGCTATCTGCAGGGCTCGGAGCTCGACTCCGCCATGGACTACCCCTTCCGCGACATGGTCATCGGCTTTTTGATGGGCTACAAGAACGCCTACCAGGCAGCCGAGGATATCGAAACCCTGCGCGAGAACTACCCACGCGAGGCACTGGCCTGCGCGCTCAATCTGCTTTCGAGCCACGACCGCCCGCGCATCATCTCGGTGCTCGGCGGTGGCCCCGACGAGTCGCAGCTGCCCGAGAGCGAGCGCAGCAAATGGCGCCTGGACGATAACTCGATGGGCCTGGCCAAGAGCCGTTTTTGGCTGGCGACGCTCATGCAGATGACCTTCCCGGGTGTGCCCTCGATCTATTATGGCGACGAGTACGGCCTGGAGGGCCTCACCGATCCGGGCAACCGCCGCACCCTGCCGACCAAAGACCAACTCCACGACTTCGACACACTGGCCATCGTTAAGAACGCGTCTGCCGTGCGCCGTGCGCTGCCCTTTATGGTCGATGGCGAGATCAAGGCCTTTGCGCTCAACGACGAAGTCTTGGCTTACACCCGCACGGGCAATGACGGCGAAGCCGCGACGGTTATCATCAACCGCAGCCTGCGCAATTCGCACCGCGTGACGATTCCGGCGCTCGGCGAATGCGCGAGCGACGTGATCAGCGGTCACGAGTGCGAGATCCACAACGGTACCGTCACGCTCGACCTGTACCCGCTGGGCTCTTCGATCATCTATCACCATGCCGAGAAGCGCCTGCAGGAGCCGCTCGATCATGGCGCGGGCGTTGTGTGCCACATCACCTCGGTGCCGACCGATGACGGCAAGCCCGGCACAATCGGTGCGCCCACGCGTCGCTTTATCGACCATCTGGCCGCTATGGGCATGCGCTACTGGCAAGTCCTGCCCGTCAACCCGACGGACTTCTTCCGCTCCCCTTACGCTGGGCCTTCGGCCTTTGCGGGCAGTATTGACCTGCTGCCCGAGAGTCACGAGGAGCTGGCCGCCGACTTTGCTGCATGGAAGGCTCACGGCGGCGAGGATGCCGACCCGCTGTACACGGCGTTTAAACATCGCAACGCCGACTGGCTCGAGAAGTACTGCGTCTACATGGCCGTTAAGAAGTACTTTGAGGGCGAGTCGCGCCACGATTGGCCGGCAGATGTAGCGCGCTACAACGAGTATCTGATCGATGACAAGCGCTTCCACGACGAGGCCGAGCTGCAGGCGTACATGCAGTATCGCTTTGACCTTGCCTGGTGCGAGCTCATGAACTATGCGCACAAGAAGGGCATTGAGGTCATCGGCGATATCCCGATGTATGTCTCGGACGATTCGGCCGACGCGTGGAGCGAGCCCGAAAACTTCTGGCTGTCCGATACCGGTAAGGCGATTGAGATTTCCGGTGCGCCGCCCGACAACTTTGCGCCCGAGGGCCAGGTGTGGGGTAACCCCACCTTCCGCTGGGATCGCATGAAAGAGAACGGCTATCGTTGGTGGCTCGACCGCCTGCGCCGTGCGTTTTCGCTCTACGACCGCGTGCGCCTGGACCACTTCCTGGGCTTCCACAGCTACTTTAGCATTCCCGCCGGTAAGGCCTGTGCCGACGGCCGCTGGCTGGCAGGCCCGGGCAAGGACCTGTTCCAGACCGCCTATGACGAGCTGGGTCCGCTCAACTTTATCGCCGAGGATCTGGGCTATCTGACGCCCGGCGTTCGCGCCATGGCTTCGACCTGCGGCTTCCCCGGCATGGACGTGCTGGAGTTTAGCGACTACGACGTTCGTTGCGGAATTCACCCCACACCGGGAAAGATCCTGTACACCTCGACGCACGACACCTCGACACTTGCCGGCTGGTGCACGCGCTCCTTTGCAGGCGGCGATGAGCCGAGCGGCATTACATTGGCAAGCGAGCTCATGGGCAATGCCCTGGCAAGCGATGCACCGCTCGTGATGATGCCGCTGCAGGACGTGCTGGGACTGGGCGACGATGCACGTATGAACGTGCCAGGTGTAGCCACAGGCAACTGGACATGGCAGGCTGACGAGGCCGACGTTGCGGCAGCCGAGGAGAAAACTGCGAAGCTCCTGCGCAACACTCATAGATTCTGGGGCGAAGCGTGATAAAACCCCCGATATAGGGTACAGTTACAGCTGTTTGAATTTTTGCGGGCAGAGCGATCTGCCCGCTTTGTGCTGAAAAGGAAGTATTATGGCGCGCTACGATTACAAGTGCACGAGCTGCGGCAACGTGTTTGAGGTTGAGCACCCCATGTCCGAGACGCCCGAGGTCGTATGCCCCAGCTGCGGCGCCCCGGCATCCAAGACGTTCTCGGCCAGCGGCATTAAATTTGAGGGCAGCGGTTTCTACAACACCGACCAGCGAAGCGGCGGCTCCAGTACCAACGCTACGAGCGGCTGCTGCGCCAACTGCCCGCATAGCCACTAGAAACCAAACAGCCCCGCGATCAACGCCGATCGCGGGGCTGTTTCTTTAGCTACCCAGGTTTCCTTATGAGTTGCGGTGAAATAAGGACTGTTTGGCGGGCAGAAGCGGCTTTTCAATCCCTATTTCACCGCAACTTAGTCGTTACTTGTGGACCAGTCTGGCGCAGAAGTGACCGTCGTAGGAGTCGGCGTTTACGGGGACGCTTTGGAAAAGCCCACGATCGTTTAGGCGCACGGAGACGAGCTTCTTGGCTTGTTCGAACTCGGGGAGCTGCAGAATCTGCGCTTCGGAGAGGGGTGCCAGGCAAAAGCCTGCGCCCTCGGGCGAAGCCAAAAACGCATCCACAACCTGCGTGTTCTCTTCATCAAAAACCGAGCAGGTGGCATAGATGAGCTCGCCGCCGGCAGCCACGCGCGCGGCTGCCTCCTTGAGCATCGTCAGCTGCAGGCGGGGCAGCTCGGTCGTAACGTCGTTCTCGGTCAGACGCCACGGAATCTCGGGATGACGGCGCATGGTGCCGGTGCCTGAGCACGGTGCATCGATAAACACGGTGTCGAATAGAGCGGGCTCACCGAGCATGGCATCAAAGGACGTGAGGACCGCATCGAGCTCGCAGGCATCGCCCGAGACGGTACGAACACCCGTAATACCGGCCTTATGCAGGCGAGCGAGATTCAGGTCGCACTTACGGTCATGAAGATCAAGCGCCGTATGCTGACGCTCATAGCCCGCACGCTTGGCCTGGCACATCATCACATAGGTCTTGGTGCCACGACCGGCACCAATCTCAAGGCAGCTACCAGGGCGCGTGGCAGCTGTGGCGATAAGCTGCGCGTTGAGATCAGATGCCACCGCGGCAGCACGCTCAAACACACCCGAAGCAACGGTAACCTGGGCATCAACCGGGGCATGGCAGCCCGGGAAGACAGGCGCGACGAGCTGCGAGATATACGGATCGGGCTTGGTCGCAAAGGCGTTCTCATGCAGGGCCAGCGGCGCGGGGGCCAGATTGCCGGCAAAGTTAAGCGCACCCTCTGGAGTGTCGAACGATGCCATAATGCGAGCGCACAGCCAACGCGGCAGTCCCATCAGGCGCGACAGACGAACCAGGCGTCGCTCAGACTCATCTACATCGGACGCCGTGGCAAAGTCCTCAACGTTGTCCGCGACCTTATGCAGCACGGCATTGGCCAAACCGGCGGCAGACTTAGCTCCGCTGCGCACCAGCTCAACGCCCTGACTCACCGCAACGCGACCAGGCGTATGCAGATAGAGCATCTCGAAGGCCGAGATACGAAGCGCCATGCGAACACGCGGCGCAACCTTTTTAGGCTTATCGAGAAACTGATCGAGCAGTTCGTCCAAAATACCCTGCGTCGCGGCCACACCAAGCGCCAAGCGAGCTGCAAAAGCGGAATCGCGCTGGTCAATAGCCTTGGCCGATGCGCGAGAGGACAGCACGTCGCGCGCATACATGCCGCGGCGATCGGCCTCCATCAGCACATCGAGTGCAAGCTTGCGCGCGGGAGACAGCTTGCTCATGACAAAACACCCCAGATAAGATCGGCGCCTTGCAGCCCAGCAGCCCAAGCAGAAGCGGCCATGGCACGCTTGCCATCGGGCTTAACCTCGAGCAGTTCAACCGCACCATCGGAAAGGCCAAGGAAAACACGCTTATTCTTAACGTCAACGCCGCCCTTGCCAAGCGAAACATCGGCCAGCGCAGCATCGAGCACACGCACGGTCTTGCCGGCAATCACGCAACGAGCAGGCGCAGTATCGGATGAGGCCAGCACGTGACGCACACAATCAAGTGCCGCCATCTGAGGGTCAAGACGCATCTCCTGCTTAGAAATCTTGGCAGCATGGGTAACAAGCGACTCATCCTGTTCAGTCCACACGGCGGTGCCATCGGCAAGCGAAGGAAGCGTATCGGCAAGCAGTTTGCCGCCAAGCTCACCAAGCTCCATGGTCAGCGCCTCAGCATGCTTACCGGCAACCGACGTGGAAGCCTGAGCACAATAAGCACCAGTATCCACGCCATGCCCAATGCGCATAATGGAAACGCCAGCAACCTCATCACCAGCAAGAATGGCACGCTGAATGGGAGCAGCACCACGCCAACGAGGCAGCAAGGACGCATGAACATTCACAATACCAAGCGGCGCCATTTGCAGCACCTCATCGGGCAAAATGCAGCCATAGGCAGCCACACAGAAAATATCGGCTTGCGCAGCTTGGAGAGCCTCAACAACCTCGGCCGTCATACGATTAGCCTCAACAACCGGCAACCCCAGCTCAAGCGCCTTGGCCTTAACAGGAGACGGCTCCAACTTTTTACCACGCCCACGAACAGCATCGGGACGAGTAATAACAAGCGCAATCTCATTGCCAGCCTCAACAAGCGAAGTAAGCGAAGGCACAGCAAAATCAGGCGTACCCATAAACACAATACGCATAAAAGTTAGTCTCCTCTCAATAACGAGCCGAGACGGCTACAAAAAAGCGTTCCAGGTCGCAAGCGCACCCAGCCGCAAGAACAGTTCAACAAGAACAAATATACCCAAAACCAAAGAAAGAGCCGCAATAAAAGCAGCTCTTCCAACAAAGCAATTATCAGCGAAGACGCCCCTCCCTGGCCCACGGCACCCGGGCGAGACAGGCAGCGTCAACGTAGTCCCCGGGGCACCCGCCTATATCGTCCCGCGCGCAGTTTCGCAGCGCAGCGAGAATGTTTGAGCACGGGATGATATAGGCGGGTGCCCCGGGGACGGACAAACCTACTCCGTCTCGCCCGGTCGAGCGCCGCGGGCCAGGGCGTCCTGGTACTCCTTGACTGCCTTGATCCTCTGCATCGGCTTCAATCGCTCAAACATGGTGTTGCCGTGCAGGTGATCGATCTCGTGCTGCAGGCACACGCAGAACAGGTCGCCCGAGGCCTCGTAGCGAATCAGGTTGGCGTCCAGGTCGTACGCCTCGACGACGACATGGTCGGGACGCTCGATCTCGCAGCTAATACCGGGGATGGACAGGCAGCCCTCACTAAACGGCACCAGATGGTCGCTCTGCTCAACAATGACAGGATTGATGAGCACGTACGGATCGTAGTCGTTCTTGTCGCTGTAATCGCAGTCGATGGTGACGAGTTGAATGAGCTCACCGATCTGCGGGGCGGCCAGGCCGCAACCGCCGTTGTCGAACATCATCTTCTTCATCTTCTCGGCGAGCACCTCGATCGCCGGGGTGATTTCCTCGATGACGGCGCACTCCTGGCGCAGACGAGGGTCGGGCGACAGTACGATTCCGTTGGCTTCCATGGCCATCCTTTCGGGTTGTTACATCAAATCATAGGCATCGACGTCAACGCTCACGCTCACGCCGCGCACGGAGCCCACCTCTTTGAGGCAGGCGTCGATATCATCAGAGACATGGTACCCTACCGGCGACTTTACAAGCAGATGGAAGCGGTAACGGTCCTTGGCTCTCTCGATTACACACGAAGCCGGACCAAGCACCTGGGGCACGGCGCTCCCCGCCCGCAAAAAGTCGGGAGCGGCGGCATGCCAGCGACGCTTGAGGAGCTTCGCGATGCGCCCGATATAGTCCTGCGCGTCATCCGCGTTCGCCGACCACACCAAAATGTTAACCAGGCGCACAAACGGCGGATACAGCGCGTCGCGACGCTGGTCCAGGTCGTAGTCGGTAAAGATCGAACGGTCGTGCTCGGCAACGGCGCGAATGACCGGGTCCTCGGGCAGATAGGTCTGGATGATGACCTCGCCAGGGCGATCGCCGCGTCCGGCACGGCCCGCGACCTGCTCCAGCAAATCGTAGGCGCGCTCCCCCGCTCTAAAATCGGGTAGCTTTAATGCAAAGTCGGCATTGACCACGCCCACAAGGGTAACCTCGGGAAAGTCGAGGCCCTTGGCGATCATCTGAGTGCCCAGCAGCACCGCGCAATCGGCGGCATCGAACTGCTCGAGCAACTTCTTATGCGCGTCCTTGCCACGCGTGGAATCGGCATCCATGCGAATGATGGCGACATTCTCGGGCAGCATCTGGTGCAGCGCGTCCTCGATCTGCTGCGTGCCCAGACCCATTTTTGCCAGGTAACGGCTGCCGCACTTGGGGCAACGACTCGTGGGCGCGGGATACGGCTGCACGCGCCAGGACGAACCACAGGTGTGACATTGCAGCGTATGGGTGCGCTCGTGGTACGTAAGCGCCGTAGAGCAGTGGTTGCAGGTGGGGACGCAGCCGCACTCGCGGCACATCAAAAACGGCGCAAAGCCGCGGCGGTTATGCAGCAGCACAGCCTTCTCGCGGCGCTCGACCACGCGTTCCAAGCCTTCCATCAGCGGTTTTGAGAACATTGAACGGCTACCGTGCGAAAACTCGCGGCGCAGGTCGGCAATGCGGACCGTGGGTAGCACGGCGTGTCCCGGGCGCTCGGGCATCTTGACGCGCGTCCAGGTGACACCGTTGTACGTGCCGCGGCGGCAGCGATCGAGGGCCTCGGCAGAAGGCGTGGCCGAGCCCAGCACGAGCGGGCAGCGATAGCGGCGCGCCATCTCGGCCGCCACCTCGCGCGCATGGTAGCGCGGGCTAGAACCCTGCTTGTAGCTGGTCTCATGTTCCTCGTCGATGATGATAAGACCTAGGTCGCTGAGCGGGCAAAAAAGCGCCGAACGGGCTCCCACGACCACACGCGCGGCACCGCTGGCGACCATATCCCACTGGTCTAGGCGCTCACCGGCCGAAAGGCGCGAATGGAACACAGCAACCGTCTCGCCAAAGCGCGAACGAAAGCGGCCGACGGTTTGGGCCGTCAGCGAAATCTCGGGCACAAGTACGCAGGCCGAGCGACCGGCCGCGAGCACGCGCTCGATGGCGGAGAGATAGACCTCAGTTTTGCCGGAGCCGGTGACACCGTCGACCACCACCACGTCGCCATGAGCGTCCAGGCGGGCGCGCTCAATCTGCGCGAGTGCCTGTTGCTGGCCTTTTGTAAGTGCGACCGGTGCCTTGCCGCTCGCCGAGGACAGCGTGGTCTGCTCGCTGCAGCCACGCCAGGCACGACGCTCCTCCACCACCACGACGCCGCGTTTTTCGAGCGCCTTGATGGTCGCCGACATACTGTTGTAGAGCAGGTTAAGGTCGCGCGTCGTGACCGGTCCGCACTGGAGCGCCCCGATGAGCTGACGCTGGCGTACAGCGGTCTTGGGCGGCGTATAGCCAAAGCCCTCGGGCGTAAGCATCACCCAGCGATTTTGGATAGGCTTGACGGCGGGACGCTCAACCGCCCACACGCCGTCGTCGCCCTTTACGACCCGCGGGCTACCACCCGGAGGCAAGAACAGGCGCAGGCATTCAGAAAGCGTCGCGACATACTCGCGACTCATCCAACGCGCAATGCGGGCGGCCTCGGCGCCAAAGAGCGGTTTGCTGAGGATGGCCTCGATGGGCTTTACGCGCGCGGGGTCGAGGGCGTTGTTGCCTTGCAGGTCGCCAAGCTCAGACGCAATGTCGACGATATAGCCCGCGGCAGCACGGTTGCCAAAGTGGACAAGAACCGTAGACCCAATCTGAGCCTCGTTGGCAAGGGACTGCGGAATGCCGTAGGCGAATGGCTCGGACAGGGCGCGGGTGGGAATGTCGAGGACCACGCTCGCGTAGGCGGCAATGGGCTCTGGCACAGGCTCAGGCTTGGCCTGCTCGGCAGTGCGGCCGGCCCTTACGGGAGCCTGCTCGGGTTCAGGCGAACCAAACAGTGACAGTTGCTCGGCCATGGTCTCTGTGCCTCCCATCCCATACGCCTTAAGAAACAAGAGCCCCGCTCGGGTGAGCGGGGCTCGGATACATGCGTTTGCGCGACTGTTACAGCGCCATCGTGCGGGCGCGATCGATGCGCGCCAGGCAGTCGTCACGGCCGACGAGCGCCATAGTCTCGCCCAGCGGAGGGCTCACCATGTTGCCGCAGACGGCGACGCGCACGACCTGGAACACCACGCGCTTCTTGAGGTCCATCTGCTCGGGCAGCGGTTCAAGCGCGGCATCGATGTTGGCGGCCGTCCACTCGTCCACGCCCTCGAGCGCGGCCTTGGCGGCATCCAGAATGGCGCCCATGCCCTCCTTGGCCAGGCCCTTGTTGACGGACTTCTCGTCATACTCGAGCGTCTCGGCCGTGGCAAAGATGGGGGCGGCGACGGTCACGGCGTCGGCCGGCATCTTGGTGCGCGGCTTGACGATGGCAGCGAGCGCGTCGATCCAGTCCTCGCCGTACTCGACGTTACCCTCGATAAGGCCTGCCTCGTGCAGCTCGGGGACCATGATCTCGTCGGCAAACTGAGCATCGGACATGCCGTTGATGTACTCGGCATTGACCCAATCGAGCTTCTTGGGGTCGAAGGTCGCCGGGTTCTTGGAGATGCGGTCGAGCGAGAACTTGCTGGCCAGAACATCGCGCGGGATGATCGTGGTCTCGCCGTCGAGCGACCAGCCGAGCAGTGCCAAGTAGTTGACGAACGCATCGGGCAGGTAGCCGGCATCGCGGTACTCCTCCACCGAGGTGGCGCCATGGCGCTTGGAGAGCTTTTTGCCGTCGGCGCCCAGAATCATGGAGATGTGGGCGAACGTAGGCACGGGCGCACCGAGGGCCTCGTAAACCATGACCTGACGCGGGGTGTTGGACAGGTGGTCGTCGCCGCGGATGACGTGGGTGATCTTCATCATGGCGTCGTCGACGACGGTCGCGAAGTTGTACGTGGGCGTGCCGTCGGAGCGGAAGATGACAAAGTCGTCGAGCTCCTTGGCATCGAAGGTCACCTCGCCATGGACGGCGTCGTGAATGACGACGTCGCCGCGGTCCTCGGGCACCTTGATGCGCAGGACGTAGGGCTCGCCGGCCTCGATGCGGCGGCGGGCCTCCTCGGGATCAAGATCGCGGCAGCGGCGCTGATAGCCCTGGAAGGGGTCCTTGCGCTCCTGCGCGGCCTTGCGGTCGGCGTCGAGCTGCTCCTTGGTGCAGAAGCAGGGATAGGCCTTGCCTTCATCCCAAAGCTTCTGGGCGGCCTGCTTGTACAGGTCCAGGCGCTCGGTCTGGGCATAGGGGCCAAAGTCGCCGCCCACCTCGGGGCCCTCGTCCCAGTCAAGACCCAGCCAACGCATGGCGCGTAGGATGATCTGCGTGTTCTCGTCGGTGGAACGGGTGGGATCGGTGTCGTCGATGCGCAGGATGAACGTGCCGCCGTTTGCACGGGCGAAAGCCCAGTTATAGATAGCGGTGCGGGCGCCGCCGATGTGCAGCTTGCCCGTCGGTGAGGGTGCAAAGCGGACGCGAACGTCTGATGCCATGGAAATCTCCTCGATTGCAGGATGGATGTCTAACCGCACCAGTATAAAGCATCAAAGCAACCTCCGCACAAAGGGCACCGACCTACTCATTGGGGACAGACTTAAATGACCAGTCGTTGGAGACGTTCTTAGTTTAAGGCTGGTCATTTATGTCTGTCCCCAATGAGTAAGGCTGGTCATTTAAGTCTGTCCCCAATGAGTAGGTGCGGAAAGGGTGTGAATGTTTGATTTACGCGCTATGATGTGCCCTTGCATAGAGAGCCTGGCGGAATGGTAACGGTCGCTGGGACACGTTTTTGAAAGGACAATCATGTCAGAAGAACTTCGTTCCATCCCACCCCAACACGGGTCCTTCGTATTTACGTCGGAGTCGGTGACCGAAGGTCATCCCGATAAGATCGCCGACCAGATCAGCGACGCCGTCCTCGACGCAATCCTCGCCAAAGAAATAGAGCTGCAGGAGCAGGGCTACATCGCCCCCAACGGCGTGCCCGCCAACGTGGAAAACGTTCGCTGTGCCTGCGAGACCCTCGTGACCACCGGCACCGTCATCGTCGCCGGCGAGATCTGCACCCAGGCATACGTCGACGTGCAGGAAATTGCCCGTGGCGTCATCCGCCGCATTGGCTACAACCGTGCAAAGTTCGGTTTTGACTGCGATACCTGCGGTGTCATGAGCCTCATCCACGAGCAGTCACCCGATATCGCCCAGGGCGTCGACGAGTCCTTCGAGACCCAGACCGGCGCTACCACCGACCCGATCGCCCTGATCGGCGCCGGCGACCAGGGCATGATGTTCGGTTATGCCTCCAACGAGACCAAGACCCTCATGCCCATGCCACACTACCTGGCAAGCCGCCTGGCCGAGCGCCTGGCCGCCGTGCGTCACGACGGAACCCTGCCCTACCTGCGTCCCGACGGCAAGACCCAGGTCACCGTGCGCTACGAGGAAGGCAAGCCCGTCGAGGTCACGACCATCGTCATCTCCACGCAGCACGCCGCCGAGATCGAGGACATGGGCAAGATCAAGGCCGACCTCATCGAGCACGTCATCACCCCGGTCATGGCTGCCGAGAACATGCCGTGGGATAACGCCGACATCTACGTGAACCCCACCGGTCGCTTTGTCGTGGGCGGCCCCATGGGCGACACGGGCCTCACCGGCCGCAAGATCATTGTCGACACCTACGGCGGCTACGGCCGTCACGGCGGCGGTGCCTTTAGCGGCAAGGACTGCACCAAGGTCGACCGCTCCGCCGCGTATGCCGCGCGCTGGGTCGCCAAGAACGTGGTCGCCGCCGGCCTTGCCGACCGCTGCGAAGTCGAACTTGCCTACGCCATCGGCGTTTCCAAGCCCCTCTCAATCATGGTCGACACCTTCGGTACCGCACATGTTGCCGAGGACAAGATCGTCGAGGCCGTAGAGAAGACCTTCGACCTGCGCCCGGGCGCCATCATCCGCGACCTGGACCTGCGTCGCCCCATCTACGAAAAAACGGCGGCCTACGGTCACTTCGGCCGCGAAGACGCCGACTTCACCTGGGAGAAAACCGACCGAGTCGAAGAGCTAAAAGCAGCCTGCGGCCTGTAAGCTAATGAGAAAAGCCGCAGCCAAATAGAAACGCATCAAAAGAGGTATCGAAACAACCGGTACCTCTTTTTTATTTAAAGGTGGTGAAGATGAGCCGACCTGGGACATGGAATAGGTCACAGGCCGATAAATTTTGCAGCAGAGCGACTCCAACCATGTATCCTAAGTTCCGAGGGCTTTAGTATTTGGTCGATCGCGAGTTCCGCACGAGCCGGAGGCCACTTAATGTGGCCTCCGTGCGAGCAGGACTGTCCGAGCAGGCGACCAAATACTAAAGCCCTCGGAACGGCGGGACAGAGTATGCCCCGCCCCTCGGGACGACGGGATAGAACAGGAGCGCATATGGCAGGCAAGCCGCAAACACTAGCTACGACCTCGGCATTCGAGATCTTGGGCCCCGTCATGGTCGGCCCCAGCTCATCGCACACCGCCGGCGCCCTGCGCTGCGCCCAGGTTGCCGCCAGCCTGTTGGAAGGCCGCATCACCAAGGTCACCTTTGGCCTGTGGAACTCCTTCGCCCACACCTACCGCGGCCACGGCACCGACCGCGCGCTCGTCGCGGGCATCCTGGGCCTCGACACCGATGACGAGAACATCAAGCAGGCCTTCGACCTCGCAAGCGAGCAGGGCCTCGAATATCACTTTGACATCAGGGGCGACGACGCCTCCATCCACCCCAACACCGTCGACATCGACATGGTCGACGACACGGGCGCCACGGCACAGGTCCGCGGCGAGAGCCTGGGCGGCGGCAAGATGCGTATCAGCCGCATTAACGGCGTCGGCGTCGACATCTCGGGCATGTATTCCACGCTCTTCGTTGCGCACAAGGATGTTCCCGGCGTGCTCGCCGCGCTCACGAATCTGCTCGCCTACGCCCACGTAAACATCGCCTTCTGCCGCACCTACCGCACCGAAGTGGGCGGCCAGGCCTACTCCGTCTTTGAGACCGACGGCGCGCCCGACGACACCGTCGTCCCCATGCTGCGCAAGCTCGACAATGTCGATTACGCAACGTTTATCGAGCTCCCCGGTTCTGCCTCGTCGCTCTCCCCCGGCGTCTCGGCCAAGGAAATCTTCGACGACGGCGAGCAGCTGCTCGATGCGTGCGAGGAACTGGGGCTCAGCATCGGCGCCGTCATGGCCGTTCGCGAGGCGCGTCTGACCGGCGAGGCCCACGCCGTCGCTGCCATGCGCCGCGTGCTCGACGTCATGCGCGAGGAGACCACGGCCCCCCTCGCCAATCCGCAGCGCTCGCTCGGTGGGCTAATCGGCGGCGAGGCCAAGCTCGTCGAAGCCACCGGCCGCAACGATTTGAGTGCAAGCCTGATGGGCCCCGTTCAGACCGATGCCGTGGCCCGCGCCATGGCCGTGCTCGAGCGCTCTGCCACGATGGGCGTGATCGTCGCCGCCCCCACGGCCGGCTCCGCGGGTGTTGTGCCCGGCTGCGTGCTGGCGCTCGCCGATCGCCTGCAGCTCGACGACGAGCAGGTCATGGACGCGCTATACTGCGCAGCGGCCATCGGCCTCAACCTCACCACAAGCGCCTGCGTTGCCGGCGCCGAGGGCGGCTGCCAAGCCGAGGTCGGAAGCGCCGCCGCCATGGCAGCCGCCGCGCTGGTACAGATGCTCGGCGGCACGCCCGAGCAGGCGCTTGACGCCAGTTCCATCGCGCTAAGTAACCTGCTGGGCCTCGTTTGTGACCCCGTCGGTGGCCTCGTGGAGGTGCCCTGCCAAAACCGCAACGCCATCGGCGTGGCAGCGGCCTTTAGCTCGGCACAACTCGCCCTCGCAGGCATTAAGAGCCTGGTGCCGTTTGACCAGATGGCACATGTCATGCTCTCGGTGGGTCACGCGTTGCCGGCCACGCTGCGCGAGACGGCAAAGGGCGGCATCGCGCAGGCTCCGGCCGCACTTTCGGCCTGTGCAAAATGCGGTGTGTGCGGATAGCGGCAAAGAACGACTCAAAGGTGGGACAAATGTCCCACCTCTTTTGAATGCCACCGTTTCCGTACCACAAACAGCAGGGCAATCGCTATAATGCAAGCCCAGTAAAAACACGATGAACCGCAAGGCGAAAATCGAAGGATATGCATACGATGTCGCAAAACGATCGAACTCAACTGATTCCCGATCCGCAGCAGCCGAGCAGGCACACCGGCGGCGTTCAGTCGCCGCGTCCTATCGCGCCGACCCACGGTCAGCAGCGTAGTGCAGCAAACGCTTCTCAACGCCCAAACCAACAGCGACAGCAGCGTCAACAACGTCAGCAGCGCCAGGCAAACGGCAATGCGCCCAAGCAGCCCCCCACGCACGCTCGAGGCGATCGCGGCCCCGCGCGCAAACCCGCCGAGAACAATAAGTCGGGCAAAAAGACGACGTTATTTGTCGTCCTGGGCCTAATCGTCATTGTCTATATAGTAGGCGTCGTAGCGTTTTCGCAGGTAGCCTACCCCAACACCACCATCGCCGGCGTCGACGTCTCGTTCTCCAACGCTTCGTCTGCCGCCACCAAGGTCAATTCGGCATGGAAGCACTATAAGCTCGCCGTGACAGGCGATGACTTTAGCTGGACCTATCAGCCCGAGTCCGATGAGCCCATCGTCGACGGCGAAGCTGCCGCAAAAGAAATCATCAGCCACAACGAAGCCTTTATATGGCCGGTCCGTCTTGTGGAATCCTTAAGCGGCAAGACCAAAACAACCGCTACCTCCAACGAAGTCGATCTTGATCAAGACGTCGACCTGTCCATGCTCTCCGACACCTTTGACCAAAAGCAGTTTGAGGAGGATCTGGGCGCCGCCATCGACGAGTTTAACGAGGGCCGTTCGGGCACGTTCGAGGCCAATAGCTCCTATGACGAGCAGGCCGGCAAGTTTACCGTCGAGAAGGCGCGCTCCAACGAAAAGCTCAACCGCGAGCATGTCATTAAGTATGCCGAGCTCGAGCTTGCCTCGCTGGCCGAGACCGTAGATCTTTCCAAGCTCGGCAACGATGCCTATGAGCCACTCAATGGAACGCTGACCGATGATCAGATTCAGGCCGCATGCGATGCCGCCAACAACTTCTTGGGCGTCAACGTGACCCTCAAGCTCAACGGCGAGGATGCCGGCAAGGTTGATGGCAGCTCCGTGTTGCAGTGGATCAGCTTTGCCGATCCGGCCAACCCCACGCTCGATACGTCGCAGATCAGTAGCTGGGCAGCCGAGCTCGCCAACGGCTTTAATACCGTGGGCTCCACTCGCTGGTGGACGCGCGCCGATGGCAAGCAGTGCGCCGTCGAAGGCGGTGACTTTGGTTGGTCCATCGACAGTAGCTCGCTCGCCAAGCAGGTCGAGGACGCCATTAACAACAAGCAGACCGGCGAGATCGAGATCAAGTACTCCCAGAAGGCCGACACCTTTACCGCAAAGGGAGAGCCCGACTGGAAGGCGTATATCGACGTCGACTTGTCCGAACAGCACGCGCGCTACTATGACGAGAGCGGAAATATCGTTTGGGAGGCCAACTTTATCTCGGGCAAGCCGGGCGAAGACGCCACCCCCGAGGGCGTGTGGCAAATCAACAGCAACGACGGCGGCAGCACCCTGATCGGAGCCAAGGACCCCGAGACCGGTAAACCCAAATATGAGAGCCCGGTGAGCTATTGGATGCCGTTCGAGGGCAATATGATCGGCTTCCACGACGCTACATGGCAAAACGACAAGAGCTTCGATAATGCCGAGTCCTATAAGTGGTGCGGTAGCCACGGCTGCATCAATCTGCGCCTGGCAGACGCCAAGGCACTGCACGATTGCATCAAAGTCGGTCTGTGCGTGGTTGTCCACTCGTAGTGCAACGCGCACATCCCTACAACGTGGAGCTGCTGCGACCAATCTAACAGTTCCGAAAGAAACCATCCTATGCGCCCGCCCCAACCGGTGGGCGCATATACTTATCGAGGTACTTTCTATAAAGGAGACGCTATGCCGAATGTCCCCACGATCACCCCGGGCCCAGATGATACCGAGCGCACGCCCGAAGGTGCCACCGAAACGATTCCTCTGATTACAAACGTACATGCCGACAAGCAGAGCGGACGAGCGAACGATACGGCCGAGATTTCCGATGAAGAGGCATATGCCAAGCTCAAGGCAAAACGTGCCGAACGTCGACGCAAAAAGCTGATTCGACGCGGTATTGCCGCCGGCGTCGTGGGTGCCATCGCGTTCATTGCCATTGTCGCAACCCTGGTTATCAATGCGCAGCCTCAGGGCGCTAGCGGACCTGTGACCGACATGGTGACCGAGAGCACGTTTACCACAACGGTCGAGGCGAAAGGCCACCTCAAACCCATTTCGTCCTCAGTGGTCTCCCCTTCTGTCGACGGTACGGTCGATTCGATCAACGTGCAGGCAGGCCAATCCGTCAACGAGGGCGACGTGCTTATGACCATTAAAAACGACGAGCTCGACCGCAACGTTGCCGAGGCGCAGCGTGCAGTTGCAGCCGCTCAAGAAGACCTCGCCAACGCACAGAAAGCCGCAGCCGCCGCGCAGGCCACCCCAACGACGGACGTCGATGGAGCTTCCGCAGCGGCTGGCGTCTCCGCCGCATCGGCAGACACGAACGCCGTATCGGCCGCGCTGCGCGGCCTCGCTTCGGCCCAGGCAAACCTCGACCAGGCGAACGCCAAGGCCGCCAGTCGCACGGTCACGGCCCCGAGCTCGGGTAGCATCGTGGAACTCAACGCCAAGGTGGGCGCCACGGTAACAGGCGGCATGATCATGGGCGAAAGCGATACGAGCGGCGGCAAGCAGTGCATGCAGATCGCCGACCTGTCAAAGATGAAGGTGACCGTGCAGGTGGGCGAAAAGGACATCGCCAAGATCGCCGTCGGGCAGAGCGCCAACGTCACGTATCCCGCGTTTCCCGATATCGTGAGCCAGGGCACCGTCACGGCTATCGCGTCGGTGGCAAACTCCGACGCCGCCACCGGTGGCAGCGGCAGCGTAACCTTTAACGTCGACATTCTCATCGAGGCGCCCGACGCGCGCCTGAAGCCGGGCATGACGGCCGAGGTATCGGTGGTGACCGAGCGGCTCGACGACGTGGTGATGGTTCCGACGATGGCGCTCATGACCGAAGACGGCGAACACTATTACGTCAACGTGGCGACTGATGACGAGGGCAAGCAAACCCGTCGCGTGAAGGTGACCGTCGTGACGCAAAACGACAACGAAGCCGTAGTCGGCAAGACACAGGTCAAGCGCGACGACCAGGGCAACGAGATCAACCCCAACGTGCCGGTTACCAAGCTGCGCGATGGCGACACCCTCGTCATGGACACCGGAGCGGACGCAACGGCTGACGGCGGCTACGGCGCGAATTCGGGCAGCATGTCTGCCGACGAGGGCATGTAATGCGTCCCGTCATCGACATCCGCAACGTGCACCGCATTTTTGAGAGCGAGGCGGGTTGCGCCCACATCCTGCACAACGTGAGCCTGGCGGTAGAACCCGGCGAGTTCGTCGCCATTACCGGCCCTTCGGGCTCGGGCAAGTCAACGCTCATGAACATCCTGGGCTGCCTGGACAAACCGACGGCGGGCGACTACTACCTGCAAGGGCTCAACGTGGTCGAGCTCGATGATGACGAACTCACCGAAGTTCGCGCCCTGAGCATTGGCTTTGTCTTTCAGAGCTTCAACCTGCTGCCGCGCCTGTCGGTTATCGAAAACGTCATGCTGCCGCTGGCCTACACCAATGTGCCCCGTAGCCAGCGCGAGATGCGCGCCGTGCACGCGCTGCAGGCCGTCACGCTGCCGGTCGACCACTGGGACCACCGCATATCAGAGCTCTCGGGCGGACAGATGCAGCGCGTCGCCATCGCGCGCGCTCTTGTCAATGACCCGCCCATCATCCTGGCCGATGAGCCAACGGGAAACCTGGACTCCGCCACTGGGGCGCTTGTAATGGAGACCTTCCATAAGCTCCAGAAGCGCGGCAAAACCATCGTTCTTATCACACACGACCCCGGCATCGCCGCCGAGGCCGACCGTGCCGTGACCATCCGCGACGGTCGCATTCACGATGGCGCGTATATTCCACATGCACCGCGGACCCTGCGCAGCGCCGTGGATAGCCTGCCCAAGATTTCCGCCTCCGCCAACCCGCCGAAAGGAGAGATGGCATGAGCGCCCGCGATCTCATCCAGGAAGCCCTTCACTCGCTCGAAGCCAACAAGGGGCGCAGCCTGCTCACCATCCTGGGCATTGTCATCGGCATCGCCTCGGTTATCGCCATGACTTCGCTCATCGGCGGCATCCAAAACAGCCTGGTCAACAGTCTGGGCCTCAATGCGGCACGCATGGTGCAAATCTATTCGTCGCAAGAACTCACCGAGTCCGACATCGAGAAGCTTCAAAAACTGGTGCCGCAGATAGAGCAGATCGGCATTGTCGACAGCGCGTATACCGAGTATAAGACCGGCGATAAAAGCTATACCGTCATGGCACAGGGTGTCGATAGCGACATGCTCGATGCCGTGGGGGCCAGCAAGCTCGTTGCGGGGCGCACCTATTCCCAGGCCGAGTCCCAATCAGGCTCGCGCGTGGCGCTCATCAGCCGCGGCGGCGCCGATCAGCTTTACGGCAACGAACAGGATGCGCTGGGGAAAACCATCAAGGTGTCCAACGGCGAGGTGCAGATTGTAGGTGTGATTGATGGCGGCAACGACTCCATGGGCTCGCTCACGCTGTATATGCCGCGCGAAACCATCTCAGGCCTGTTTGGCGACGAAAATCCTTCATTCCCCAGCGTGACGGCTCTTGCCGCCGAGGGCACAGACATGGACGAGCTTTGTAAGACCATCGAGTCCAAGGTGCGCGCAATGAAGGGCATCGCGGAGGATGATGAGTACGACAGTGTATCGGCGACCTCCATGAAAAGCGCCATCGATGCACTCAACTCCTTTATGGGCGCGTTCTCGCTCATCATGGGCGCTGTCGCCAGCATCTCGCTGCTTGTCGGCGGTATCGGCATTATGAATATGATGCTAACCAACGTGACTGAGCGCATCCGTGAGATCGGCATTCGCCGTGCCCTGGGCGCAAGTCGTCGCGATATCACCGCGCAGTTTTTGGCCGAGTCCTCGGCGCTGTGCGTCACCGGCGGACTGTTGGGTGTCCTGATTGGCTATCTGCTGGCATGGGGACTCACGTTCTTTGCCGCAAGCTCGGGCATCATGAGCGAGTTTGGAGCTACCGGGACGATCACGCCAAGCTTCTCCATTACAACAGTGTTGATCGCGTTTGCCGTATCGGTCGGCATCGGCGTAATCTTTGGCTTCTACCCCGCTCGCCGTGCAGCAAAGCTCGACCCGGTGGAATGCCTACGCTACCAGTAAGCCACCACCAACAAGTTGCGGTGAATTAGGGACTGAATATGCTATTTTGCAGCAAAAACAGACGCTATTTCACCGCAACTTATTGAAGGGCTGCTTGCGCCAGTTCCGGGCGTCGTCCTCGAGCTATTGGCGGATGACGGGCTTGTACGGGTCGAGCTTGCTCGGGGCGCTCCTCCTCGCGGGCGGGAGGGCGCGCTAGGCGCGGCGAGCGCCTAGCGCGCGAACTCCCGTAAGAGCGCGTCTTCCACTTCCCGAAGCGAAAGGGCCCCGCCTCCCTCGGCGGGACGGGCGACCACGATACAGCGCGCTCCCACGTCGCGCGCGGAGGCGATCTTCTCGGCCGTGCCGCCTACGGTTCCCGAGTCCTTGGTCACAAGCCACTGGGCGCCCACCTGCCGAAGCATCGCCTCGTTGAGCTCGCGGGTGAAGGGCCCCTGCATGCCGATGACGTGCGACGGCGAAAACCCCGCGTCGATGCACTTCGTTATAGCACCGGGCAGCGGGAGCACACGCACGAAGAAGCGCTCCGCGTAATCGGCGACGCGCGTGTAGGGAGCAAGCTCCTTGCTCCCCGTCGTGAGAAGCGCGCGACCCGGGTTCTCGGAGAGAAAGCGCGCCGCGCAGGCGATCGACGCGACCGACACGACGCCTTTGGGAAGCGCCTCGACCGGGCGCGCAAGGCGCAGGAATCGTGTACCCACGGCGAGCGAAGCGGCCCGGATGTTGCCGCTTGCGAGCGTAGCGAAGGGATGCGTGGCGTCGACGACGATGCGCGCGCCGGAAAGTTCGCGCTCCATGTCGGCCTCGTCGAGCCTGCCCGCATGCACCTCGATGCCCGGAAGCTCGCCCAGAAGCTCGCCTCCGTACTCGGTTGCCGCGTAGGCACGGGCGGGGATGCCCACCCCGCTCGCCCATTCGCACAGAAGGCGGCCCTCGGTGGTGCCGGCGAAGATGCGCAGCGCCGGCGCGGATGCGGGCGCCGTCACTTCGGGCCGCCTGGGCGCGTGATCTGGTAGAGAAGCGCGTTCGTAATGGCGGCCGCCACGGTCGAGCCGCCCTTGCGACCCCTCGCGACGATGGCCGGCACGTGTCGCGCGAGTAGCTCCTCTTTCGCCTCGACCACGTTCACAAACCCGACCGGCACCCCAATGACGAGCGCGGGCGCGATCTTCCCCGCGTCCATGAGCTCGGCGAGGCGCAGAAGTGCTGTGGGAGCGTTGCCGACGGCCACGATGAGCGGACCCTCGATGCCGCAAGCTTTGTCCATGCTCGCAACGGCGCGAGTCGTGCCCGCGGCGCGCGCAGCCGCGGCGACATCAGGGTCGGCCATGTAGCACACGGCCTTGCAGCCGAGCTTCGCGAGTGCGGGCTTGCTTATGCCTGCGAGCGCCATGTTCGTGTCGGTGAGCACCGTGGCCCCTGCGCGCAGTGCGTCGAGCGCACAGTGCGCGACGTCATGGGTGAACACGAGGGAATCGGCGTACGAGAAGTCGGCAGTGGTGTGGATGACGCGCTTCACGACGGGCTCTTCGAGCGGCGGGAACGTGTGGCCGCCGAGCTCTTCGGTGATGATCTCAAAGCTGCGCCGCTCGATGTCGCCGGGCGCCATCTCTTTGGAATCCATCTAGTACTCCACTCCTTCCCTTGCACATATCCCCTGCTCGTAGGGGTGTTTCTCGCACCGCATCTCGGTTATGTAGTCGGCCTTCTCCACGATCTTGCGGGAAGGCGCGCGCCCGGTGAGCGCTACTTCGACGCCGCGCGCGGACATATCGAGCGCGCGGTCCACGAGCGCCTCGTCGACAAGCCCCTTCGAAAGCGCGTCGAGCGCCTCGTCGAGCACGAGCAGCCCCTCCTGCGCGCCCTCGAGCTCGGCGAGCGCGGAAGCGAGGTTCCCATCGTGCAGCTCACGCGTCGCGGCAAGTTCTTCCGACGTCATGGACCAGGTAAACTTGTCCGACGCCTTCCCCGCGAACACGGGCACGTCGAAATGCTCGGCGAGCAGGCGCACCTCCCCGCTTTCGCCGTCTTTCAGGAACTGCACGACGACGACGCGGCGGCCTGCGGCGAGCATGCGAAGGGCGAGGCCCATCGCCGCCGTGGTCTTGCCTTTGCCGTCGCCATGATACACGTGGATCATACGCCCTCCTCGATAATGCGGTAGACATACTCCATGTCGAGCGCCCCGCGCACGGAGTCGGCCAGGCGGTCGAACTCGCGCGCACGGTGATCGGCCGCGGACACCGCACCCGCAGCGCCCACGACGCTCTCGGGCAGGCCGCGCATGCGCGCGAGCGAGCGCGCGAGGGCGAGTGCCACCCCCGGTTCGTCGAACAGGCCGTGGAGATAGGTTCCGAACACGTTTCCGCAGGCCGCGCCTTCTGGTTTGCCGGCAATCGTGCCCGCAGGGGCGCAGGAAACGGTCGTTTCGCCGTCGTGAATCTCGTACCCGCGCGCCGTCATGCCGTTCCACACCGAAAACGCGCCTTGGGCGCCCGTGATGCGCAGCTCCGACTGGGCGAGGCGCTTTTCCTCCTTGAACACCGTATTTGCAGGGATGAGCCCGAGCCCGCGCGCGGTGCCAGCGCCTTCCCTGCCATGCGGATCGGAAAGCTCGTCTCCCAAAAGCTGGTAGCCTCCGCATATGCCGAGCACCGGCGTGCCCGCGCCCGAAAGCGCGCGTACGCAGGCTCCGATGCCGCTAGCCGCAAGCCAGCGCGCGTCGTCGAGCGTGGTCTTCGAGCCGGGGAGCACCACCAGGTCGGGTCGGCCCAGATCGGTCGTCGAGGAAACGTAGCGCACGCCCACGCCGGGCACGCGCGAAAGCGGGTCGAAGTCGGTGAAGTTCGACAGATGCGGTAGGCGCACGACGGCGACGTCGATGACGCCGCGCGCCTCGCGGGCAGTTAGGCGCGGCGCGAGCGAGTCCTCGTCGTCCAGGTCGAGCGTAAGATACGGCACGACCCCCACGACGGGAACCCCGCACATCTTCTCGAGCGGAGCCAAACCCGGGCGCAGGATTTCCACATCGCCGCGGAACTTGTTCACCACAAGCCCCCGCAAAAGCGCGCGATCCTCGGGCGCAAGGAGCGCGACCGTGCCGTAGAGCTGGGCAAACACCCCGCCTGGGTCGATGTCGCCCGCGAGCAGCACGGGGGAGGACACGGCGCGCGCGAGCCCCATGTTGACGATGTCGTTTTCGGCAAGGTTGATTTCGACGGGACTGCCGGCGCCCTCGATGACGATGACGTCGTTTTCCTCCGCGAGCGAATCGAACGCCTCCAAAATCTGCGGCATAAGCGCCTTCTTTCGCGCGAAGTAGTCCCTCGCAGCGAAGGCTCCCTGCGCCTTGCCGGCCACGATGAGCTGGCTTCGGTGGTCGCTTTCAGGCTTGAGCAGGATGGGGTTCATGCGCACGTCGGGCGCGATGCCGCACGCCTCGGCCTGCATGATCTGGGCGCGCCCCATCTCGAGCCCGTCGGCCGTGACACCGCTGTTGAGCGCCATGTTCTGGCTCTTGAAGGGAGCCACGCGCAGGCCGTCCTGCGAAAGCACGCGGCACAGCCCCGCCGCAAGCAGGCTCTTCCCCGCGTTCGACATGGTGCCCTGGATCATGATGGGCTTCGCCCTACCCACGGGTATCGACCTCCTTCGCCGAGCCTCGGCCATCCGCGCCCGCCATAGCGCCGCTGCAAGAAGCGCCGCCCCATTCGTCGGGTTCGCCTTCCGCCCGAAGCGCGCGGCTGAACGCCATCGCAAGCCGGGCGTTCTCCTTGCGCGTGCGCACCGCGACGCGGCACCAGAAACGGGACAGTACCGAAAACGAGTCGCACGTGCGAACCAAAACCCCCTGTTTATACAGGCGCTCGGGGATGTCTTTCGCCGGTGTCCGGACTAAAAGGAAGTTCGCATCCGACGGCACGACGGAAAGCCCGAGCGAGGAGAGCTCGTGGGAAAGCCACGCTCGCTCGCCCGCCAATACATCGCGCGTGCGCGAGACGTATTCGACGTCTTCCAAGGCGGCGATGCCCGCGGCCTCGGCGACCGAGGAGACGGGCCACGCCTGCCCCGCCCGGCGAATCCCCTCGATGAGTTGGGCGTTTCCGCTGATCAGATATCCCAACCGCAACCCCGCCATTCCGTAGAGCTTGGTGAACGCGGAGAGCACAGCCACATGGCGCGAACACGCGGCGCGTGCGGCCACGCTCCTTTCGCGGGCGTCGGGCGCAAATCCGAGGAAGCACTCGTCCACGACGAGCAGCGCGCCCACCTGGTCGCAGCGGCAAGCCGCGGCATCGATCACGCGGGGGTCGACGAGGCGCCCCGTCGGGTTGTTTGGATTGCAGAGGTACGCCACGTCTCCCGGCCCCTCGATAGCGCGGGCGAAGGAGGCGGGCACGTCGAAGTCGTCCGCTTCGGAGAGCGGGAACTCCTGCACGCATGCGCCGTAGTACGATGCCGCCTCCGCATATTCAGAGAACGTCGGCGCGCACACGACGATGCGTTTCGGGCGCACCGCCGCGGCGAGCCGCCAGATGATGTCGGACGCGCCCGCGCCGCAGACGATAGTATCTTCGGGAATGCCCTGGGCGCGCGCTAGGGCGCGAACGAGGGCGAGGCTTTCCCTATCGGGGTAGGCGTCGATTCGAGAAAGCGCCTTGCAAGCTGCGGCGACGGCGCGCGGCGAGGGGCCTGCCGGATTCACGTTCACCGAGAAGTCGATAAGGTCGGAGGCGCCCCCTTCGCAAGCGATGCCGAGCGATTGCGAGCTACCCCCATGCGTACGGGCGCGCAGGATTCCCCCGGCAGCCCGGGACGCAGCGTGGTCTTCCCTCATGCCATCGCCCCCACGGCGAGCACGACCGCCGCGCGCGCGGCGCCGAAGACGACGAGCGCGCATACGGACGCGGCGAGCATGAGCCTTGTCGCCCGGGCGATGTCGCCCCACTCGATTTCGCGGGACGCGTCGCCTATCGTCGGTTTCTCAACGAGCTTGCCGAAATACACCGCGGGTCCCGCCAGGCGCAGCCCGAGCGCGCCCGCACACGCTGACTCGGTCTGCGCCGAGTTGGGGCTCGCATGGCGACGCCTGTCGCGGCGCCAGATGCGCGCCGCCCCGCGCGCGTCGAGCCCAACGATCGGGCACACGACGATCATGAGCAGGGCCGATAAGCGCGAGGGAATCCAGTTCACCGCATCGTCGAGGCGCGCCGAGGCGCGGCCGAAGTCGATGTAGCGCTCATTTTTGTAGCCCACCATGCTGTCGAGCGTGTTCACCGCCTTGTACGCCATGCCCAAGGGCGCACCCCCGATCATAAGGTAGAAAAGCGGCGCGATGACGCCGTCGCTCGCATTCTCCGCTACCGTTTCCACGGCGGCGCGCGCGACGCCCTGCTCGTCGAGAACAGACGTGTCGCGTCCCACGATGAGCCCGACGGCTTCGCGCGCCGCAACAAGGCCGCCCTTCGAGAACGCGCGGGCCACGGCCAGGCTCTGGCGGCGCAGCTCGCATGCCGCGAGAATCTGATAGCTCGCCCATGCCTCGGCCACGAAGCGCAAGCCGGGGTGAACCATGCCGCAAAGCTGCAGGATTCCCCAGGTCAAAAGCCCACACGCAAGCGGAAGCGCCACGGCGAGCACAAGCCCTGCGGCGCGCGTGCCCGCGGACGTTTGCGGGAATGCGCGCCGCAGGCGGCCTTCGGCCCACGTGATCGAGCGCCCCATGGCGACGACGGGATGGGGAAGCCAGCGCGGGTCGCCGAAGGCAAGGTCGGCCGCGAACCCGACGGCGACGGCAAGAATCGTCCTCACCGGGCATCGACCCCCGAAGCGGGGCGAACGTCGCGAAGGCAGCGCCCATCCCAGGTGGCGGCCCATGCGCCACCCGGCTCGGTATGCACGTCGAAGTATCCCATTTTCGGGACAGCTAGCTCGGAGAGCAGCGCTTTCACGGTACCCGCGTGAACGACGAAGACGGCGCGCCCGCTCCCCTGGGCACACTCCGATTCGCACGCCTCCCGAAACGCCGCGACGACGCGGCGGGTGAAATCGCTCTTGCCCTCGCCATGCGGGCAGCGCGTCTCGCACCAGGAGTCTACCCAGGCGCGGTAGCGCGCATCCTCTTTAAGCTCGGCGGCGCTTCGCCCCTCGAAGTCGCCGAAATCCATCTCGCGCAGACCGGGGCACGCCATAAGCCCCGCGTTCGGGAAGAGGATGCGCGCCGTCTGGTCCGTGCGGGCCATGCCGCTCGTGATAACACGGAACACGTCACGATCGCACGCGAGGTCGCGCAAAGCGCGCTCGCCCGCGCTCGACAGGGGCTCGTCGGTACCCGCCCCGCTGTAGCGATGGTCTTCCGTGCCCGCCGTGGCACCATGGCGCACGAAGACGACTTCCAAAGGCGCGCCCGCGCTCTGCGTCCCTCGAGGCGCATCGGCAAGGTTTCCTTTGATGACCTGGGGAATCCCGCACGTCATGCGCACGACGACGTCGGCGCGCGCAGCGAGAGCGCATCCCAGGCGCCCCGCGCGCTCGCGCCATTGGGCGTCTTCCGCATGCATAGGGACAACCCCCGAGCCGACCAAGGACAGAATCACTGCGTCGAAGCCGATCAGCCGCTCGAGCGCCCGGTCAGCGTCGAGCGCGCGTACAAGCTCCTCAGCACGGTACGCGACGCGGCCGGCAAAACCCGCGGGCACGCCGCCCTCCGCAAGCTGCGCCGCGTCGACGAAATCGTCCGCCGCGAACCCGAGCCTTTCGCGCACGAAGGTCCTCTTCCCCGAATGCGAACCACCTACCACGAGCATCATAGGAGCATGCCCCCCGCCACCAGCATGGCAAGCATCGCGAGCTCGGCCCATTGCAGAAACCATCCGGCCAAATCCCCCGTCACCCCGCCGAAGCGGGACAGGGCAACATGGCGGTACCACGCGAGCGCCAAAAGCCCCGCCACCGCCATAAGGGCGCCGACGGCCTGAGCGCACGCGACCATCCCTGCAGCCGAAGCCACAGCGAAAGCGCAAAGCGGCACGACGATCGCCGCGCGTTTCTTCGAAGGCGAGAGCCCCGCGGCCATGCCGTCCACCCGCGCGGCAGGCCAGCATTCTACGGCGAGCCCCGAAAGCGCGCGGGAGAAGACGAGCGAGCACAGAAGCGCAAGGAACGCCCCCGCCGTAAGCGGCAGCGCGGTGAACAGGGAAAACTGCAGAATAAGGTACACAACAACACCGATGACCCCGAAGGCGCCCGCCCGCGGGTCGTGCATGATCTCGAGCTTTCGCTCGCGCGGGGCCCAACTTGCAAGCGCATCGGAGGTGTCGCAGAGCCCGTCTAGGTGGATGCCTCCCGTCACCGCCACAGGCAGCGCCGCGAGCACGGCCGCGACGATGATCGCGGGCACGCCGAGCAGGTTCGCCACGTACCCCCACGCCGTCATGAGGAAGCCTTCCGCAAGGCCCACCAGAGGAAACGCGGCAAGCGCATGGGTTGATCCGAAATCGGTCCAGGCCGATTTCGGGACGGGAATGCGCGAGAACGTTCCGAACGCCGCGCCGATTGCCTCTGCTATCTTCACCTTGTAGGTCCTTCGCCTTTCATCCACACGGGAATCCCGCATACCACTTCGACTGCGCGGTCGGCCAGCGCCGCCACGCCCGCGTTCACGCGCGCGAGCGCGCGCCTCCATGCCTCGGTCCCCTCATCGTAGCGCATCCCATCGGCGAACACGTCGACGGTGACCACCACCGTATACGCAGCGGCCTGAGCGAGCCGTTCGATGCCTCCGAGCACCTCGCGCGCCGCAGCGTCGGGGTCACGTGGGGACAAGCTGCCTTCCGCGAAAAGCTCGTTTGCAACCAGGTTGCCCACGTCCTCCAAAAGAAGCGTGCAGCCGCGCGGAAGCCCGGACACTGCGGCGCCCACGTCACGCGTGCGCTCGAGGGTGGAAAACCCCTTGCCCTCGCGCAGCGCCCGATGGCGCGCGATGCGGCGGGCGCCCTCTTCCCCGAAGGGCTCCATCGTTGCCAGGTACACGCGAGGGCCGTCGTGCCCGAGGCACAGGGACTCGGCGTAGGCGCTCTTGCCGCTCGCGGCGGCGCCGATGACGAGCGTCACCGTCATTTCCCGGCCTCGAAATGCTCGTAAGCAGCCATGCCAGTCGCCGTGAACGTCTTCCCATCCCGGTACACGCGCAACGCCGAATCCAGAAGGGGCAGATACGCCATGGCGCCCGCGCCCTCGCCCAAGTGCATGCCTGCGTCGAGGGGCGCCTTTATGCCGAGCTCGCGAAGGAGCTCCTGGCTTGCGGGTTCGCTTGATGCGTGGGTGCCCACGAGGTAGCCCAAGGCGTTGGGGCACAGGCGCGCCGCGCACAGGGCCGCCGTGCAGGATATGACCCCGTCGAGGAGCGCCGGCGCCTTCGAGGCCGCGGCCCCCAGGTAGAAGCCGCACATCGCCGCGATGTCGAAGCCGCCCACCTTCGAGAGCACGTCGATCGGGTCGGCGGGATCGGGCGAGTTCGCGTCGATAGCGCGCTCGACCACGTCGCGCTTGCGCGCGAGCGAGGCGTCCGAGAGCCCCGCGCCGCGTCCGACGAGGCTCCGCGCGTCCGCCCGGATGAGCACTGCGGCCACCGCCGCCGAGGTGGTCGTGTTGCCGATGCCCATCTCGCCCGCGGCGAGAAGGCGCACGCCGGCGCGGGCAAGCCCGCACGCGACGGCGATTCCGACCTCGATCGCGCGCACGGCCCCATCGCGAGACATAGCGGAGCCGTGCGCGATGTTGCCGCTCCCCCGCCGCACGTTCGCGCGTACCATGCGCGCGTCTCCTATGCCCCGGGCCATACCCACGTCGACGGGCACGACATCGGCACCCGCGAACGCTGCCATGCGGCAGGCGCTCGTGGCCCCCTCGCACATGTTGCGCGCGACGGCTCGCGTCACATCTTGCCCGCTTTGCGACACGCCTTCGGCAACGACCCCGTTGTCGGAGAAGAATACTGCGAGCGCACGGGGAAACTCGGCCACCTCGGCGCTCCCCTGAGCTGCGGCGATACACGCTACGGCGTCTTCAAAGTCACCCAATCCCCCCAAGGGGTGCGCGATGGAGTCCCACGCGGCGTACGCGGCGGCGCGGGCGCGCTCGTCTGCGGGCGCGATCCGGGAGAGCGCGGCTTCGAGCACGGCGCCCGGCGCCGACGAGAACGCGTGCTCGACTTCCTCGCGAATGCAGGCAAGCGCGGTTTCGGTTGCTTCAGCCATGCCGTCTCCTCTCTGCGAACGACGCTGCGGCAGACGCGAACGCGCGCGCAACGTCGGGGTTCGCAGGATAGTACACATGCGGGAAGCCCGCAACCAGGGACGGGGTGGTCGTCATACACGGCCAGCCCTTGTCGCGCCGGGGCTTCTGCGCCCAGAAGTCGCCGCCCGGGCAGGTGGACTGCCAGTAGTGGAACTCGTGTGCGCGGATGCGTGTGCCGCGCGGCCCGTAGAGCCCGTCGCGTTGAGAAGTGAGCTCCACGTACCCGAAATGGGACAGCCTTCCCCCGTTCTCGCTTGCGCCCTCAAGGGTGCCCGCAACAGGCCAGCGCCGCCCCTCGCTATCGGCGATTTCGCGCTGCAGGTACAGAAACCCACCGCATTCGGCGACCGTCGACATGCCGGATTCCACCGCATGCCGCACCGCCTCGCGCATCGGCGCGTTCTCGGAGAGCTGCTGCGCATGGAGCTCCGGATAGCCGCCTCCCAGATAGAGGGCGCTTGTCCCCCGGGGCAACTCGCTATCACACAGGGGGCTGAAAAAGGCCAGCTCGCAACCCAGGTCCTCGAGCGCGCGCAGGTTCTCCTCGTAGTAGAACGAAAACGCCTCGTCACGCGCGACGGCGACGATGGGCCGCGCTCCCGCGATCGGCTCCAACCGGTAAGGTTCCTCGCGGATATCGGGTGCCGTCGCCGCTATTTCGAGCAAGCGGTCGACGTCGACGCTCTTTTCCACCAGCTCGGCCATCTTGTCGATGCGCGCGGAGAGCTGCTCGACCTCGTCGGCGGTCACAAGCCCCAGATGCCGGCTTTCGAGCGAGAACGCCTCGTCGGCGGGGATATTACCCAAAACCGCGACGCCCGTGTGCTTCTCGATCGCAGGTGCCGCGTAGGCGCAGGCAGCGGCGCTCGTCTTGTTCAGCACGACGCCGCGCACGTTCGCACAAGGCAGGAACTCGGCGATGCCGCGGATTACGGCGGCGAGCGATAAAGACGCCCCGCGCCCGTTCACCACTAAAACGACCGGCGTTTCCGTGTCGCGCGCAACCTGGTAGCTGCTCGCGTCGGCCACGCCGGGCGCCATGCCGTCGTAGAAGCCCATGACCCCCTCGAGCACCGCGACATCCGCGCCCGCCGCGCCGCGTGAGAGCAGGGCGCGCAGCGTCGGGGCGTCAGTGAAGAAGCCGTCTAAGTTGCCCGAGCGCGCGCCCACGACGCGACGATGAAAGAGCGGATCAATGTAGTCGGGGCCGCATTTGAAGGCCGCGCATGCGAGGCCGCGGTGCGCGAGCGCGCGCAGGAGCGCGCACGTAACGACCGTCTTGCCGCTCCCGCTCGAGGGCGCAGCGACCATGAAGCGCGGGATGGTCGTGCTCACCGGGCGCCGCCTTCCCCACCTGCACCACGCGCGCTGACGAGGAACACGGGGTTTTGCGCCTTCATGAGATGGTGCGAGCCTACAGCCTCGGCGCGGGCGGCCGACACCTGACACGCCTCGAACCCCTTAAAGCGCGAACCCGAGAGGAGCGCGCACGCCTCGGTGAGCGTCTCAACGGTGACGCATGGCACGCACAGACGAACCTGCGAGTTCTTCTCGAGCGCCGCCTCCACGATGGAGGGAAGCTCGCCCGCGCTCCCGCCGACGAACACGGCGTCGGGGACGGGCAGTTTCGTGAGCACTTCGGGGGCGACACCGGGGACCGCGTGCACGTTGCCGCACCCGAATGCACCCGCGTTCTCTCGGATGAGCCGCACGCCGGCCGCGTTGCGCTCGACCGCCCATACCGACCCCGCTCGCGCGACGAGCGCCGCCTCGATCGACACGCTCCCCGTGCCGGCGCCGACGTCCCACACGGTGTCGGTCGCGGTAAGGCGCAGCTTTGCGAGCGCGACGGCTCGCACCTCCTGCTTGGTCATGGGAACGTCACCGCGGATGAAAAGCTCGTCGGGAATGCCCGAGGAAGCGTACGGCCAGCGGGAGCTCGCGGCGCGGGATGCGCCCGCAGGGTCCACCGCGGAAGAAGCCGACGCGGGCGCAGACGCGCCGGCCGGCGCCTCGGAGGCTGCGCTAGAGCCCGCAGGCGACCCGGCGCTGCCAGCGAACTCGATAAGCATCACGTTCAAGTCGTCGAACGTCTGACCTGCGATTTCACTTGCGGTCGCACAGATGATGCGCTCGTCGGGGTACGACAGGCGCTCGGCCACCGTCACGCGCGCGTCCCCGAAGCCCGCCTGCACAAGCTCGCCGGAAAGCCGCGAGGGGTCTTCCCCGCCCGACGTGACGAGGAAGAGCTCACCTGCGCGCTCGGCCTCGGCCACGATGTCGCACGCCACGCCGTGAGCGCTCGCAAAGCGCCAATCCTGCCATGGACGCGCGAGGCGCGCGGCGAGATACGACGCTGAGCTTATGCCGGGAATGACGCGCACGTCCACCTGCGCGTTGCCGGAGAGCGCCTCCACCAGGCGGCGCGCGCCGCTGAACAGCCCCACATCGCCCGTCATCACGACCACGGCGCGCTGCCACGACGCCGCATCGGTGAGCGCGGCGACGATGTCCGCCGTCTTCACGAGCTCGCATCTCACCACGTCGGGCGGCACGTCGATGCCGGCAAGCGCGCGATGAGCGCCGATGACCACGTCGGCGATGTCGATCGCGTCGAGCGCCGCACGCGAGAGCAAGTCGGGGTTTCCGGGCCCCGCCCCGATGATCGTTACCTTTCGCATGGAATCCCCCGATACCCGCGCGGCGTGACCATACGGCCGTCTACGAGCTTCGTGTCCGCGTTGCCGACGAACACGGTGGTGAACATGTCGGCGTCGATCTCCCCCAGCTCGGAGAGCCTGCACATGCCCGACTGCTGCCCCTCGCGCCCGATGTTGCGTACCCAGCCGCAGAGCGTGTCGGGGGCCTTCCATTCGAGCATAATCTTCGCCGCGCGCGAGAGCCTGTCGGCGCGCTTTCTGCTGCGCGGGTTGTACAAACAGATGCAGAAGTCGGCGCTCGCCACGGCGGCGAGCCTGCGCTCAATGACCTCCCATGGCGTGAGCAGGTCGGAGAGCGACACGACCGCGAAGTCGTGGGCAAGCGGGGCGCCGAGCACCGCCGACCCGCTCTGAGCCGCGGTTGCCCCGGCGATAACTTCCACGTCTACATCGGGGTAGTCCTCCGCAAGCTCCAGCACGGGGCTCGCCATGCCGTACACACCCGCGTCACCGCTGCACACGAGAGCCACGGCTTCTCCGCTCTGCGCGCGCGAAAGCGCCAGGCGGCACCGTTCGACCTCGTGCATCATCGGCGTCGCGAGATGTGCCGCGTCGGGCACGGCGGCGAGCGCGAGCTCCACGTATTTCGTGTACCCCACAACGATGTCGGCCGCCTCGAGCGCGCGCCGAGCCGCAATCGTCATGCCGTCGGGACCGCCCGGGCCGATCCCCACAACGAAGAGCTTTCCCATCACCGCTCCTTAAACGAAAGTTTGATAGTTACCTTGGAAAACGCGACGGTCACGCCGCCGTGAGCGAGCTTCGGGAAGATAAGTTTGCCCCCGTCCGCGAGCGCCGCGCGCTCGCACACGTTGTCGACCCCCACCGTCGCGCGCACGAAATCAGATGGCGAAACGCTACCTTCAACCTGCGACAACTCCTCTGCGGAATACGTCGCAAGCGGGATATTGCGCGCGCGGCAGAAGGCGAGCAGACCCTCCTCGTGCGCCTTCACGTCGATCGTCGCCGCCTCGCGCACGGCCGAAGGCGAGATGCCCGCCTGCCCGCACGCGAGAAGAAACGCCTCCCCGATCGCTTCGGCGCACGCACCGCGACGGCACCCTATGCCCGCAACGATGCAGGGCACGACAAGGCGAAGCGGCTCGGGCGCAGGCGCCTGCGCACGCACGCCCGCCGGCTTCCCCGTCTCACCGACGGGCACGACCTCACCCGTTGTCTCCGCCGCGCGAACGGGCGCACCTGCATTCGCGCCAGCAAACGGCGACACGACGATATCGGCCCGAGCGCGGTCGGACGCAATGTCAACCCCCTCAGGCGGTTGTCCCGAAATCGGCATGTCGGAATAGAGCGCCACGCGCCCACCAGAAAGCAGCCGCGCCGACACTCGCTTGATGGCCTCGGGATTCGAAACGGCGAGCCCCGCGCAGCGCGCCCACGTATCCACCGCCCACACGCCGCGGACGTCGGTCGCCGTGGTGATGACGGGGATGGCCCCTACCGCGCGTGCCACAGTTTTCGCAAGCTCGTTCGCACCGCCCAAATGCCCCGACAAAAGCGGGACGGCAAAGCGCCCCGCTTCGTCGATCGCCACAACCGCGGAATCGGTTGCCTTCGAGGCGACATGCGGCGCAATCGCCCGCACGGCGATGCCCGCCGCGCCCACGAACAGAAGCGCGTCCGACGCTTCCCACGCGAGCGCCGTCCATGCGCGCAGGTCGGCCTTCCCCTCGCCGAACCCGCGCGAAACGGAAACGTCCCAGCCAGGGTCATCTTCACCTGTCTGCGCGCAGTCGGAAAGCGCGCGTGCGGTGCGCTCCGCCAACGCATACCCCCTCTCAGTGAACGCTATGCAGGAAATCCTCATCTAGCGCACCACCATCGTCGAGAAGTAGCTGCCCCGATCGGGCACATCGACGAGCGAGCGGTACACGCGCTCGCCCGGAAGCCCACAGTCCTCAACGAGCTCGGCACCGTCGAAGGTGCCCTCCTCGTGAAGGATGCGCTTCGTGTCCGCAAGCGAGCGGCGCGCCTTCATGACCACCTTCGTCCCCGACCAGCCGATTACGCGGCGCACCCCGTACAGCACGCCTTTACTCATACGTCGCCCCCAATTCTCCGATAACCGCATCGGCGCCCGACGTGCGGAAAAGCTCACGGCGCTCCGCGTCGAACACGACCGCGGCGATGTCGCATGCGCCCGCCGCGCGGCGGCGCAACCTGTCCTCGATTGCCGCAGCGAGCGAGGCGCGCGCAGCGTCCCCCGCGCCAGCGGCCTCGATTACCTCGAGCGCCGCCGTGGTCGTGACGGACGACATGATCTCGCGCACGGTCTTCGCGCCCGCGCCGGCCATGGCCGCGTGGGCGGCCAGAATCTCCGCGCGGCAGTCGGCGGTACGCGAATGGGTGTCCATGATGCCGCCCGCGACCTTCACCAACTTGCCGATGTGTCCCACAAGAAGGACATTGGTAAATCCCTCGCGAACGCAGCAATCAATCGCATCGCCCACAAAGTTGGAGATGAAGACCACCGGCGCACCGTTTAGATGAAAATGCCCCGAGATGAACTGCGCGCCGTAGTTGCCGGGCGTGAGCACGACTCCGCGCCGCCCCATAGCCGCATGCTGCCGGATCTCGAGCTCGATGCTGTCGCGCAAGGCAGCGAGGCTGCGCGGCTCGACGATGCCCGTCGTGCCCAGGATGGAGATGCCGTCCTTAATCCCCAGGTGCGGGTTGAAGGTCTTTTCGGCAAGGGCAACACCCTCGGGTACCGAAATCGTCACAGCAATATTTCCAGAAAAGCCGTGCGCGGCGCACACCTCGCGCACCGCCGAAGTGATCATCGCGCGCGGCGTCGCGTTGATGGCGGCCGCCCCAACCGGCTGCTCGAGCCCGGGCAACGTCACGCGCCCCACGCCCACGCCGCCATCGACGGAAACTTCCGATTCGCGCGCGGGCACGTCCTTGCCGCCCGCAGCACCCGTGCCCGACCCCGCATGTTCCACGCGCGCGTACACGAGCACGCCGTCGGTCACATCGGCATCGTCGCCTGCGTCCTTTCGCACGGCGCACTGGGCGCACCCCTCGCCGATGCATGCGTCGATCACGTTCGCCTCGACGGGCAGCCCGCCGGGGGTGACGATCGACACGAGGCCGACGGGCTTTCGTGACAAGAGCATCTCGCAGGCTGCCTTCGCCGCGAGCGCGGCGCAGCTCCCCGTGGTGTAGCCGCAGCGCAGGCGGGTCGTCCCGGTATATATGTAATGCTCGAAGGCCACGCTAGCTGCTCGCCTTCCGATACCCCGTGGCAAACGAAGGGTCGTAAAGCTTGCTGCGCTCGTACGACTCCGTTTGCGCGCCGTTGTGCGCAAGCCCGCCGCGAGCTCCGAGCACGCGGCCCACCACCACGAGCGCCGTGCGGTCGATGCCCTCTCGCGCGCCCGCGTCGGCGAGCGTGCCCACTGTGCATCGCACCACGCGCTCCTCAGGCCAGGTCGCCTTGTACACGAGCGCCGCCGGCTCGTCGGAGCTGCGGCCCGCGGCCAAAAGCTCGGCGGAAAGCTCGGCGAGCATACCCGAGCTCAGGAAGATGACCATAGTCGAGCCGCTTTCCGCCATGGTGCGCATGCCCTCGCCCGCGGGCATGGGGGTGCGCCCGGAAAGCCGCGTGATCACGACCGACTGGCTGATTCCCGGCAGCGTGTATTCCTGGCGAAGCGCCGCCGCGGCACCGCAAAAGCTCGACACGCCGGGCACCACCTCGTAGTCCACGCCGCGCGCGTCGAGTGCGTCCATCTGCTCCTGGATGGCGCCGTATAGGCACGGGTCACCCGTGTGCAGGCGCACCACTTCCTCGCCCCGCGCATCCGCCGCGCACATCACGTCGAGCACTTCCTCCAAGGTCATGTGCGCGCTGTCGTAGACGACGCAGGATTCCTTGCACTCGGCGAGCAGCTCGGGGTTCACAAGGCTCCCCGCCCAAACGACCACGTCGGCCGCGCGCAGAAGGCGCGCCCCGCGCAGCGTGATAAGGTCGGCGGCGCCCGAGCCTGCGCCAACGATATGAATCATCCGAGCCTTCCCTTCCCGTTTCTCATCGCAACCGTTTACGCCGCCATTCGTGCAGCGGGCAAAACACGGCGCCTGCGGCGGCAATCGGCGCAAATACGCAGGCAGGAGGCGCAATGCCGCCCGCCATGGCTTTGACACGTTCACAAGTGCCCACTATCATAGTAAAAGTTTCGGCAACGAGCATATGACAATCGGATAAAAGGAAATGACCGGCGCGGCGCCCGCACAGCCCGCGCTGGCTTGCGGAGGGAACCAGGTGGGAATCCTGGGCAAGGGACATTACTGTATAGGACGCGCGGGCAAACCGCCTCGCGCCCCAAGCCAGACTGCTTCGCCTTTTCCTCACGGCATCGCCGTGGCGTTAGCTCCTTGTGAACCCCGAGGGGTGCGCTTTTCTTTCGCTTGTGCCGACAAGCAACTGTCGCCGGGGGACCGGCAAACCGAGGAAAGGAAAAACCATGTCCGACCAGATGTCACGCCGCGGCTTCATGGGCGCCGCAGCAACCGGAGCCGTCGCGCTCGCCGGAGTCGCGCTCGCGGGCTGCTCCAACACCTCCGCGAGTTCCGAGAAATCGAGTGAAAAGGAGAAGGCCGTGAAGCCGGTCATCCTCGTCACGAGCTTCGGCACGAGCTACAACGACTCGCGCCACATCACCATCGGCGCCATCGAAGACGCTATCCGCGAGAAGTACTGGCAGGACTACGACATCCGCCGCGCCTTCACCGCGCAGATCATCATCGACAAGCTGAAGAAGCGCGACGGCATCACGATCGACAACATGACCGAGGCGCTCGACCGCTGCGTGGAAGACGGCGTGAAGGAAATCGTCGTGCAGCCGACGCATCTCATGGGTGGCCTGGAATACACCGACGTGAAAGACGAGCTCGACAAGTACGCCGACAAGTTCGACAAGATCTCGCTCGGCGACCCGCTGCTCACCTCCGACGACGACTACAAGAAGGTGGCCGCAGCCATTAAGGAGAACATGGCATCCTTCGACGACGGCAAGACGGCGCTGTGCCTCATGGGCCACGGCACCGAAGCCGATTCCAACGCCGACTATGCCAAGATGCAGGAAGTGTTCAAGAACGAGGGCTTGACGCAGTTCTTCGTCGGCACCGTCGAGGCTGAACCGACCTGCGAGGATGTTATCGCCGCCGCGAGCGCCGCAGGCTACAAGAAGGCCGTGCTCGCGCCGTTCATGGTGGTCGCGGGCGACCACGCGAACAACGACATGGCAGACGAGACCGACCCCGACAGCTGGGCTGCGAAGTTCGTGGCCGCCGGCTTCGAAGTGACGTGCCTGCTCCAGGGTCTGGGACAGAACGTCGCGGTCGACGACATCTACGTCTCGCACGTGGACGACGCCATCGCCAAGCTGTAAACTCGCCGCGCACGGGGGCGCCGGTCGCGTCCCCGTGCAACGGGCATGCGCCTTCCCCGACTGACGGTGCATGCCCGTTGCATTCGCATCCCGCCCGCCCACCGCACGGCGCGGGCGGTCGAAGCGATTGAAAGGAACCCCTCCATGTTGAAGAAAACCCTCGCCTTCGCCCTGTCGGCGGCGCTTTTCGCGTTCTCGCTCGCCGGCTGCGGCGGAAATTCAATCGACAGCGCAAAGGCAAGCGATGCCGATTCCCAGGAAAAGACCGAACAGGCGGCCGATGCGCCCGAGGGCGCAAGCGCTGCCCCCATCACCGCCGACAAGGTGGCCGACGGCACCTATCCGATCACCGTAGATTCCAGCTCGAACATGTTCAGGATTGTGGACGCCCAGCTCATCGTGGAAAACGGCTCCATGCACTGCGTGATGACACTTTCCGGCACGGGCTACGGCAAGCTCTTCATGGGCACGGGTGACGAGGCTGCCGCCGCGAGCGAGGCCGACTTCATCCCCTATGTGGAAAACGCGGAAGGCAAGTACACCTACGACGTGCCCGTTGAAGCGCTCGACGAGGACACCGCCTGCGCCGCGTGGAGTATTAGAAAAGAGCAGTGGTACGACCGCACGCTCGTGTTCGAATCCGCCGGCGTCGATCTGCGCGCCGACGCACTGAAGTAACGCCATGCGGTCGATTCTTCCCAAGGGGGAAAACAGGAAGCGCCACAGCATCGCGGCGCGCACGATCGCCTGCGTTCTCGTCGCTCTGCTCGCGCTTCCCTTCGCGGGGTGCAGTGCAAACCCAAACGCGACCGGTGGCACGGCGGGCTCTCAGGAATACACTGTGAGCGTCTCGCTTTCCGGTGGGTCAGGGCGTGCAAGCATCGCCTCGCCCACCACAATTGTGAAGGATGGCAACACCTACACCGCGACCATCACCTGGTCGAGTTCGAACTACGACAAGATGACCGTCGACGGCGTGGACTACGCGCCCGTAAACGACGGCGGCAACTCCACGTTCGAGATACCCGTCACGCTCGACGAGGACATCGCCGTATCGGCCGAGACCGTCGCCATGTCGACGCCGCACACCATCGACTACACGCTCTACTTCGACTCATCCACCATGAAGGAGAAATCGGGCGACGAAGCAAGCGGCGGCTCCCCTGCGGGAACGGCTTCAAGCGCCGCGGCCGACTTCCACAACGCCGATTTGGGCTGCGGATGGGAGCCGACGGGGACGCTTCAGCTTGAATACGCCGAGCACTTCACTGTCGACGAGTTCGAAGGCGGCCTGCGGCTTATCTGCATTTCGAACGGGGAGCGCTTCCTCGTGGTACCGCAAGATGCGAAGGTACCTGATGGGTTGAGCTCCGACATCGCGGTCATAAGGCGCCCCGCCGACAAGGTGTACCTCGTGTCGTCGGCGACGATGTGCCTGGTCGACGCGCTCGATGCGAACGACAATATCATCATGTCGGGCACGAAGGCCGACGATTGCTCGGTCGCGGGCTTCAAAAGCGCACTCGAAAGTGGGGCGATCGCCTACGGCGGCAAGTACAGCGCGCCCGACTACGAGCGAATATCGGCCTCGGGCTGCACGCTCGCCATCGAGAACACCATGATCAACCACACACCCGATGTGAAGGAAAAGCTGCAGAAACTCGGGCTCGTCGTGCTCACCGAACAGTCGTCGAGCGAGCCCGAAGCACTCGGGCGCGTCGAGTGGATTAAGCTTTTCGGCGTCCTGTTCGACAAGGAAGACGAGGCCGCGCACCTGTTCAACGAGCAGAAGGCCCGCGTCGAGCAAACGTCGGGGCTCGCGTCGTCAGGTAAAACCGTGGCGTATTTCTACATTAACTCGAACGGGGCCGCCGTCACGCGGCGGGCGGGCGACTACGTGGCGCAGATGATCGAGCTTGCAGGCGGCAACTACGCGCTCGATGACGCGCAGACGGCGTCGACATCAGGTTCGTCAGTAACGCTCGAAATGGAGCGCTTCTACGCGACAACGAAGGATGCCGACATCATCGTCTACAACGGCACCATCGACGAATCGGTTGCCACCTTGAACGACTTCGTAGGCAAAAACGCGCTATTGTCGCAGTTCAAAGCCGTGAAGAACGGCAACGTCTGGGTCACAAGCGCCGACATGTACCAGCAGATGACTTCTACCGCCGACATTATCGACGAGCTGCACGGGGCGTTCACCGGCGATGACGCGAGCGACTTCCATTATCTGAGGAAGCTCGGCTAGCACCATGAAAAGCCGACTTTCCATGACATACGACGAATCGGGGCGCGCCGCGCGGTGTCGCGTCGTGACGGCGCTGCTCGCTGTTGCCCTCATCGTGCTCGTCGGGGCCAACCTGTGCATCGGGAGCGTGCTCGTGCCAGCAGACCACATCCCCGGCATCCTTTCGGGCGGCGCGGCCAATTCCATGGAAAGCCAGGTCATCTGGGAGATTCGCCTGCCGCGCGTGCTTTCAGCCGTGCTTCTCGGCGGGGCACTTTCGCTTTCCGGGTTCCTACTGCAGACGTTTTTCAACAACCCCATCGCCGACCCGTTCATCTTGGGCGTCTCCTCGGGCGCAAAGTTCGTCGTCGCGCTTACGATGATCGCACTTCTGGACGCGAACCAGGCCATGTCCTCGCCGGCCATGGTGGCCGCAGCGTTTCTGGGCTCGCTTATCACCATCGGCTTCGTGCTCCTCATCGCACGGCGCATAAGTTCCATGGCCATGCTCATCGTGGCGGGCGTCATGGTGGGATACATCTGCTCGGCGGCGACGAACTTCCTCATCGCCTTCGCCGACGACCAGTCCATCGTGAACCTGCACAACTGGTCTTTGGGTAGCTTCTCGGGTTCGAGCTGGAACGACATCGCGGTCATCGCGGTCGTGGTGATCACCGTGAGCGCATGCGTATTCGCGATATCGAAGCCCCTTTCCGCCTTCCAGCTGGGAGAAGCCTACGCGAAAAGCGTCGGCGTGAACGTCGCACGCTTCCGCGTGGTGCTCGTCCTTCTAGCGAGCATGCTCTCTGCCTGCGTGACCGCGTTCGCTGGTCCGGTGTCGTTCGTAGGCATCGCGGTTCCGCATCTCGTGAAGTCGGCGTTGAAGTCGTCGAAGCCCATCCGCGTGATTCCTGCGTGCTTCTTGGGAGGCGCCATCTTCTGCGCGGGCTGCGATTTGATCGCGCGCACGCTGTTCTCCCCCGTCGAGCTTTCCATCAGCGCCGTCACCGCCATCTTCGGCGCGCCGGTGGTTATTGCACTCATGTTGAAGAAGCGGGTGAGGTAGATGGGGGAATTCGTGCCGCGGACCAAAACGCTCGGAGGGAACATTCCATGCTTGGCCAGTCCTGAGCTCGCACGAAAGCGCCAGAAGGTACTTTCGGCTCGTGCGGAACTGCGCGCGGAACGCCTCCTTCGAGCGGAGTCGAACCTCGAAACCCCGGTCGAAACGCAGGCTGACGGAGCGCCGCTTTTCCGCATAAGCGACCTGTCGGCGGGCTACGACAAGAAGGTCGTAGTCGAAGGTGTCGATCTGGAGGTTCGCGCGGGCGACGTCGTGGCGCTCATCGGGCCGAACGGCTCGGGCAAGTCGACCATCTTGAAAACCATCACACGCCATCTTGCACCGCTTGCCGGCGCGGTCGAGCTCGACGGACGGGAGATTTCCCGATGGAAGACGGCGGAGTTCGCAAGGAATCTTGCCGTTATGCTGACAGATCGCCCCCGGACCGAGCTCCTCACCTGCCGCGATATCGTAGAGGCGGGAAGACATCCCTACACCGGGCGAATGGGCACACTCTCGCCCGACGACCATAGTCGGGTCGACGAGGCAATGAAAACCGCACATGTGGAAGAGCTCGCCGAGCGCGACTTCATGCAGATAAGCGATGGGCAACGCCAGCGCGTCATGCTCGCACGCGCCATCGCGCAGGATCCGCGTATGCTCGTGCTCGACGAGCCCACGTCGTATCTCGATATCCGCTACCAGATCGACCTGCTGCGAATACTTCGCCACCTTGCGAAATCGCGGAATGTGGCTGTCATCATGTCCATCCACGAACTCGAGCTCGCGCAGAAAAGCGCCGACAAGGTGATTTGCGTGAAGGACGGCCGGGTCTTCCGCGCCGGCGCACCCGAGAACATATTCACGCGCGAGACAATTGGCGAGCTCTACGGCCTTCAGCATGGCACCTTCAACGAGCGCTTCGGCAGCGTGGAAATTGGGCGCCCACACGGTGATGCGCACACGTTCGTCATCGCCGGCGCAGGTACGGGGTCGGCTGTGTTTCGCCAGCTCATCCGGCAGGGCAAGGCGTTCTACGCGGGCGTTCTGCACGAAGGGGACATCGACTGCGAGCTCGCGCGCGACCTGGCGGCGGAATGCGTGGCCGAGCGCGCCTTCGAGCCGATCGGGGATAAAACCATAGCCCGCGCCAAAGAGCTCCTCGTCCACTGTGCGCGCCTTATCGTGTGCCCCGCCGCCTTCGGCACCATAAACGCCCGCAACGCAGAGCTCGTCGAATTCGCACGCTCGCATGGTATCGAGGTCATGCGAGCGTGCGAAGGTGCATCGGAGGATTCCCAATTGGAGTGGGAAGGATAAACTGGACTTTCATTTAAGGATCCTCAGGCTACAGCTCCTACGCCGGCGAGGTCTCCAAGGCGCCGGAGAACCTCGTGAACAGGAATTTCCACGCCGACGAGCTCAACTAGGCCTAATCCAAACGAGATTCCAGACTCGACAGGCCATTGAGGGTCAGATCGTTGGCGACCTCAGAGACGCGCTCAATAGGAACCGAGCCGTCAGACAGCGCCCACGTGCGATAGATACCGATAATACCCGACAGCAAAAACGCCAGATAGTAGTCGAACATCTCGTCCTTGAGACCTTGGGGCAGCAGATCGCGCTCGGCAATCTCGTGCTCGAGCGGTGCACGAAGACGAGCCATAAAATCATCGAGCGGTATGTTCTCGATCAGCTGACGATTGAGCACGAGGTTGTTGCACAGCGCCTCGTTAACGGTTTTAAAGAAGGTCGCCGCCGCGCCAAGGGCGCGCTCGTTGGTGTCGCCGTCCATGGAAGCAAGCGTTTTCTCGACCGAGTCGACAATCATCTCCACAACATCGACGGCAATGGCATCGAGCAGGCCGTCAACCGTACCAAAGTGAACGTAAAAAGTCTTGCGGTCGACATTGGCCTCGCGCGCGATGGCACTCACCGTAATGTCTGCCAACGGCTTTTCCATGAGCAGGCGCTCGAAAGCAGAAAGGATGGCATTGCGGCTGCGAACGATGCGGCGGTCAAGACGCGGTTTGCTGGTTGCCATGGGCGTGTCCCTTCGATATGCGAGCATTCATCAACAGATGAGAGATAATCTACGTAAGAGGATTATCCCCCATACGGCACAAATATGCCCCGCGTCATGAAGAACGCACGACTGCCCTACTGCGACTTAGGATGCTTCTTCTTATTAAGTGCCGACGGAGATACGCGAATACCATCGCCTGTCTGGCGCACATAGGCTTTATGAGCCGGCTTAGCGGTCCCAGAAGCCTTCTGAGCGTGCTTCCTGGGATCAACGGTAACAGCATTCGTGGGGTGCGGCTTAGTGGGCGCAGAGGGCGTCTGAGGCGTGCGGCCGAGCTTGCGCATCACACGATCCCAGCGCGCATGGATGCTCTCGTTGTGGGCGCTCTTAAGTCCCAGCAGAGGCGCAGCCAAAATGGTAGGGGCAATAAACGTAATGAGACGCCACAGCAGATAGCCGGCGGTCGAAGCCGACCCAAAGAAATGACCCAAGAACAATGCAAAGCCGCCCTCAGCGCCACCAGTTCCACCGGGCAAGGGGACCGCAGAGCTCAGCAACTGGACAAAGGCGCTAGCGGCCATAACCGAGAAAAAGTCGACCTCGTGGTGGCCAAAGGCAAGCATTAGGAAATACGGAACCAGATAGAAAAACGCGAGCTGCAGCATGGTGATAAACACGGTGAGCAACATGGAAGAAAAATGTCCGGCTGAAAGCTTGAACTTCTCGGAGAAGGAGTAGATCTCGCCATCGACAAACGTGCGCCATCCCTCGATCTTAGTGGCCGAGACACCAATGCGCTCAAGCCAATTGATGATGCAGTGGGCGACGCGCGTGACGGTCTTAGGCATGAGCGCGACGGCGAAGATGCCAAGCAAGATGCAGCAGTGCCCACCAAAGCTAAAGACGCACAGCAGCGTCATGTCGCCATAGCGCTCGGCAAAAAACGGCATGCGAGCAAGCAGTAGGATAGCGCCCCAGGCAACGAGGCCAAACTGATACACGATAAAGCGCGTGAATTGCGTGGCTCCGGCCTCGCCGACATTTTGGCCCGCCTTGGTCAGGCGGTAGATCTGAGCAGGAGTCGAGCCCATCATCATAGGTGTGAGGTTGCCAAAGAAGATGCCGCTCGCCTCGACCGAAATGAGGTCACGAATGCCGACGGGTGAATTGGGGTCGAGCCAGACAGCGATCGCATAGGCCACAATGCCAAAGAACAGGTACAGGAACATGCAAAAGCATGCAGCAGCGAGCCAAGGCGCCTGGACGCTCGACATTGCGGCCCAGAACTGCCCCATCTGCCCGGTTACCACCAGATAGACGATATAACCCACCAGCACGACGCCGATAAAGATGGCGCCGCGGCGTGCGCTCTTATTGTCATCTCCGCCCGAGGCCTCAACCTCGACCTGGGGCTTAGACGTATGCTGAGAGGACTCCGTCATGAGACTCCTTCTAACAGTCAAAATATCTTGGATATTGTACCCGTAAGGGCCATAAGCAGAACGCAAAGCTCTGGTTCAAACGGGAATTGCAGACGGTAGTTTGAAAATAAAAAACCCGGCCTTCCATGGGAAGTCCGGGTATCAGATGCGTGGTAGCCCGTACCAGATTCGAACTGGTGATCTCCGCCTTGAGAGGGCGGCGTCCTAAACCGCTAGACGAACGGGCCATAAGCCTCAGCAGAAAAGAAGTGGTAGCCCGTACCAGATTCGAACTGGTGATCTCCGCCTTGAGAGGGCGGCGTCCTAAACCGCTAGACGAACGGGCCACATGACATCTGCACTGCCGTGCTGCGAGGAAATATATTACGGGACAAAAAACGTCAGCGCAAGAAGAAATTCCAAATTGCCGAAAAATTGTCGGCAGGTTATGGAACACACAGGTAAACTGGGTAGCTAATTCAAGTTGAGATGGACCAAAAGAGCTTCGCGCTCGTTGGGGATGTTGTCTTCGATCACGGCGTCGAGGGCGGAGTTGAGTAGCTGCCCCAGTTCCGGCCCGGGCTTGACTCCGGCACGGATCAGGTCGCCGCCGTTGATGGCGAGCATCTTGAGCGTATAGGGCTCCCCCGCCTTCAGCAGCTCGTGCGCCATCGCGCGCATCTCCTCAATCGTCTCAACGTAATAGAAGCACGACGGGGCCTTGCCGAGCGTGTCGGCACGCTTAAGATCCATGAGCTCGTCCATCAAACGCGGCGTGTCGACGCCCTCGCCCGAAAGCGCGCGCATCATATTGAGCAGGCAGGAGCGCTCGGGGCGCAGCGGCTTGTCGTGATATTTGATGAGCAGGCACACGTCGCGCACCAGGTCGTGCGAGAGCGCCAGGCGATCCATAATGACGCGCGCTTTCTTGGCGCCGAGCTCGGGATGACCGTAGAAGTGTCCGCTGCCGGCGTGATCGACCGTGAAACACTCGGGCTTGGACACATCGTGCAAAAACGCCGCCCACATAAGGCTCGACGAGGGCGCGACGCCGTCACACAGCGCGAGCTCCCCCGCCACCGTAAGCACACGGGCGATATGCTCGTAGACGTTAAACGCATGATAGACACTGCGCTGATCAAACCCGCGACCCGCTGCCAACTCGGGCACGGCGGCGCAGATGAGCTCGGGGTAGCGCAGCATCGCGTCTCCCCCATGACCGGTCGAAAGAATGCCCTCGAGCTCAATACCCACACGCTCGCGCGCCACGGCGTCGAGCAGCGGCGCGCACTCGGCAAGCGCTCGCTTAGTCTCGGGCTCAATCATAAAGTCCAGGCGGCAGGCAAAGCGCACCGCACGCAACATGCGCAGGGCGTCCTCGTTAAAGCGACGCTTGGGATCGCCGACAGCGCGAATCAGCTTGCGCTCCAAGTCACCCTGGCCGTCGTAGCGGTCGACAAGCCCGCGCTCGGGATGCCAGGCCATGGCGTTGACGGTAAAGTCGCGGCGCGCCAGATCGTCCTCGAGCGAGGCGGCACGCTCCACACTCTTGGGATGGCGACCATCGGTGTAAAAGCCATCCAAACGGTACGTGGTGACCTCGATACGCTCGCCATCGGAAATAGCCGTGATTCCGCCAAATTTAATGCCAGACTCCACAACCGCGATGCCGGCGGCCTCGAGCGCCGCCTTGGACTCCTGCCACAGGCCGCTACAGCACATATCAACATCGTGGCTGGGGCACCCCATCAGGGCGTCGCGCACCCAACCGCCCACGTACCAAGCCTCAAGACCAGCCGCCTCAAGCGCGCGCAGGACGCACAGGGACGCATCGGACGGTTGAGTACCGTTGAGCGAAACATTGCACATGCCTATGGCCTCCTGCACTTGTGAGCGTTAATCGATGGTTCTCAAGAAGTCTAACAAGAAACAAGAAAGCGCGCACACGCAATCGCGTCGTCGATTAGATAAAACAAGACAGCAGACGCCACATACGTTCAGCGCGCAAAAAAACACCCGCCTTGGTAATCCAAAGCGGGTGTTCGGCAACGACGTATCGATGCTGCTAGCAGACCTGGCGAACCTCGATGTGCTTCTTATATTCGTCCACCTTGGCAAAATCGCCCAGACCGGGGCACTCGACCACGTTGGCGCCGGTAGCCATCGACAGACGGAGGGCGTCCTCGACTCGCTCGGGAGCGTCGTGCCATACGGACAGGAAGGCAGCGAGCGAGGAATCGCCGGCGCACACCGTCGACAGCAGCTTGACGTCGAAGGTGCGATTGGCAAACCAGATGTGCTCGCCGTTGGAGAAGTACGCACCGGCGCCACCGAGGGTCAGCAGCACGTTCTTGGCGCCCTTGGCGTGCAGCTCGGCCATAGCGCCCTTGACGGACTCATCGTCGCCACCGCTCACCTTAATGCCAAAGATGTCGAGCAGCTCGTCGTCATTGGGCTTGATCAGCAGCGGCTCCATGGAAATGAGGTCTGCCAGCTGATGGCTCGAGATGTCGAGGACGAACTCGGCTCCCTTGGCCTTGACGCGGCGCAGGACCTCGGCCAGGAAGCCCTCGGAAGTGTTGGGAGGCAGCGAGCCGCTGATGACCAGGCAGGTCATATCATCGAGCGAATCGATGAGCTCAAACATCTCCTGCTCGTTGGCCTCGTTGATGGCGGCACCGGCGTTGACCATGTTGTACTCGGTGTCGGGGCCGGCGTTGAGGAACACGTTGACGCGCGTAATGCCGTCGGTCCACACGGGCTTGACGGGCACGCCCAGGGCCTCGGCGCCCTTAACGATAAACTCGCCCGAGAAGCCGGCGAAAAAGCCCAGGATCGTGGTGTCGACACCGTAGTGGTCAAGCGTAAACGAGACGTTGAGGCCCTTGCCGTTGGGCGTGTAGACGGCGTTACGGGTACGCGTGACGGTGTTGGCAGCAAGGCCGTCGCAGGCGATGTTGTAGTCAATGGCGGGATTTGCAGTGAGCGTGTAAATCATGAATGTTCCTTTCACGAAGCAACGTGTTAATGAAAGTATATTCCACGCATCGGTAAAAGGCTAGGACAACTCGGTGAACGGTGTGGAAGCGATGAAGTACGGCGGGACACCTCTCCCCCGTGGCGGAACAAAAAGGCGCCCCAGCCGAAACCGGGGCGCCACATGCGCACGAATATGTCGCGTTTCGATTACTGACGATCGAGCTTGCGGACAGCAACGCGCTTGCTGTACTCGTCGACGTGACCGAAGTCGCCGATGCCGACGGACTCGGCAACGTTGGCGCCGGTGGCCATAGCGAGCTTCATGGCCTCCTCGACGTTGTCACGATCCCTGTACCACTTGTGCAGGAACGCAGCGAGGGTGCAGTCGCCGGCGCAGACGGAAGAAACCAGCTTGATGTTGAACTCACGCTTGGCGTACCAGATGTCCTCGCCGTTGGAGAAGTAAGCGTCGCCGCGGCTACCACGGGTGAGCAACACGTTCTGAACGCCAGCGTCGTGAGCCATCTTCATGGCAACGCGAACCTCGTCGTCGGTGTCGACCGGCACGCCGAAGATGGCCTTCATCTCGTGATGGTTCGGCTTGATGAGCAGCGGCTTCTTGTGAGCGAGCTCCTTGAGCTTGTCGGAGGACAGGTCCAGGACGACGTCGGCGCCACGAGCCTGAGCGTGCTCCATAACCTGAGCCAGGAAGTCAGGCGTAGCTTTGGGAGGCACGGAGCCGGAGACGATCAGGCACTCGAGATCGCCCGCGGTGTCCAGGATGTTGTAGAGCTCCTCCTGGTGCTGCGGCGTAATAGGAGCGCCGGGGTTCAGGATGCCATACTCGTGCTGGCCATCGTTGACGTAGGTGTTAATGCGCGTGATACCGTCGGTCCAGACCGGGCGGCAGAGGCAACCCAGGTTCATGACCTCCTCGACGATGAACTTGCCCGTGAAGCCAGCGAAGAAGCCGAGCGCGACGGTGTCGACGCCCATCTTCTTAAAGGCGAAGGACACGTCGAGGCCCTTGCCGTTAGCCGTGTAGCTGGCCGAGCCGGTGCGGACGTTCTCGTCGGGCTCGAGCGGAGAGCTCGAAACCGTCATGTCGACAGCCGGGTTAGCGGTTAGCGTGTAGAACATTTACAGTACCCCCTGTATATGTGAGGGCCGCGTGGCCGGCCCATTCCAACCACGCGGTTACCTCTGATACCAAATTAGCGAGCTGCGGACTCGAGCAGTGCCTTGACCTCGGCGGCGGTGTTGCAGGCGAGTGCCTTCTCGGCGAGCTCGTCGCACTCGGCCTTGGTCCACTGGCTGATGGTCTTGCGGGCGCGCAGGATCGACGGAGCGCTCATCGAGAACTCCTCCAGGCCCCAGCTGATCAGCAGCGGCTCGAGCAGCGGATCGGCAGCGGCCTCGCCGCACATACCGACCATGATGCCGGCCTTCACGCCGCTCTCGATGATGTTCTTGAGCGAGCGGAGCACGGCGGGATAGTAAACCTGGTACAGGTTGGAGATGGTGTCGTTACCACGGTCGGCGCACATGGTGTAGCCGATCAGGTCGTTGGTGCCGATGGAGAAGAAGTCGGCAACCTCGGCAAGTCGGTCTGCGAGCAGCGAAGCGGCGGGCGTCTCGACCATGATGCCGACCTCGATGTTCTCGTTGAACTTGCGACCCTCTTCGGTAAGCTCGGCCTTGCACTGCTCGACGAGCTCCTTGACAGCCAAGACCTCCTCGACGCAGGTGACGAGCGGGATCATGATCTTGACGTCACCGAAGGCGCTAGCGCGCAGCAGAGCGCGGAGCTGGACCTTGTACTGGTCGGGATTGGCCAGGCAGTAACGCACGGCGCGGAAGCCCATGAAGGGGTTGTCTTCCTTGACCATATGCAGATACGGAATCTCCTTGTCGCCACCCACATCGAGCGTGCGGATGATGACCGGAGCACCCTTGAGCGCGCTGGCGACCTTACGGTAGGCGTTGAACTGCTCCTCCTCGGAAGGAAGCTCAGCAGAGTCCATGAACAGGAACTCGGAGCGGAACAGACCGATGGCCTCGGCATCGTGATCGAGCGCGTTGGGCACGTCATCGGGGTTACCGATGTTGCAGGCGATGATCTTCTTGATGCCATCGGCAGTCACGGACGGCTTGCCACGGAAGGCCTCGAGGGCTGCCTTCTCGGCAGCGAAGGCCTCGGCCTTGGCGGTGTAGGCAGCGAGCGTCTCCTCGTCGGGATCGGCCTCGACGATACCCTTGCCACCGTCGACGACAACGGTCATACCGTTGCGCAGCGCGGTGCAGCTGTTGGAAACCGAAAGGACAGCCGGGATCTCGAGGGCACGCGCGATGATCGCGGAGTGCGACGTGCGGCCACCGGTCTCGGTGACGATACCGGCAACGTGGGCCTTATCGATCGTGGCGGTCATGGACGGCGTGAGGTCGTGCACGACAACGACGGTGTTCTCGGGCAAGACGGAGAGGTCGACGACCTCCTTGCCCAGCAGCTCGGCCAGAATACCGGTGCGGATGTCGGCGATGTCGGCCGCGCGCAGACGGAACATCTCGTCGTCCATGGACAGGAACATGTTCTCGAACATGGTCGAGGTGTCCATGAGCGCCTGCTCGGCGCAGGTACCGCCGTCAATGGCGGCGTTGATGGCGTCGGTCATACCCGGATCCTGAGCCAGGACAATGTGCCCGCTCATGATCTCGGCCTCGGCCTCGCCCACCGTCTCCTTCATGTGGTCGGCCTGAGCCTGGGTCTTCTCGCAGAAGACCGAAAGAGCGGATTGATAGCGCTCCTTCTCTGCTGCCGAATCAGCAACCTCGTGCGGCTCAAACGTCAAGTCGGGATCGACGGCAACCATGACGGTGCCGATACCGATGCCCTCGGAAGCGTTGACTCCCTGATACATTCCCATTCCTCTCTCCGTGTCATGTGATAAAGCGTTTTGCCATATCCATGACAAAAGAGCGCAGCTACCTTACAACAGGTCACTGCGCCCCCAAATATGAACTTAGTTGTTCAACATGCGACCCGTTTGAGTTCTACTCGCCAAGACCGCTCTTGATGAGCTCGATGGCAGCAGCCAGAGCCTCGGCCTCGTCAGCGCCGTCGCACTTTACCTCGACCTCGGTGCCGCAGGGGATACCAGCAGCCATGAGGGCCATCGGGGACTTGCCGTTGACCTCCTTCTCGGGGGTGACGACCGTCACGTCACAGGCGTACTTGCCCATGGTGGAGGCGAACAGACCAGCCGGACGCATGTGCAGACCCTGAGGATTAACGAGGGTAGCCTTCTCAGAAACCATAATTGACTCCTTTTTGTGTTTAACCCCTGTCATGCATGTGGCAGGAGTCAGATTCACGACGTTGTTTATATTAACTCACATCAAACGGTTTTTCATTGTGTTTCACACGAATTGTTGGACAGATGTCGTATCCCTGCGCTCGCCCGCCGGGCGGGGCGGTTAAGTTTGCTGCTCTACAGTCCTGCGCAAGACGGAAAGCACATTAAGTGCTTTCCTTTGCGTGCGGAACTCGCGACAAACTTAACCGCC